>NZ_CP013362.1:303033-606066 GCF_001718315.1 Burkholderia diffusa | reverse complement strand
ACACGCGACGCAGGAAGCGGCTCGCGCCTTCGACGCCCGCACCCGACCACTCGAGCTGCTGCTCGGGCGGCGCGGCGAACATCGTGAACAGGCGCGCGGTGTCGGCGCCGTACTGGTCGATCAGCACCTGCGGATCGACACCGTTGTTCTTCGACTTCGACATCTTCTCGATGCCGCCGAGCACGACCGGCTGGCCGTCGCCGTTCAGCGTCGCGCCGACCGGGCGGCCCTTGTCGTCGTGCGTGACCGTCACGTCGGCCGGGTTGTACCAGGTCTTCTTGCCCGTCGCGTCTTCGCGGTAGAACGTCTCGTTCAGCACCATGCCCTGCGTCAGCAGGTTCTTCGCCGGCTCGCTGAACTTCACGAGGCCGAGGTCGCGCATTACCTTGGTCCAGAAGCGCGAATACAGCAGGTGCAGGATCGCGTGTTCGATGCCTCCGATGTACTGATCCATCGGCATCCAGTAATCGGTGCGCGCGTCGACCATCGTCTCGGCGTCCGGCGCCGTGTAGCGCGAGAAGTACCACGACGAGTCGACGAACGTGTCCATCGTGTCGGTTTCGCGCTTGGCGGCCGCGCCGCACTTCGGGCACGTGCAGTTCAGGAACGCTTCCGACTTCGCGAGCGGGTTGCCTGTGCCGTCCGGCACGAGGTCTTCCGGCAGCACGACCGGCAGGTCCTGCTCCGGCACCGGCACGTCGCCGCACGACGGGCAGTGGATGATCGGGATCGGCGTGCCCCAATAGCGCTGGCGCGACACGCCCCAGTCACGCAGGCGCCACGTGACCTGCTTGTCGCCGAAGCCGCCGGCCTTCAGGTCGGCCGCGATCGCATCGACCGCCGCGCCGTATGCCAGGCCATCGTACTTGCCGCTGTTGATGCAGACCGCGACTTCCTTGTCGCCGTACCATTCCTGCCATGCGTCCAGCGAGTACGTCTGGCCTTCGGCTGCGATAACCTGCTTGATCGGCAGCCCGTATTTCTTCGCGAACGCGAAGTCGCGCTCGTCGTGCGCCGGCACGCCCATCACCGCGCCTTCGCCATAGCTCATCAGCACGTAGTTGCCGATCCACACCTCGACCGGCTCGCCCGTCAGCGGGTGCGATACCGAGAAGCCCGTCGCGACGCCCTTCTTCTCCATCGTCGCGACGTCTGCCTCGGCGACGCCGCCGCGCTTGCATTCGTCGATGAACGCCTGGAGCTCTGGCTTGCCCTGCGCGAGGCGCGTGGCGAGCGGGTGCTCGGCCGCGATCGCGCAGAACGTGACGCCCATGATCGTGTCCGCACGCGTCGTGAACACGCGCAGGAGCGCCTTCTCTCCGTCGAGTTCGTACGGGAAACCGAAGTTCACGCCGAAGCTTTTGCCGATCCAGTTCTGCTGCATGATCTTCACGCGCTCGGGCCAGCCGAGGCCGTCGAGGTCGTTCAGCAGCTCATCCGCGTACTGCGTGATCCGCAGGTAGTACATCGGGATCTCGCGCTTCTCGACGAGCGCGCCCGAACGCCAGCCGCGGCCGTCGATCACCTGCTCGTTCGCGAGCACGGTCTGGTCGACCGGGTCCCAGTTCACCGTGCCCGTCTTCTTGTACGCGATGCCCTTCTCGAGCATCTTCAGGAACAGCCACTGGTTCCACTTGTAGTAGTCGGGCTTGCACGTCGCGATCTCGCGCGACCAGTCGATCGCGAGACCCATCGACTGCATCTGGCCCTTCATGTAATCGATGTTGTCGTAGGTCCACTTCGCGGGCGGCACGCCGTTGGCCATTGCGGCGTTCTCGGCCGGCATCCCGAATGCATCCCAACCCATCGGCATCAGCGTGTTGTAGCCGTTCATCCGCAGATAGCGGTACATCACGTCGTTGATCGTGTAGTTGCGCACGTGACCCATGTGCAGCTTGCCGGACGGGTACGGCAGCATCGACACGCAGTAGAACTTCGGCTTCTGCGAATCTTCCTTCGTCTTGTAGGCATCGGCTGCGCGCCAGTCGCCCTGAGCGGCGGCTTCGACGTCGGCGGGTACGTATCTCTCGTGCATGGTGTGGTTCGGACTAGGCTTTAAGCGGCGCGCCACGAGGCGGGCACGCGGAAGTGGACGAAATCGGGCAGCCCGGCGGCGGGAGCAGGCTCAAGGTTCTCGGGCCTGCATCATGATCCGGATATTCGCGGGGTAGCCCGAAGGGTCTCCAGGTTACCCGGCGAAACCTTGCCAACCGGGCGGAAACGACGATTATACCGTCCGTGGCGGGCGGGACGGCCGCTCTCGCGGGCCGGCCATGCATTCTTGCCCGCGCTGCACGCGCGGGCGGCCTGCGCGTCAGCGTGCCGCGCCCGCCGCAGCCGGTGCGGCGGCGCCCGCCGGCGGCATGTCGGTAACGAAGCCGATCCGCGTGAGCCCCGCGGCCTGCGCGGCGCCCATCACCTGCGCGATCACGTCGTAGCGGGTCGCGCGCGATGCGCGCAGCCGCAGCTCGGGCGGCGCGGCGCCCGCGGCGGCGGCCCGGAAACGCGCCGGCAGCGCGTCGAGCGCAATAGGTGCGTCGTCCCAGTACAGCTTGCCGGCGTCGTCGATCGACAGCGTGACCGACTGCGGCGTGTCGCGCGCGACGCTGGCCGCGACCTTCGGCAGGTCGAGCCGGATCGCGTGCGTCATCAACGGCGCGGTGATGATGAAGATCACGAGCAGCACGAGCATCACGTCGATCAGCGGCGTCATGTTGATCTCCGCCATCGGCGCGGACGTCTTGTGGTGCTCCAGTCCGCCGAATGCCATGTTCGTGCCTCCGTGCCGCGCGTCAGGCGTCCTGCGCGCACACGAATACGTGCAGGTCGCGCGCGAAGCCGTCGAGTTCCTCGGCGAGCTGGCGCACGAGCCGCCCGAGGATGTTGTAGGCGAGCACGGCAGGGATCGCGACGACGAGCCCGAACGCGGTCATGATCAGCGCCTCGCCGACCGGCCCGGCGACGTTCTCGATCTGCGCCTGCCCACTCGCGGCGATGCTGCCGAGCGCGTGGTAGATGCCCCATACGGTGCCGAGCAGCCCGACGAACGGCGCGGTGCTGCCGATCGACGCGAGCAGCACCTGGCCGAATTCGAGGCGCCGCTGCGAGCGCAGCATCGCGTGACGCAGCGCACGCAGCACGCGTTCGCTGCGCTCGACACGCGCGGCGAGCGCGGCCGGATCGTGCTGATCGGCCGCATCGCGCGCGGCTTCCGCGAGCGGAACGAACACGCGCTCGCGATCGGCGCCGGCCAGCGCGGCGATCCCCGCGTCGAGCGACGCCGCGCGCCAGAACGAAGCGAGCGCCCGCGGCCCCTGCCGCTTCGCGCGGACCAGCAGCCAGGCTTTCATGAGGAGGAAGCACCAGCTGGCGATGGACATCGCCAGCAGCACGTAGGCGACGGCGTGCGTGATCGCATCGCCGCTTTCGAGGTAGTGGACAACGCCGGTGGGAATCGCCATCGGAGTTTCCCCGTGAGGGTCAGCGCAGGCCGAGCACGTCCTGCATGTCGAACAGGCCGGCGCCGCGCGCCGACAGGAAGCGGACCGCACGCAGCGCGCCCTGCGCATACGACACGCGGCTCGACGACTTGTGCGTGATCTCGATCCGTTCGCCGATCCCGGCGAACAGAACGGTGTGATCGCCGACGATGTCGCCGCCGCGCACGGCCGCAAAACCGATCGTCGACGGATCGCGTTCGCCCGTCACGCCGTGGCGGCCGTACACCGCGCATTCGTCGAGCGAGCGCCCGAGCGCGCCGGCCACGGCCTCGCCCATCATCAGCGCGGTGCCCGACGGTGCGTCGACCTTGTGACGATGGTGCGCCTCGATGATCTCGATGTCGTAGCCGTGCGAGAAGTGCTTCGCCGCGAATTCGAGCAGCTTCAGCGTGACGTTCACGCCGACGCTCATGTTCGCCGCGAACACGATGCCGATCTTGCCCGCCGCGGCCTGCAGCTCGGCCTTCTGCTCGGCGGTGAAGCCGGTCGTGCCGATCACGAGCTTCACGTCGTGGCGCAACGCGGCCGCCACATGCGCCATCGTGCCTTCCGGCCGCGTGAAGTCGATCAGGTAGTCGGCCTGCGCGAACACGGCGTCGAGGTCGTCGGTCAGCTTGATCCCGGTTTCCTTGCCGAGGAACGCGCCCGCGTCCTGGCCGAGGAACGGCGAATCGGCGCGGTCGAGCGCGCCGACGAGCTGCGCGTCGGAATCGTTGAGAACGGCTTCGATCAGCATCCGGCCCATACGGCCCGATGCACCGGCAATCGCAATCTTCATGGCTTTCTACACGACAGGTCTAAAGGCGGGCGGCGCATGCCGCCCTGTTTCCGCTCGCCGGCCGCTTACTGCGACTGCGCCGGCGCGGTGAGCGGCTGGTTCTGCAGGTTGTCCGAGCCTTGCGGGCCGACGGGCGGCGCCGCTTCGTTCGTCGCGTTCGGCTGCGGCGGGCGATGGAACTGGAATTGCGGCTGGATCGCCGGCGCAGCGCCCGGCGGCTGGCCGCCCGGCACCGGCGCGCCGCCCGAGGCCTGCGCGGACGGCGTGAAGCGGCGGGCGGTCGTGCCCTGCCCCGACACCTGGTTGGTCGCGCGGTTCGCCGCGCGCGCCGCCTGGGCGTTGGCATCCTGGTCGACCGCCGCAGCCGAAACCGGCCCGGCGGATGCGCTCGCAGCGGCGGCCGCCTGCGCGGCGCTCGCGGCCGCAGCGGCTTCGGACGCCTTCTTCGCCGCAGCCGCGGCCTTCGCCTTCTTGCCGCCGCGATCGCCGTCGATATCCGCCAGCAGGTCGAGTTCGGAAGGCAGGTTCTCGGCACCCGTCCAGCTCGCGAGGCGATCGCCCGAGAACGTCAGCACGAGATCGCGCTGCTGAACGACGGACGTCGAGCCGCGCTTGAAGTAAAAGAGGTAATCCCAGCGGTCAGCATGGAACATGTCCGACAGCAGCGGCGTGCCGAGCAGCGCGCGGACCTGCTCGCGCGTCATCCCGGCCTGCAACTGCGCGGCCTTCTCCTGCGACACGAAGTTGCCCTGCACGACAGTGATCCGATAGGGCGTGATGCTCTGCGCGATGCGCTGCGTCACGCTGTCGTACGACGAACAACCAGCCAGCGCGGCAACGGCGGCGGCAGCGATGATGGCACTCCGCATGCGACTCCTCTGAAGGTGCGAAAGAAATTCCGTGAACATTTCCGTCACCGGGCAGGCCCGCGTCGCGGGCCGCGCGTGTTTCTGGAACGGCGAAAAGCCGGTAACATTGAAGCCCTGCATTGTACTCTAGGGATGCCTAGCCATGACCAATCCGACGGATCTCAAGAATATCGGGCTAAAGGCCACCCTACCGCGCCTCAAGATTCTCGAGATCTTCCAGCAAAGCCCGGTGCGTCACCTGACGGCCGAAGACGTCTACCGCAACCTGCTCAACGAGCAGCTCGACATCGGGCTCGCCACCGTTTACCGCGTGCTGACGCAGTTCGAGCAGGCCGGCCTGCTCACGCGCAGCAATTTCGAATCCGGCAAGGCCGTGTTCGAACTGAACGAAGGCTCGCACCACGATCACCTCGTCTGCCTCGATTGCGGCCGCGTGGAGGAATTCTTCGATGCCGAGATCGAAAGCCGCCAGCAGGCGATCGCGAAGGAACGCGGCTTCCACCTCCAGGAGCACTCGCTCGCGATGTACGGCTCGTGCACGACCGAGAACTGCCCGCACCGCAAGCACTGATCCGCACGACTTCACACCTGCGCCACGGCCCGGCCGGCATCTCGCCGCCCGGGCCGTGTTGTTTTCGGGATCGGAATGGAAAAGGCCCGCGCGTTGCGGGCGTGCCGGTTCGGGAACGTTTTCCAATCGTGAGCGGCGAGCCATGCTGCCGCCGCACGGCGCGCATTGCTCGACGCCCGATGGCGCCTTCGCCGCGCGTCAGGCCGTGCTCGCGCACGCCGGCGCGAACTCGAGCGCCCACGCGTCGTCGAGCGGAATCTCGTCGCAGTTCGGCTGCGGGCCGCCGCGATCGACAATCACGAAGTCGCTGACCGCGTCGAGCGCGAGCAGCGGATGGTGCCAGACGCCCTTCGCGTAATTCACGCCCTGCCAGCCTTCGGCGAGAAACGCGCGCATCGCGTCGGGCCGGAACTCGCCGGCCGGCGCGACGACGATCGCGTACCGCGACACGGCCGCGAGCGGAATGAACGCCTGACTGCCATGAGGATGACGCTCCATCAGCGTGATCGCGACCGGCTGCGCGCGCGGCTGCGCGCGAAACACGCTGACGAGCGGCCGGCCGCCGTCCGCGCAGACGTCGATCGTCGCGAGATCGTGGAAGCGCTCGGTCGTGCCGCCGTTGATCGGGAAGTGCCGCGCGCCTTCGAGCGCGATCACGTCGCCGAACGGCGCGAACGCCTCGCGGGTCAGGCGCTCGACGCGCAGGATGCGTGGTCCGCTCATGCCGATACCTCCTTCAAGCCGGCTCGCCCCACAGACGCAGGCGCGACACGCCGCCGTCCGGGAAGATGTTGAAGCGCACATGCGTGACGGGGCCAAGCGCCGCGAGCTGGTCGAATGTATGCACGTGGTCCATCTGCAGCTTCTGCTCGCCGAGCAGCTCGGCCCAGAACATCGCCTGCGTGACGAGCGAATCGTCGGTGCCGCCCGCGACCCGCGCGGCCTGCAGCGAACAGCGGTCGGGGAAGTTGCCCTTGAAGAACGCCGTGTCGACCTCGACGCGCCGGATAATGCCCGGCCGCGCCAGCGCGACGATCGCCCAGTCGTTGCCGGGCTCGCGGCGGCGCCGCGTTTCCCAGCCGTCGCCCATGTTCGCACCGCGCCCCGGCATCAGCATCTGCGAGGCCGCACCGAAGTGCTGGTTGTTCGCGGCCACCAGGTAGCCGCCGTTCTCGATCGCCGCGAGATCGACGAGCTCGCCGGCCGGCACGCGGCGCCAGTCGCGCTGCGGCTGCCCGTACACGCGCAGCCGCGCGAGCCCGCCGTCCGGATAGAGGTTCACGCGCAGGTGCGTGACCGGCTGCGCATCGTCGACGCTCACGTAGTGATGCGAATTGCCCTGCAGTGTCGTCGCGGGGACGATCGTGCGCCATTCGGCGTCGTCCGGCGGCGTGTCGCCGTCCACCGCGCACGCGTCGATCGACGCGGCAGGCGGGAAGTTGCCCGTGAAGTGGCTCGTATCGAGATCGACGCCGTGAATCACGCCCGGCCGCGCGAGCCGGACCACGCAGAAGTCGTGGCCGGTGGTGCGCTTGCGGCGCGTTTCCCAGCCATCCATCCACTTGCCGTGGTCGTCGTATTTGCCGGGAATGAAGACGGCCGGCTCGGGATTCAGCATGCGTTCCTTCGGCGCGAAGAATTCGTCGCTGGCGAAGAGCGCCTGCGCGCCCAGGCGCGGATCGGCGAGGTTCATGTAGCGCCGCGTGAAGGCCGGCGCGTTCGGATCGAGGATGGGGGCTGCCATGTCGTCTCCATTGTCTTGTTGGGGGCCGGCGCATCGTCGCGCCGGCCTCGGGAAATTCGTTCGCGCGAAGCGGCCGGGGAAGCAGCTCCGCGCAAAGGTGCTCAGAGCGCGTGGGCCTGGTCGCCGGCGACCGGTGCGGCGCTGCCCGGCTCCTCGGCCACGTAGCGCAGTTCGCGGTTCAGCACGCGCGTCGCGCGCGCCCGGTCGATGTCGTTCTCCCACACGGCGACGACCACCGTCGCGACGCAGTTGCCGATCAGGTTGGTCAGCGCGCGGGCGATGCCGACGAACCAGTCGACCGGCAGGATCAAAACGAGACCGAGCACGGGAATCGCGGGAATCGCCGACAACGTCGCCGCGAGAATCACGATCGCCGAACCCGGAATCCCGTGCGCGCCCTTCGACGTGACGAGCGACACCAGCAGCACGACGATCAGGTCATGCGTGGACAGCGGCGTGTTGGTGGCCTGCGCGATGAACAGCACGGCAAGCGTCAGGTAGATCGAGAAGCCGTCGAGGTTGAACGAATAGCCGGTCGGGATCACCAGGCCGACCGTCGAATCCTTGATGCCCATGTATTCGAGCTTGCTCATCACCTGCGGCAGCACCGCGTCCGACGACGCCGTGCCAAGCACGATCGACAGTTCCTCGCGCAGGTAGCGGATCAGCTTGAATACCGAGAAGCCTGCGATGCGCATCACGATGCCGAGCACGACCGTGACGAACACGAAGCAGCTCAGGTAGAACACCGCGACGAGATAGCCGAGCTGCTTGAGCGACGCGACGCCGTACTTGCCGGTCGTGAACGCGATCGCGCCGAGCACGCCGAGCGGCGCGAGCTTGATGATGAAGCCGATGATGCGGAAGAACACGTGCGACAGCTCCTCGATCAGGCTGTTCACGCGCTGCGCCTTGTCGCCGAGCAGCGACAGCGCGGAGCCGAACAGCACCGCGAACACGAGGATCTGCAGGATGTCGCCCTTCGCGAATGCGTCGATCGCGGTCTCGGGGATGATCTTCATCAGATAGCCGGCCGTGTCCTTCAGGCTTTCGGCGTTCTTCGCGTACGACGAGAGCGAGGCCGCGTCGAGCGAGCGCAGATCGATGTTCATCCCGACGCCCGGGCGCGTGAGCCACGCGAGGACAAGCCCGATGCCGAGCGCGATCGTCGTCATCACCTCGAAGTAGACGACCGCCTTCAGGCCGACCCGGCCGACCTTCTTCAGGTCGCCCGCATTGGCCATCCCGCTGACCACGACGCAGAAAACGATCGGACCGATGACCATCTTGATGAGCTTAAGGAAGCCGTCGCCGAGCGGTCGCAGCGACTCGGCGAAATGCGGGAAGAACGCGCCGAGCGCGACCCCCAGTATCAATGCGACGACTACCCGGCCAAACAGCGAATTGAGGAATTTCGACACGGCGCTCTCCCGATCCAACGGTTGCAGTTTCGTCTGTTCATACTGGTAAGACCAGTGATGTTATGGTGGATAGTAGGAAGCCGATATAGTCGAGTCAAGGCCGAATAAAATAGGGATTTCCCGCCCCATGCAAGGGCGGATCGTGGCTTTCCCGTAGGCCGGTCATGCACCGCGCGCGGGCGGATTACAATGCCGGTCAGACCGGCCATCGCTCACATCATGAAAAACGTTCCGCATACCGTGACCGACGCCGCCATCGCGACGATCCGCGACCGGATCGAGGCAGGCGTGTATCCGGTCGGCAGCCTGCTGCCGGCCCAGCGCCAGCTCTCCGAGGAGCTGGAGATCAGCCGCGCGTCGCTGCGCGAGGCGCTCTCCACGCTCGAGGCGCTCGGGATGCTGCGCATCCGCGCCGGCAAGGGCGTGTATGTCGAAAGCGCCCAGGCGACGGCCGCCCATCCGTGGCAATTCGCCGAGCAGTCGTCGCCGCCCGATACGTACCAGATGCGCTATGCGCTCGAAGGATTCGCCGCGCGAATGGCCGCGCACGTCGTCACCGACGACGACATCGCGTGGTTCGAGGACAACCTCGCCGCCCTGCACGTCGCGCTGACGGATAGCGCACTCGACGAAGCGTCGCAGCTCGACTTCGACTTCCACATGCGGATCATCCATCTCGCGGGCAACGCGGCGATCGAGTCGGTGCTGCGCAGCAGTGCGGACATCATGAAGGAAAGCCAGCGCATGCCGTTCTACCGGCGCGAGCTGCTGCTGTCGACGTGGCACGAGCACCGCGCGATCGTCGACGCGCTGATCGCTCGCGATGCGGCCGCAGCCGGCACGGCGATCGAGACGCACATCGCGAACGCCGCGCAACGCGCGGGCATCTTCTTCCCGACACCCGGCGCCTGACGCCGCCGTCGGCCTTCGGTCCCGGCCGATGCGGCAGCCATTTTCCAGTCGTGCCGGTCATCCCCCCGCAGGATCGCGATACGCGAGCGCACGCGCGATGAACGCGCGCGCCGCGACGCTGCGGTACGCGCCCTTGCGCGTGAGCAGCGCCGCCGTGCGCGACGGCAGCGGCGGATCGAGCTCCAGCGCGCACAGGTCACCGCTCTCGCGCGCAACAGCGTCCGGCAGCACGGTCGCGAGCCGCCCGCGGCGCACGAGCTCCAGCACCGCGCTGACCGTGTTCGTCTCGATCGCGATCGTCGGCCGCGCGCCCTGCTCGATGAAATACCGGTCGATGCTTTCCCGCGTCGCGAACGCGCGACTCAGCAGCACCAGCGGCTCGCCGACGAGTTCGGCCGGGCCGAGCGCGCGCCGGCGGCGGGCGAGACGGTGGGAGCGGCCCGTCACGAGCGCGAGCGGTTCGTCCCACAGCGGCAGCGCGTCGATGTCCGGCGCGCGCGGCGGCACGAACGCGAAACCCGCATCGAGCCGGTCGTCGGCGAGCAGCGCCTCGATGCGCTCCTGCGGCATCGCGTCGATCGTCAGCGCGACGTTCGGGTAATCCGCATGGAACGCGTCGATCAGCGAGCCGCTCAGGTAGGCCGCGAAGGTCGGCATCATCGCGAGCCGCAGCGAACCGCTACCGAGATCGGCGACGTCGTGCAGCGCACGCTGCCCGGCATCGAGCTCGTGCAGCGCCGCGCGCGCGTGACGCGCATAGACCTCGCCGAATTCGGTGAGCCGCACCGCGCGGCCCGAGCGGTCCAACAGCAGGACGCCGAGCATGTCCTCGAGTTGGCGAACCTGCTGCGACAGCGTCGGCTGCGACACGTGCAGCGCATCGGCCGCGCGCGTGAAGCTGCGCTGCTCGGCGACGGCCAGGAAATATCGGATGTGACGGAGTAGCATCGCGGCCCATCTATTGGTAGCACCAATGAAAACCATAGGAATCCCGTCTTGGACGCTATGGCTCGATTTCCGCATCATACGCACATCCGCTTCCGCCCACGGCGCCTGGCCGCCGCAGCGGAGCGGCCCACCGGGCCCGCCCCTCCCTTCGCCCGCCGTACGACGTCGGCCTCCGCCCGATCCGGGCGCCAGTCACGCGGCGCGCATCGGCGCATTGCCAATCCGTCGACGCCGGCCCCGATTTCCGCAACCCCGCGTTGCCGACGGCCCGCGCCGCCGGCCGGCGCCGCTGTCTTTTCACGACCATGGAACCGCATCACGACAACCATCCTCCCCTGACCCGCGCGATGACGCTGCTGTTCGCCTGCGCGTGCGGCATCGTCATCGGCAACATCTACTACGCGCAGCCGCTGCTCGCGGCGATCGCACACAGCTTCGGCCGCCCGCCCGCCGAACTCGGCTATCTCGTCACGCTGACGCAGCTGGGCTATGCGGCGAGCCTGCTGCTGATCGTCCCGCTCGGCGATGCGCTCAACCGCCATACGCTGATCGTGCGGCTGCTCGTGCTCAACGTGATCGCGCTGGTCGCCGTCGCGTTCAGCACGAACTTCACGATGTTCGTCGCCGCGAACGTCGGGCTCGGCTTCGTCACGTGCTCGACGCAGCTGCTCGTGCCGTTTGCCGCCTCGCTCGCCGATGCGCGCACGCGCGGCCGCGCGGTCGGCACCGTGATGAGCGGGCTGCTGCTCGGTATCCTGCTCGCGCGCGTCGCGGCCGGCGCGATCGCCGACGGGTTCGGCTGGCGCGCGGTGTACGGAATCGCCGCGGCGATGATCCTCGCGCTGACCGGCGTGCTCGCGCTTAAGCTGCCGAAGGATCGCCGTCACGCGCGACTCGACTACGCGGCGCTGATGAAGTCGCTCGTCGCACTGGTGCGCGCACAGCCGCTGATCGCGCTGCGCTCGATCTACGGCGCACTCGTGTTCGCCTGCTTCAGCCTGCTGTGGACCGGCCTCACGTTCCTGTTGAGCCAGCCGCCGTACAGCTATTCCGAAGGCCAGATCGGCCTGTTCGGAATCGTCGGCGCGGTGGGTGCGCTAGCGGCGACGTCGGCCGGCCGCCTCGTCGATCGCGGTCACGGCAACGCGGCGACCGGCCTGTTCGCGGCGGCCGTGCTCGCCTCGTTCGCGCTGATCGCGACCGGCGCGCATTCGCTCGTCGCGCTGATCGCGGGCATCCTGCTGCTCGACGTGGGCGTGCAGGGGATGCACATCTCGAACCAGAGCGTGATCTATGCGCTCGCCGGCAACGCGCGCAGCCGCGTCACGACGATCTACCTGACGAGCTACTTCATCGGCGGCGCATTCGGGTCGTTCGCGGCGAGCGTCGCGTACGGCATCGACGGCTGGCGTGGCGTGTGCATCGCGGGCGCGGCGCTCTCGGGCGTGCTGATCGCCCTGTGGCTCGCGTCGCAGCGCGTCGGCACGCGGCAAGTCACGCAGTAGTCGGTTTGCGCCGGAGAATAAAAAAAGCCCGACCGGAAAAACCGGGCGGGCTCGTTCGCCACGCAGGCTGCCTTGCGGCGCCCGCGCGACGTGCGGGATTACTTCGCGTTCGCGAATGCGACTGCCGTATCCAGCATGCGGTTCGAGAAACCCCACTCGTTGTCGTACCAGCTCGACACCTTGACGAGGCGGCCCGAAACCTTGGTCAGCGTCGCGTCGAACGTCGACGAAGCCGGGTTGTGGTTGAAGTCGATCGACACCAGCGGTGCGTCGTTGTAGCCGAGGATGCCCTTCAGCGCGCCTTCCGATGCTTCCTTCATGATCGCGTTGACTTCCTCGACCGTCGTGTCGCGCTTCGCGATGAACGACAGGTCGACGATCGACACGTTAATCGTCGGGACGCGGATCGCGTAGCCGTCGAGCTTGCCGTTCAGTTCCGGCAGCACGAGGCCGACGGCGGAAGCCGCACCCGTCTTCGTCGGGATCTGGCTGTGGGTGGCCGAACGCGCGCGGCGCAGGTCTTCGTGATAGACGTCCGTCAGCACCTGGTCGTTGGTGTACGCGTGGATCGTCGTCATCAGGCCGGTTTCGAGGCCGATCTTGTCGTTCAGCGGCTTGACGAGCGGCGCGAGGCAGTTCGTCGTGCACGATGCGTTCGAGATGACGGTGTGCTCGGCCTTCAGCACGTTGTGGTTCACGCCATAGACGATCGTCGCGTCGACGTCCTTGCCGCCCGGCGCCGAGATGATCACCTTCTTCGCGCCGCCCTTCAGGTGCGCGCTCGCCTTTTCCTTCGTCGTGAAGAAGCCCGTGCATTCCATCACGACGTCGACGCCCAGCTCGCCCCACGGCAGTTCCGCCGGGTTGCGGTTGGCCAGCACGCGGATCTTGTCGCCGTTCACGACGAGGTAGTCGCCGTCGACCGACACTTCACCCGGGAACTTGCCGTGCGCGGTGTCGTACTGGGTCAGGTGCGCGTTGGTCTTCGCATCGCCCAGGTCGTTGATCGCGACGATCTCGAGATCGTGCTTCTTGCCGTTTTCATAAAACGCGCGCAGCGTGTTGCGGCCGATACGGCCGTAGCCGTTGATTGCGACGCGAATCGTCATGGTCTATCTCCTGATGGCTGAAAAAATTCGTTTCGTGCAGCTTCACGGTGCGACGCGCGCGGGGCGGCGCGCGTCGCGAATGCTTTTAGGCCAGCACGGCCTTCGCGGTCTCGACGACGCGCTCGACAGTGAAGCCGAAGTACTTGAACAGCACGCCGGCCGGGGCCGATTCGCCGAACGTGTCGATCCCGACGACGCCGCCTTCGAGGCCGACGTACTTGTGCCAGAACGCGGTCACGCCCGCCTCGATCGCAACGCGGCGCACGCCGTGCGGCAGCACGCGTTCGCGGTATTCGGCGTCCTGGCGATCGAACACGTTGGTCGACGGCATCGACACGACGCGGGCCGCGATGCCCTGCTGCGCGAGCGGCTCGACGGCCTTCATCGCGAGCTCGACTTCCGAGCCCGTCGCGATCAGGATGATCTTGCGCGCGACGATCTCTTCGTCCCAGTCCTTCAGCACGTAACCGCCCTTCTCGATGTTGGCGATCTGCGCGTCGGTGCGCGGGTTGAACGCGAGGTTCTGGCGGCTGAAGATCAGGCTCGACGGACGGTCGGCGGCAACCGCGTGGGTCCATGCGACGGCCGTCTCGACCGTGTCGGCCGGGCGCCATACGTCGTGGTTCGGGATCAGGCGCAGGCTCGACACGTGCTCGATCGACTGGTGCGTCGGGCCGTCTTCGCCGAGGCCGATCGAATCGTGCGTGAACACGAAGATCGACGGGACCTTCATCAGCGACGCGACGCGCAGCGCGTTGCGGCTGTAGTCGGAGAACGTCAGGAACGTGCCACCGAACGGCTTGTGGCCGCCGTGCAGCGCGAGGCCGTTGATCGCGGCGCTCATGCCGAATTCGCGCACGCCGTAGTTGATGTGGTTGCCGAGCAGCACGCCGGCGCCTTCCGGATTCGCGCGGACCGCCTTCGATGCCTTCCAGTTGGTCAGGTTCGAGCCGGTCAGGTCGGCCGAGCCGCCGAGCAGCTCGGGCAGTGCGGCGGCCAGCCCTTCGATCGCCTGCTGCGATGCCTTGCGGGTCGCGACCGTCTCGGCGCGCTCATTCGCGCCGGCGATGATCGCCGCGGCCTTCTCGGCCCAGTCGGCCGGCAGCTTGTTCGCCATCCGGCGTTCGAATTCAGCGGCTTCTGCCGGGAATTTCGCGCGATATTGCGCGAACGACGCGTCCCATTCGGCTTCGGCACGCTTGCCTGCTTCCTTCGCATCCCATGCCGCATAGACTTCCTGCGGGATCACGAACGGTTCCCACTTCCAGCCGAGCGCTTCGCGCGTCTTTGCGATTTCTTCGGCGCCGAGCGCCGCGCCGTGCACGTCGTGGCCGCCGGCCTTGGTTGCCGCGCCCTTGCCGATCACCGTCTTGCAGCAGATCAGCGTCGGCTTGTCCGACAGCTTCGCCTTCGCGATCGCCGCGTCGACCGCGTCGACGTCATGGCCGTTCACGTTCGGGATCACGTTCCAGCCGTATGCCTCGAAGCGCTTCGGGGTATCGTCGTGGAACCAGTTGACGACGTCGCCGTCGATCGAGATGCCGTTGTCGTCGTACAGCGCGATCAGCTTGTTCAGCTTCAGCGTGCCCGCGAGCGAGCAGGCTTCGTGCGAGATGCCTTCCATCAGGCAGCCGTCGCCGAGGAACACGTACGTGTGGTGATCGACGATCTTCGCGCCGTCACGGTTGAACTCGTCGGCCATCAACGCTTCGCCGAGCGCCATGCCGACCGCGTTCGCGAGACCCTGGCCGAGCGGGCCGGTGGTCGTCTCGACGCCCGGCGTGATGCCGTATTCCGGGTGGCCCGGCGTCTTCGAATGCAGCTGGCGGAAGTTCTTCAGCTCTTCCATCGGCAGGTCGTAGCCGGTCAGGTGCAGCAGCGAGTACAGCAGCATCGAGCCATGGCCGTTCGACAGCACGAAGCGGTCGCGGTCTGCCCAGTGCGGGTTCGTCGGGTTGTGCTTCAGGTGGCGCGACCAGAGCGCAACGCCGATTTCGGCCATGCCCATCGGCATGCCGGGGTGGCCGGAGTTCGCTTGCTGGACGGCGTCCATCGCGAGCGCACGGATCGCGTTGGCCATCAGGGTGGTGGAGGCGGGAGACGAAGTCGTCATGTCGAGTCCGGAGAACGAGTCGAGGAAACGGGGGCACGGCGGCATCCGGAAGCTCGAGCGTCAATCGTTCCCGGCGCGCGGTGCGGCGCCTGACGGACGCGAAGCGGACGGAGCCTACGGACGGGGCTGCAAAGCTCGTCATTTTAACAGATGGGCTGACATTTCCCTTGTCGGCGCGCGGTGTTCCGGCACGCTTTTCCGTGGAACCGCGCGCCTCCTATAATTCAGGCGTCGGAACTGCCCGCCTCGCGCGGCCCGCCCGTGAACACGACCCTTCTCTTCCATCCCACGCCCGACGCCGCGTACGGCTTCCCGAACGCACGCCGGCTCGCGCACGTCGCGTCGCCGCACCAGCACATCGAAGTCTGGGAAACCCCGCAGCTCGGCCGCCTGTTCACGCTGGACGGACGGCCGATGACGTCGGTCGGCGACGAATACGTGTACCACGAGTGCATGACGCACCCGGCCGCGCTCGCGCATCCGTGCCCGAGGAAGGCGCTCGTGCTCGGCGGCGGCGACGGCGGCGCGGCGCGTCAGCTGCTCAAGCACGCGTGCATCGAGCGAATCGTCGTCGCGGAACTCGACGACGAAGTGGTCGGCATGGCGCGCCGCTATCTCGACGACGTGCACCAGGGCGCGCTCGACGATCCGCGCGTCGAGGTCGTGATCGGCGACGCCGCGCATTTCGTCACGTCGACCGTCGAGCATTTCGATCTCGTCGTGTTCGATCTCACGCCGCCCGATTCGCCGGCGGCCGGCCTCTATACGCGCGAGTTCTACGCGCGCCTCAAGCGGATCCTCACGCCGTGCGGCGCGATCTCGATGCATCTTGGCTCGCCGGTGTTCCACACGGCGCGCGTCGCCGCGCTGCTCGCCGACCTGCGCGCGAGCTTCGCCGTCGTCGATCCATTGTCCGCGCACGTGCCGCTGTACGGCTCCCAATGGCTGATGGCGATCGCGAGCGACACGCTCGATGCGGCCGCGCTGTTCGCGCACGACATCGACGAGCGCCTCGCCGCGCGCCGCGTGCAGGGCTTGCGCTACTACGATGCGCGACTCCATGCGGCCCTCTTTGCCCTGCCGCGCGCGCTGCGCGATACACTGGGCGTTCGCCGCTGAGATTCCGGGCGGACGCATCGTTCCGCGGGCTCGCCGCGCTATCTCCCGCGCTCGGCCCGCCACGCGCAGGCCCGGAATGATGCATGCGGCCCGCCGGCGCATCCGCGGGACCGCACCCGGCGCCCGCGCGCCAATACCCGTTGGACTGCGAAGCATGGGACCGGAGTAACCGCTCAAGCGCCAACACCGTTCGACAGGAGATTTTCATGACCGATCCACGTCCGGCCAACGTGCCTTGGTTGACGCCTTACCTAGCCGTGCGCAATGCGCAGGCGGCCATCGAGTTCTTCCAGGCCGCATTCGGCTTCGGGTTGCGCGACGTCCTCGACGAGGACGGCGCGATCATGCACGTCGAGATGACCTACCGCGGGCAACTGATCGTGATGTTCGCCCCCGAAGGCGCGTTCGGCTCGACCGCGCTCACGCCGAAGAGTGCGGACGCAACCGCCCCGCAGTCGTTCTACCTGTATGTCGACGACGTCGACGCGACCTGGCAGCGCGCGCTCGACGCAGGCGCGAAATCGCTGACCGCGCCGCAAGACCAGTTCTGGGGCGACCGCTTCGCGCAGATCGAGGATCTCGACGGCTACCGCTGGGCGCTCGCACGCCGCCTGGTCGCATGAACGGAGCCGCGATACGCATGAGTGAAGCCACCACCACCGCGGCCGTGCCGCGCTTTTTCATCGAGGCGACGCTGCGTACCGACGCGACGCTCGCGTTGCCGGCCGACGTCGCGCGTCACGCGCAAGTGCTGCGGCTGCAGCCCGGCGACACGCTCGCGCTGTTCGACGGCAGCGGCGGCCAGTACCGCGCGCGGCTCGTCGAGATCGACAAGCGCAGCGCGCTCGCGCAGATCGAAGCATTCGACCCGGCCGAGGCCGAGCCGCCCTATCGCGTGACGCTCGCGCAAGGCATTGCCGGCGGCGACAAGATGGACTGGGTGATCGAGAAGGCCGTCGAGCTCGGCGTCGCGGCGGTCGTGCCGCTGTCGACCGCGCGCGGCGTCGTGAAACTGTCCGGCGAGCGCGCGGACAAGCGCGTCGCGCACTGGCGCGGCGTCGTGCGCGCGTCGTGCGAACAATGCGGGCGCAACCGCGTGCCCGACGTCGCGCCGGTACGCGGCTTCGGCGCCTGGCTCGACATGCTGCCCGCCGCGCCGGCCGACGGCGAGCTGCGGCTGCTGCTGTCGCCGCGCGCGAGCATCCCGTTCGCGTCGCTGCCCGATGCGCCGCCCGCGGCGGCCGTCACACTGCTGATCGGCCCCGAAGGCGGGCTGTCGCCGGACGAGGAAAACACGGCACGCGCGCAAGGATTCACCGCGTTGTCGCTCGGTCCGCGCGTGCTGCGCACCGAGACGGCCGGCGCGGCCGTGCTCGCGGCACTGGCCGCCCGCTGGGGCGGCTGGTGACGAACCCGACGCGCCGCGACACGCCCCCCCCCCCCGCTCGCGGGGCCTCCACGTGAATGCGGCGCGTTTCAACCTTGCGGCTGACTGCGCGCGCGGACGCAAAAAGGCCCGCGCAAGGCGGGCCTTTTGTCGGATCGGCCGCGATCGGGCGGCCGGCGGGTTCGCGTTTTACGCGAACGAATAGAACACGCGGAACGCGACCTTGCGCTCGGCCCAGAATTCGGCGGCTTCGCGGAACACGTCGAGCAGCGTCTCGCGCCCTTCCTTGTCGAATTTCTGCGCGATCGGCAGCCCTTCGAGGACGATCACGAAACCGGGCTGCGCGCCAGCCTTCGCGACGAGGTCGGTCAGGCAGTCGTACAGCGCATCGTAGTTCTTCCCGAAATGCTTCGGAAACAGGAACGACGTCGCGATCGTCTCCATCACTTCCTGCTTCGACTGCGCGGCGCCGCAATACGCGTACAGGAAATGCTGGCCGAGCCGGCCGGCTTCGTCGGCGAGATCCTGCACGCGGAACGCGCGGATCGACTGCACGAGGTTGGGTCGCACGGTCGTGAAAAGGCTCATAGGCTCCTCGTTCGATGAAAGCCCGGGCTCGGCTTCCTGTTGCTCAGGCGCGCCGCCGGCCTGTGCCGCCGCGTGGAGTTGCATCACACGCTGAAACAGATTGCCGTCGCCGGCCGCGAACAGTTCCGCCGCCGCCGTATCGTGCGCGTAGATGGAGTCGCTCATGCCGTTCATCCCGAAGTCATTCAACAATACGTTTAAAACTGTTGTAGTGGTCGTCCGTGTAATAACAGTTGTCGATCCGGCGCAATGGCCCGCCACAGACGATCCGGCGCGCGCCGCGATTGCGCGCGCGCGGCGTCGGCACCGTGTACTCGTGGTAGTAGCCGCGCTTCGCCTTCGGCAGGATCCGCTCACGGTTGCCGAAAACGACGCCGTCTTTCTCGTACGGATAGGGGCCACCGGCGCCGATCAGGCCAAGCGTGGTCACGGCCTCACGCGGCAGACGGGCGGTCGGGATCGTATCGACCCCGCCGACGGCCATGTCGGCCGAAACGGCCTGCCGTGCGTAAGCGGCGGAAACCAGACTGCCCGTCGGTGTACCGACGATACCCATCGCGAACATCGCGAAGACGGACGCGAGCGCGCCGTTGCGGAGCCACTTGCGTGCCATGAACCAGGGTTCCCGCTGTTAAATCAAGTAGTTGACGACCAACCAAAGGCGTTAGCGTAGCGCTATTGTTCGCGCGAATCAATGTTCGTTTGGGAATCGAAAGGCTGGTTCCACCTGCGAGCGTGCATTTTTTACCGAAAACAGACTGCATTTATCCTAAACAGGATAAAATATCGACGGCATCTCTCGTATGGCAAGACCCCGCCTCCTTGCCACGCTCGCTGCCCTGAGTGGAGAGATGCTGCTGTTGCTTACGGGAAGCGCGTTTGCGCCCTGCCCGACGGCGTGTCCATTGCGGGCAGGCCTCTTTTTGCTTTTGTTTACAATTTCGCCCACCGCGCGGCACGGTTCGACCTTCGACCGTTGCCGCGCGGTTCGTTACGACTCAGCGTGCGGCGTTCACGTCGGCGACCAGCAGCGCCGCCATGTTGACGATGCGGCGAACGGTCGCCGATTCGGTCAGCACATGCACCGGCTGGGCCGCGCCCAGCAGGATCGGCCCGATCGCGATGTTGTTGCCGGCGGCCGTCTTCAACAGGTTGTACGCGATGTTCGCGGCATCGATGTTCGGCAGGATCAGCAGGTTCGCGTCGCCTTCCAGCGTCGATTCCGGCAGGATTTCCTTGCGCAGCGCCGCGTCGAGCGCGACGTCGCCGTGCATTTCGCCGTCGACCTTCAACTCCGGCGCTCGTTCCTGCAGGATCGTGAGCGTATCGCGCATCTTCTGCGCCGAAGGCGCATTGCTCGTGCCGAAATTCGAGTGCGACAGCAACGCGACCTTCGGCTCGATGCCGAACCGGCGCACTTCTTCCGCCGCCATGATCGTGATCTCGGCGAGTTGCTCCGGGGTCGGATCGACGTTCACGTGCGTGTCGACCAGGAAGATCTGGCGACCCGGCAGCACGAGGCCGTTCATTGCCGCGTACACGCTGCAGCCCGGGCGCTTGCCGATCACCTGGTCGATGAAGTGCAGGTGGCGGTGCGTGGTGCTGATCGTGCCGCAGATCATCCCGTCCGCTTCGCCCTTCTTCACCAGCATCGAGCCGATCAGCGTCGTGCGGCGGCGCATCTCGACGCGGGCCAGCTGCTCGCTGATGCCCTTGCGCGCCATCATCTTGTAGTACGTCTGCCAGAAGTCGCGGTAGCGCTCGTCGTGCTCGGTGTTGACGACCGTGAAGTCGGCGCCCGGCGTGAGGCGCAGGCCGTAGCGCTGGATACGGTGCTCGATCACCGACGGGCGGCCGATCAGGATCGGCTTCGCGAGCTTCTCGTCGACGATGATCTGCACGGCGCGCAGCACGCGCTCTTCCTCGCCTTCCGCGAACACGACGCGCTTCTTCTCCGCCGGCGCGCTGCGCGCGAGCTGGAAGATCGGCTTCATCGTCGTGCCGCTGTGGTACACGAACTGCTGGAGGTGAACGCGGTACGCCTCCATGTCCTCGATCGGGCGCGTCGCGACGCCGCCGTCCATCGCGGCCTGCGCGACGGCCGGTGCGATCTTGACGATCAGGCGCGGATCGAACGGCTTCGGAATCAGGTATTCGGGCCCGAACGACAGGTCCTGGATCCCATATGCGGTCGCGACGATGTCGCTTTGCTCGTGCTGCGCGAGTTCGGCGATCGCGTTGACGGCCGCGATCTCCATTTCACGCGTGATCGTCGTCGCGCCGACGTCGAGCGCGCCGCGGAAGATGAACGGGAAGCACAGGACGTTGTTGACCTGGTTCGGATAGTCGGTGCGGCCGGTCGCGAGAATTGCGTCGGGGCGCACTTCGAGCGCCGCTTCCGGCAGGATCTCCGGCGTCGGGTTCGCGAGCGCGAGGATCAGCGGGCGCTCGGCCATGCCCTTCACCATTTCCTGCTTCAGCACGCCGGCGGCCGACAGGCCGAGGAAGATGTCCGCGCCGTCGATCACCTCGGCCAGCGTGCGGGCGTCGGTCTCGCGGGCGAAACGCTCCTTGTCCGGATCCATCAGCTCCGTGCGGCCCTTGTAGACGACGCCGGCCAAGTCGGTCACCGTGATGTTCTCGAGCGGCAGGCCGATGTCGACCAGCAGGTCCAGGCACGCGAGCGCGGCCGCACCCGCGCCGGACGCGACGAGCTTCACCTTCTTGATGTCCTTGCCGACGACCTTCAGGCCGTTCGTGACGGCCGCGGCCACGACGATCGCGGTGCCGTGCTGGTCGTCGTGGAACACCGGGATCTTCATCCGCTTGCGCGCTTCGCGCTCGACGATGAAGCAGTCGGGCGCCTTGATGTCTTCCAGGTTGATCCCGCCGAAGGTCGGCTCCAGCGCGGCGATCACGTCGACCAGCTTGTGCGGATCCGACTCGTTCAGCTCGATGTCGAACACGTCGATGCCGGCGAATTTCTTGAACAGTACGGCCTTGCCTTCCATCACCGGCTTCGACGCGAGCGGGCCGATGTTGCCGAGCCCGAGCACCGCCGTGCCGTTCGTGACGACGCCGACCAGGTTGCTGCGCGCCGTGAAGCGCGCGGCGTTCAGCGGGTTCTCGACGATCTCCTCGCATGCATACGCGACGCCCGGCGAATACGCGAGCGCGAGGTCGCGCTGGTTGATCATCTGCTTGGTCGGGGCAATCGCGATCTTCCCGGGCGTCGGGAATTCGTGATAGTCGAGAGCGGCTTCGCGGAGCTTGGCTTTGGAGGAGGCTTGAGTCGACATGTGTCTCTTGACGTGCGGATTAGAATAACTGTTCGACGGCATTGTAGCGCCAATCCAAGGCCGCCAGACCGGCGATTCGGGTGCAACAGCCGCGACAAAAATGTACTGAACGGTGCAGGAACGGCGCCGTTCGCTGCGTACAATGCCGTTCCCTTCACCGCTTCCGGGTTCGTCCGCCGTGCCAGCCGCCCTGTCCGAGTTTTCGCTGATCGATCGCTTCTTCGCGCGCCGCGCGGCCCGGGGGGCGCGTGCGTCGACGCTCGGCATTGGTGACGATTGCGCGCTGATCGCGCCTCGATCCGGAAAATTGCTGGCCATTTCGACGGACATGCTGGTCGAAGGCCGCCATTTCTTCCCTGATGTCGCGCCCGACGCGCTCGGCCACAAGACGCTCGCGGTCAATCTGTCGGATCTCGCGGCGATGGGCGCCGAGCCGCGCGCGTTCACGCTCGCGTGCGCACTGCCGCGCGCGGACGCGGCGTGGCTCGAGGCATTCAGCAACGGGCTGTTCGCGCTCGCCGAGCGGTTCGGCTGCGAGCTGATCGGCGGCGACACGACGAGCGGGCCGCTGAACCTGTGCGTGACCGTGCTCGGCGAAGTCTCGCCGGACGCCGCGCTGCGGCGCGATGCCGCGCGCGACGGCGACGACGTCTGGGTGTCCGGCACGCTCGGCGACGCCCGCGCGGGGCTCGGGCTCGCGCGCGGCGAATGGGCCGCCGGCGCGGACGAAGCCGCCGCGTTCCGGCTGGCGCTCGAGCGTCCCGAGCCGCGCATCGCGCTCGGGCTTGCGCTCGCGGGCGTCGCGCATGCGGCGCTCGACATCTCGGACGGCCTCGCCGGCGACTTGCAGCACATCCTGACCCGCTCGAACGTACGCGCCGAGATCGACGCGGACGCGGTCCCGCGCTCGGCCGCGCTCGCGACGCTGCCGCCCGACGTGCAGCGACGCTGCATGCTCGCCGGCGGCGACGACTACGAACTGTGTTTCACCGCGCCGGCCGCGGCCCGCACGGCGATCGAGGCAGCGAGCGCGAGCGCCGGCGTCCGGGTCACGCGAGTCGGTACAATACACGCGTTGTCCTCGCCGTCGGAGCAGCCCGCGATCGCGTGGCGCGACGCCGCCGGCGCCCCCCTGACTCTCACGTTGCACGGTTTCGACCACTTCCATGCAGACTGACCCGACCGCGCAATCCGCGGCCGCGCCCGGCGCCGCCCGCAACGCGCCGCAGCGCGCCACCGCGCGCTTCATGCTGTCGCACCCGGCGCATATCGTGTCGTTCGGCTTCGGCAGCGGGCTCGCGCCGTTCATGCCCGGCACGTTCGGCTCGCTGTTCGGCTGGCTCACGTTCGTGGTGCTCAATCGCTACCTGACGGTGCCCGAATGGTGGGCGCTGATCGTGGTCGGTTTCGCGGCGGGCACGTGGATCACCGGTTTCACCGCACGGAAGATGGGCACGTCCGATCCGGGCGCCGTCGTCTGGGACGAAATCGTCGCGATCTGGCTCGTGATGCTGTTCGTCACGCCCGCGACCTTCATCGGCCAGTTGTGGGCGTTCGTCGCGTTCCGCTTCTTCGACATGCTCAAGCCGCCGCCGATCCGCTATTTCGACCGTCGCGTGAAAGGCGGCCTCGGCATCATGGTCGACGACCTGATCGCCGCGTTCATGACGCTGCTCGTGATCGCCTTCTGGCGTTCCGTCGCCGGCTGACCGATTCCCCGACTCCCGTTTCCCGACGCGCATGCCAACCGATTCCGTCGTCCATCAGCTTGCGATCCGCGCAGGCAACAAGCTGCGTGACGAGCACCTGTCGCTCGCCACCGCCGAATCCTGCACGGGCGGCATGATCGCCGCCGCGATCACCGACATCTCCGGCAGCAGCCAGTGGTTCGAGCGCGGCTTCGTCACCTACTCGAACCAGGCCAAGATCGAGATGATCGGCGTGCCGCCCGACCTGATCGAGAAACACGGCGCCGTCAGCGAACCGGTCGCGCGTGCGATGGCCGAAGGCGCGCTGCGCAACAGCCGTGCGCAGGTCGCGCTGTCCGTCACCGGCATCGCAGGCCCGGCTGGCGGCAGCGAGAAAAAGCCGGTCGGCACCGTGTCGTTCGCATGGAGCAACCGACTGCATACGGACGTCGAGACCCTCGTGTTCCGGGGCGACCGCGAACAGATCCGCACGCAGGCGGCCGCGCATGCGCTGCGCGGGCTGCTGAAGCTGCTCGACGAGCGCGAAGGCTGATCCGAAGGCGCGACGGACGGGGCGACCACCGCCCCTGCCCGCTTACGGGATCGCGCCGGGCTTCGCGACGATGGAGTTCTTGTCCGAATTGTTCGCGTGCGCCAGTATGGCAAACACGCGAAGCAGGCGGGCGGCCTGTGCTCCAACGATATTTCAGCGATGCGCGTTGATCGTATCGCGCGTCTTCTGCGCGGCGAGCGCCGCGGCTTCGGCGAAATCCTCGCCCTGGCTCGCGTACAGGATCGCGCGCGACGAGTTGATCATCATCCCCGTGCCGTCGGCGGTGCGGCCCGCGTTGACGGTCGCCTGCACGTCGCCGCCCTGCGCGCCGATGCCGGGGATCAGGAGCGGCATGTCGCCGACGATCCCGCGCACGATCTCGATTTCCTTCGGGAACGTCGCGCCGACCACCAGGCCGAGCTGGCCATTCTTCGCGTTCCATTTGTTCGCCGCGAGATCGGCGACGACCTGATACAGCGGCCGGCCGCCCGTTTCGAGGAACTGCAGGTCCGACCCGCCCGGGTTCGATGTGCGGCACAGCACGATCACGCCCTTGCCGTCGTGCTCGAAGTACGGCTCCACCGAGTCGTAGCCCATGTACGGGTTCACGGTGACCGCGTCCGCGCGATAGCGCTCGAACGCCTCGCGCGCGTACTGCTCGGCCGTGCTGCCGATGTCGCCGCGCTTCGCGTCAAGGATCACGGGCAGGCCCGGATGCTGAAGATGGATGTGCGCGATCAGACGCTCGAGCTGATCTTCCGCGCGATGCGCGGCGAAGTACGCGATCTGCGGCTTGAACGCGCTCGCATACTGCGCGGTCGCGTCGACGATCTGCCGGCAGAATTCGAAGATCGCGTCGGGCTGGCCGTCGAACTGCACGGGAAAGCGCGACGGCTCGGGATCGAGGCCGACGCACAGCAGCGAATTCGTGCGCTGCCACGCGGCGCGCAGCGATTCGATGAAAGTAAGCGGGGAAGACATGGCGGATACTCGCGGCAAACCGTTGGTAGACCGCGTATTTTACCCGCGTCGCCGGCGCCCTTCGCGCGCGGCGGCGTCAATGCGCGCATCGGACCGCTCGACGGTGAACGCGAAACGCCGCGTGAGCCGCTCGCCCGGCGCGAGCAGCGTCATCCCGTGCGCGGCCGCGCCGCCCGGCAGGTTCACCGCATTGATCGGATGATCGACCGGCTCGAAGCAGAAGAATGGCTCGCCGGGCGGCGTATAGAGCACGTACGCATCGGCGTCGGCCGCGATCGTCAACAACAGCCCGCGGCGCGGCCAGCTCACCGTCGCGTGGCCGCCCCAGCCGGTGAACGCATGATTGACGAGCGTCGCCGGCAACGGATACGCGACGCCGAATTGCCAGGCCGGCGGCACGCTCACGTGCCGCACCGGCAGGAAATCCGTGCCCGACAGCCACAGGCCCCCCGCGGCCGCGGCCAGCTCGGTCGCGTCGTCGCGCACCAGGAACGGATGCAGGCCGAGCCCGAACGGCAACCGTGCGCGCCCCGTATTCTCGATCGTCAACGCGATCGACAGCGTCGTGTCGTCGAGCGCGAACGACTGGATCGCGCGAAACGCATATGGCGCGCCGCTCGCGCGATCGAGCGACAGCTGCAGCGTCGTGTCGGTCGCGTCGTCCACCTGCCACGGCGCGAGCCAGCCGTCGCCGTGAATCGGCAGCGGCTCGTCGCGGCGATTGCGCGGCACCGCGATGCTGCGTCCGTCGAATTCGAAGCGGCCGTTGCCGATCCGGTTCGAGTACGGCAACAACGGATAGCACGCGAGCGCGTTCGGATCCGTCGCCGTTTCCGGATGCTCGCAGCGGCGAAACACCGGCACCAGCGCGCCGTGATCGCCGCGCCAGTCGAAGCGCGCGATGCCGCCGCCCAGGTGCGGCAGCACGTCTAGCCGCAGCGCCGCGTTCGACAGCGTGACGGCCGCCGCATGCGCGGCGCCGACGCCCTGCGCGAACGCGGCGGTCTGCGGGCCGGCGCTGACCGGCTGCGCGGCGGCAGCCAGGCGCGCGCGGCGCGACTGGCTCGTGGACGACGACGATGCGCGCGAGGACGTGGCGGTCATGATGAACTCCTTTCCTTCGTCGATGAAACGATACGGGGCGCCGCGAGCGCTGCCCCCGGCAATCAGGCCCAGCCGCCGTCGACCACCACGTCCTGCGCGGTGATCATCCGGCTGTCGTCGGCCGCGAGAAACAGCGCCATGCGCGCGAGATCGTCCGGCAGCAACTCGGCGTCGATGCACTGCCCGGCCTTGATCGACGCACGGCCGGCGTCGTCGAGCCACAGCCGGCGTTGCTTGTCGGTCATCACCCAGCCGGGCACCAGCGAATTCACGCGGATGCCGAACGGGCCGAGATCGCGCGCGAGGCCGCGCGTGAGGCCCTGCACGGCCGCCTTCGCCATCACGTAGACGGGGTAGCCGCCGTTCTTCAGCATCCAGCTGATCGAGCCGAGATTGATGATCGCGCCGCCGCCGCGCTGCTTCATGTCGTCGATCACCGCCTGCGCCGCGAAGAACTGGTGGCGCAGGTTCACCGCGATGCCCGCGTCGAACGATTCGGGCGTCACGTCGGCGATCGCGTGGCGCGTGTCGTTCGCCGCGTTGTTCACGAGCACCGCGATCGCGCCGATGCGCGCGCGAATCGCGTCGATCGCATGGCGCAGCGCGCCGATGTCGGTCAGGTCGCACGGCAGGAACAGCGGCGCGTGGCGCACATCCGGCGCCTGCGCGAGGCTTTCCGCGAGCGCCTGGCCCGCGTGCGCGTCGAGATCGACGAACGCGACGCGCGCGCCCTGCCGCGCGAAATGCTCGACGAACGACGCGCCGATTCCGGTCGCGCCGCCCGTGATCAGCACCGCGCGATCCGCGAGGCTCGGGTAGCGCGCATAACGCGCGTCGCTCGCGGCGTGCTGCGCCTGCGCGGGTGTTTCGATGGTCATGCGAATCGTCTCCGTGGAATCGGTCAGTCGCGTACGCCGCGATTCTTCAGCTGGTCGAGCAGCACGGCCGCGAGCAGGATCGCGCCGCGCACCAGGTACTGGTAGAACGCGTCGATGTTCAGCAGGTTCATCACGTTCTCGACGGTGCCCATGATCAGCACGCCGATCACGACGCCTGAAATCGTCGCGCGGCCGCCCATCAGCGACACGCCGCCGAGCACGCACGCGGAGATCACGTTCAGCTCGAAGCCCTGCGCGGCGTTCGGCTGGCCCGACGTGATGCGCGATGCGAGGATCACGCCGGCGAGCGCCGTCACCGCGCCCTGGATCAGGAAGATGTATACGCGCGTGCGTTCGACGTTGATCCCCGCGAGGCGCGACGCCTCGGGATTGCCGCCGATCGCGAGCGTATTGCGGCCGTACACGGTCTGGTTCAGCAGCACGCCGAACACGATGAAGCACATGAGCGTGACCCAGATCGGCAGCGAGACGCCGAAGAGCGACAGCCCGCCGAGCGCGATGAACGTATCGGACGACACGCCGACCGCCTGCCCCTTCGACACGATGAAGCCGAGCCCGCGCACGATTTCCATCGTCGCGAGCGTCGTGATCAGCGCGTTGATGCGCAGGTATGCGATCACCGCGCCGTTCACGAAGCCGATCGCGGCGCCTGCCGCGACCGCCGCGACGATCGCGACGAACGTGTTGTCGGTCGCGTTCAGCACCATCGCGCACAGCACGCCCGAGAACGCGACGGTCGAGCCGATCGACAGGTCGAAGTCGCGCGAGGCCAGACAGAACATCATCGTGCACGCGACCATCCCGATCTGCGAGATCGACAGCGCGAGGCCGAGCATGTTGTCGATCGAGAAGAAGTGATCGACCGTCAGCGACATCGTCAAGAACATCACCGCGAAGATCGCGATCAGGCTGTATTCGGTGAGATGCTGCCACCACTTCTGGCGGTCGCTCTGTTGTGGAACCAGCGCGTCGGCCGACGGCTTCACGGCTGCGCTGGCGAGGTTTTCCCTGACTTGCATGGTTGTGTCTCCTGCTCCTGCATCGCGCGGCCCGCGCCGCGCTTGATCGATTCGAAAGTCCTGCGCCACACGCGGCGACCTCAAACTGCGTCAGCTGCCTCGACGACGCTCGTCTGCGGCAGCGCGAGGCTCAGCACCGCATGCTCGTTCGCCTGCTCGCGCGGCAGCTCGCCCGCGATGCGGCCTTCTCGCATCACGACGATGCGGTCGGACACGCCGAGCACTTCCGGCAATTCCGACGACACCATCACGATCGCGCAGCCGCGCTCCGCGAGCCGGTAGATCACGTCGTAGATCTCGTGCTTCGCGCCGACGTCGATGCCGCGCGTCGGCTCGTCGAGGATCACGACCTTCAGGTCGGGCTCCGCGAGCCAGCGCGACAGGATCGCCTTCTGCTGATTGCCGCCCGACAGGAAGCGGATCTTCTGCCGCCGGTTCGGCGTCTTGATCTTCAGCCGCTGGATGAAGCGGTCGGCCGTTTCGGTCTCGGTCTTGCGGTCGATGAACAGCCCCGCGCGCAGCGAATGGCGGCGGCAGCTGATGTTGATGTTCTCCGCGACCGACGCCATCGCGATGATCCCTTCCTCCTTGCGATCCTCCGGGCACAGCACGATGCCGTGGCGGATCGCGTCGCCGGTGCGCTTCACGTCGATGCGCTTGCCGTCGAGCGTCAGCGCGCCCGCGCGCCGGCGGTCCGCGCCGTACACGAGCCGCATCAGTTCGCTGCGGCCCGCGCCGACCAGCCCGAAGAAGCCGACGATCTCGCCCGCGCGCACCGAGAAGCTCGCGGGTTCGCGCAACGCGGGGCCGTCGACGCCTTCGGCGGAAAACCGCACGTCGCCGAGCGCACGCGGCGCGTAGTGATAGATATCGGCGATCTCGCGCCCGACCATCTCGGCGACCAACCGCTCGCGCGGCACGTCGGCGAGCGATTCGTGCGACGCGATCTTGCGCCCGTCGCGGAAGATCGTGCACGCATCGCACAACCGGTAGATCTCGTCCATCCGGTGCGAGATGTAGATCAGCGCGCGACCCTGCGCGCGCAGGTCGTCGACGAGCTTGAACAGCACCTCGGTCTCGCGGTGCGACAGCGAGCTCGTCGGTTCGTCGAGCGCGATCACGCGCGCGTTGCGCATCAGCGCCTTGCAGATCTCGACCATCTGCCGCTGCGCGATCGACAGCCGCCCGAGTTTCGCGTCGGGATCGAGATCGACGCCCATCGCCGCGAGCCGCTCGCGCACGTGGCGCTTCGCCTCGCCTTTTTTCACCCAGCCGAGCGCGTTCGGCAAGCGGCCGAGCAGCAGGTTCTCCGCGACCGTCAGGTCGGGCACGTACTGGAGTTCCTGGTGAATCACCGCAATGCCGGCCGCGATCGACGCGGCCGCACTCGAGAAATGCACGGGCTGGCCGTCGACCAGCACGCTGCCCGCATCGGGCTGGTATTCGCCGCCGAGAATCTTCAGCAGCGTCGACTTGCCCGCGCCGTTCTCGCCCATCAGGCCATGCACCTCGCCCGCGTGCACGTCGAACGAGATGCCGTCGAGTGCGCGCACGCCGGGAAATACCTTGCCGATATTGTCAAAACGCAGTGCCGCTGACACGTCGTCTCCCCACTTGCAATTCCATCGATCGCCGGCCGCCGCATCGCCGCGGCAGCCGGCGGGCCGCTTACTTCGATGCGAGCCCCATCTCCTCGCGCACCTTCGACACGTTGTCACGCGTCGCGAGCATGCCGGTCGTCAGCGTCAGCGCCGGCGGTGCCTTGCCCTGCGTGATCCATGCGTACATCAGATCCGAGGTTTCCTCGCCGTGGCGCTTCGGGCTGATGATCACGGTGCCGTAGAAGCCCGTCGGCTGCGGCTTCTTGAATTCGTTGAGCGCCGAATCGGAGCCGCCGATGCCGATGCCGATCATGTTGTCCGCCTTGAAGCCGCGTCCTTCCGCCGCGCGCACCGCGCCAAGCACGGCCTCGTCGTTCAGGCCGTACGCGACCCAGTGCTTGAACTGCGGGTTCTTGGTGAGCGCGATGTTCGCCGCATTGAACGCGTTCTCGGTGTCGGTCTTCGCCTGCGGCGCCGCGATCACGTTCGCCTTCGGGAAGCCGGCTGCCACCAGCGCGTCGGTCGCGCCGCTCGTGCGGTCATGCGCGGTCGGCAGTTGCTCGTAGGTGATGTCGATCGCGCCGACGTCCTTCATGTCCCAGCCGCGCTTCTTGATCTCGGCCGCGATGCCGTCGCCGACCTGCTTGCCGATGTTGTACGCGGAGATGCCCATGTGCGGCACCGCCTCGATCGGCTTGCCCGCGCCGTCGACGAGGCGATCGTCGACCGTCATCATCTTCAGGTTGTGCGACTTCGCCTTCGCGACGATGCCCGGCCCGAGCTTCACGTCGGGCGTGCAGATGATGAAGCCCTGCGCCTTCTGCGCGGACAGGTTGTCGATCGCGCTCATCACCTTCTCGCCCGACGGCGCGCCGATCTTCACGAGCGTGAAGCCCTTGTTCTTCGCCGCGATCTCGGCGAACTTCCATTCGTCCTGGAACCACGGCTCTTCCGGCTGCTTCACCAGGAAGCCGATCTTGACCGGGTCGGCCGCGTGCGCGACCGGGCTGCCGATCACCACTGCCGCCGCTGCGGCCAGCGTAACGAAGGTTCTGCGTTTCATCTCCAGTGTCTCCTTGTCTTCATCGAACGGAATGCAGCCGCTTGTTGGTTTCGACGCAGCGTGCGCGCGGCCGTCGCACGTGCGGTCTTTCGAATCGTTGCGTCAGTCGTGGTACAGCGCCGCGCGCCCGCCGTCGACGGTGATGCACGCGGCATTGATGAACGGCGCCTCGTCGGAGGCCAGGAACACGGCCGTCATCGCGACTTCCTCCGGCTTGCCGATCCGCTTCATCGGCTGCAGCGCGAGCGTCTCGGCGCGCGCCGCGGCCGGGTCGGCCTGCGCGTCCCACCAGTCGCGCGTGAGCTGGGTCTCGATATAGCCGGGCGCGATCGCGTTCACGCGCACGTTGCGCGCCGCGTATTCGATGCCGAGCGCACGCGTGAGGCCCAGCACGCCGTGCTTCGCGACCGGATACGGAAAGCAGCCCGGGATGATCCGGAACGCATGCGTCGATGCGATGTTCACGATGCTGCCGCGACCGCGTTCGACCATCCCCGGCAGCGCCGCGCGGCAGCCGTGCCACACGCCGTCGAGATCGACCGCGAAGCAGCGCCGCCAGTCATCGTCGGTCATCGTCAGCGGATCGGCGAACACGTTGATGCCCGCGTTGTTCACGAGCACGTCGAGCGGGCCGAATGCGGCTTCGGTCTGCGCAAGCGCGTCGCGCACCGACTCCTGCCGTGCGACATCCGCCTGCAGCGGCAACGCGCGCGCGCCGTCGTATTCGTGTGCAATCGCGGCGGCCGTGTGCCGCGCCTGCGGAAAGTCGAGATCGACGAGCGCAACTGCCGCGCCTTCGCGCACGAACGCACGCGCGATCGCGGCGCCGATGCCACGGCCCGCACCCGTCACCATCGCGACCTTGCCCGCGAGGCGGCCCATCATGCGGCTCCACCGCGCGCGACGCGCAAGCCGGCCTGGAACGCGCGCGCGTTCGCGGCGGTCGCGTCCGCCGACTGGCCGGGGCGATACAGCGCCGACCCGAGCCCGAACCCGTTGGCTCCGGCCGCGAGGAACGGCTGCATGTTGTCCGGGGAAATTCCGCCGACCGGAATCAGCGGCACCGCGCGGTCGATCACCGCGCGCCATGCCTTCACGACGGACACGCCAAGTTGCTCGGCCGGGAACATCTTCAGCACGTCGGCGCCGTTCGCGAGCGCGGCGAACGCCTCGGTTGGCGTCGCGACGCCCGGCGCGCTGGCCAGCCCGCACTCGCGCGCGCGGCGGATCACGGTCGCGTCGCTGTGCGGCATCACGATCAGCGTGCCGCCGGCGTCGCGCACGCGGTCGACGAATTCGGCGCGCAGCACGGTGCCGGCGCCGACGATCATGTCGTCGGGCAACGCGCGGCGCAGCGCCGCGATGCTGGCGAACGGGTCGGGCGAGTTGAGCGGCACCTCGACGATCCGGAAGCCCGCTTCGTGCAATGCGAGGCCGTGCTCGGCTGCTTCGTCAGGCGTGATGCCGCGCATGATCGCGATCAGCGGACACGCGTCGAACGCGCGCATCAGCGCGGCGTGCGGCGTGTACGGTGCGGGCAACGTAAGGTCGGACGACATCCGTGGTTCCTCTTCAATCTGTTCATTGGTCGGCGCAGACGGGCTCGCCGTCCGCACGCACGAGCCCGGCGCGCGACGCGATCCACCACAAGCCGCGCTCGGTCGCCTGTGCGACGACGCGCGCATGCGTGCAGCCGAATACGTTCAACGCGTCGACATAGCGTGCGCACAATCCGTCGTCGCCGATCAGCAGCAGCGGCTGGTTCGCGAGCGCGACACCGCGCTCCGCGAGCATCGCGTCGAGCGCGTTCAGCTCATGGCCGATCAGCAGCCCGGACAGGTAATCGCCCTGCGCATCGGGCGCGAGCCGGTCGGTCAGGCCGAGCGTGCGCGTGCTGAAGATCGTCGCGAGCAGGCCCGCGCGCTGCGCGCCGCGGGCCACCGCGACGCCGCGCACGAATGCCGCGCGGTCGGGCGTGGCGCTCGTGCGCATCGTGCGGCCGAGGATCGTGTGATCACGCAGCGCAGCGAACAACTCGCCGGTCATGAAGGTCTGGAAGCGCTCGATGAGCCCGTCCTTCACCCATGCCCACTTCGCATGCGTGCCCGGCAAGCCGATCAGTACCCCTGAACGATCTGCATCAAGCATGGGATCGTTCGCGAGTGCGCCGAATATCTGCGTTTCCTCGCCGCGCATCACGTCGGGCAATTCGCCCGTCGCGATCACGCCCGGCACGATCGACACCGTCGTGCCGCGCGCCGTCGTCACCGTGACGAGCCCCGCGACGAGTGCGTCGGCGCCGGCCGGCACCTCGACGTACGGCGCCTCGCGCCAGCCCTGCGCGCTGCCGACCATCCCGGCCGCCAGTACCGGCACGCCAGGCGCGCGGTCGAGCCAGTCGCCGCACGCTTCCTCGAACACGACGTCGAAGGCGCGCGCGCCGCCGGCCGGCACATGCATCACGCCCGCGGCACGGCTGCGCGTGTCGAGCAGCGCGCCGTGCGCGTCGAACAGATACGCGCGCAGCGACGTCGTACCCCAGTCGAGCGCGATCAGCGACGGGTTGGCGGAGTTGGCGTCCGGAACGATCCGGGTCGAATTGGTCATCGTTTGATCCTGCGGGTACCCTGCGGCGGGCTCCAGCCCAGTTCCGCGGAAATGGCTCGCGCTTCGCGCTGCACGAGCGGAATCAGTTCGTCCATCCGGTCGTGCGGCATGTACGGAATCGTGCTCGCGACCGATACGGCCGCGACGATTGCGCCCGACGCGTCGCGGATCGGCGCGGCCACGCAACGGATCGACGCCTCGTTCTCCTCGAGGTCGAACGTGTAGCCGCCGGCCGCGTAATGCGCCATGCGCTGCAGGAACGCGCTCGTCTCGGGCCGGTTGTCCGGCTTGAAGTTGACGCCGGCCAGCGCGCGCCGCGCAGCTTCGAACAGCGAGCGCCACAGGTCCGGATCGAGGTCGAGCATCATCGCCTTGCCGATGCCGGTCGATGCGAGCGGCATCCGGTGGCCGACACGCGAGCGCATCTCGAGACCGCGCGTGCCGGGAATCTTGTCGATGTACAGCACGTCGTCGCCGTCGCGCACGCCGAGGTGGATCGTGTCGAGCGTCGCTTCGGCGAGCGCCTCGAGGTGCGGCCGTGCGACCGCCGTGAGCGGCATCTGTTCGAGCGCGATCGTGCCGAGCTCGATCAGCTTCGGGCCAAGCAGGTAGCCGCCTTGCACCTGGCGCAGGTAGCGCGCCTGCACGAGGCTGCTGACGAGACGGTGCGTCGTGCTGCGCGTCGTGCCGAGCGCGGCGCCGATCGCACGCATGTCGCGCGCGCCGTTCGCGATCGCTTCGAGGATCGCGAGACCGCGCAACAGCGTTTGCGTGCCGGCCTGCTGCGCGGCGAGGTCGAGCGGCGTGCTGGTCGCGCCGATGGTGTCGGTAAGCGGCGCATCGTCCGGCGTCGCGCGCCGGGCGTCGAGAGCAAGGGAATCGGGCATCTTGGTCATGGAACGGGCTTCTTCAACGGAATCGGTGAAGCCGCTGTTGCGACGCCGGAACGAGGTCGGGCGTCGCGGCAACGCGGCGGTCGATGCACCGAGGAAAGCGCCCGGCGAACTTCATGGAATGTGTCTCCGTATGCGTCGGGCGCCGCGCGATGCGTGGGTCCGAAGCTGTCGATGTGCTTCGGATTGTAGGAGCGCACGCACTCGTCTCCAATATTTGAATGCGTTGTCCAGATAATGAGAAAACTGGCAAAAGGCTTCGGCGGTCGTCGCGAAACGGCCGCGCCATGCGCACGGGGGCGGAACCCGACGCGTCGCGGGTTCCGCCCCCGTTAGGCATGCGTGCCGCGCTTACTGCTGGTTCGTGCTGCGCGCCTGCATGTAGCGCTGCACGTCGGAGAACGACACGCGACCGCTACCGCTCGCATCGATCTGCCGGAAGTGATTCGCGACATAGCCGAGGCCGGCCGCGCGCGCCTGTGCTTCGGTGATCGAACCGGTGTTCTGCGTATCGGCCGCGCCGAACTGCCGCGCGAGCTTGCGCACCACCTGCGCGTGCAGCGCGGCGCCCGTCGTCTGCGTGCCGGCGGTCGGCTTGCGCGCGGCCGGCGGCACGTATGGATCGCCGAGCTGCGCCTGGCGCGCGCGCGCCGGGGCGGCGGTGTCGCTCGCCTGCGCGAACGCGGATACCGATGCGGATGCTGCAACGCCGGCGCATGCGAGCGCCGCGGCAACGACGATGAAACGTTTCTTCATGTCAGGCTCCAGTCTGGAATGAGGTCGTCGACGGCCGGCGAACGGCGCCGCCACGGGCGCGCGTCGCCAGGCCCGCACATCGCATCAGTGCGCGGCCGCGTTGTAGAAGGTCACGAGGTCGGCTTTCTCCTGCGGACGCGACGTATCGTCGAGATAGACCATGTGTCCACCCTGATAGTCCTTGATCGTCAGGTTCGGTTGCGAGCCGAGTCGCGCGAGATCGAGCTCGGTCTGGTAGAACGGCGTCGCGATGTCGTGATACCCGTTCAGCGACAGCACCTTCAGCGACGGATTCAGCGTCAGCGCAGCCGCAAGATCGGGAATCGTGTCCGGCATCGCGAGCCCGTCGTGCGTCCAGTCCCAGGTCTGGATCGCATTGCTGCTGACCGAATACGCCGACTGCGCGCTGTACTTGAGCACGTTCGGCAGGTAGCTGCCGATCGTGTCGGTGAACGGCTTCGTGATGAACGTGCTCGACGGGTCGCCGTCCGCCGCGAGCGGGCTCGACGACGGCACGTTCACGCGCGCGTCGTAGCGGCCGATCAGCGTGCCCGGAATCAGCGATACCTGGAAGCTGTTGTCGAAGAAGGTCGGGACGACGTTGAAGTCCGCGTTCCACAGCGCCTGCTTCACGCCGGTCGAGTTCACCATCGTCGTGACGAGCGTCGTCGTCGGCGGCGTGTGGCTCGCGAGATAAGCGTTCACGGCGGGCGCGTAGCTGCCTGCCGTCAACTGGCGCATCTGGTCCGCGTATTGCGGCAGGCTCGTCGGGTTCGGGTTGTCGAGCTGGTAGTACGCGCCGACCGTGCCGTACGACGGCACGAAGCCCGCGCAGCTCACGGGGCTCGCCCCGTTGTTCGAGTTGCCGACATAGTCGCTCGCCATGTCGCAGTTCGCGTTGTAGTTCAGGATCGACGACTGCAGCACGATGCCGTCGAGCTTCACGCCGGCCGTCTCGAGCAGGTTCGCGAGCACGTCGGTGCGCGGCGTGCCGTACGACTCGCCGAACAGGTATTTCGGCGAAGCGTCGCGCTGGTTCACGGCGATGTAGCGCGTCACGAAGTCGCGAAACGCGCCGCCGTCCTGGTCGACACCCCAGAACGTCTGGTTCGTGTTCGGCGCGATCGCCTCCGAGAAGCCGGTGCCGATCGCATCGACGAACACGAGGTCGGTCGTATCGAGCAGGCTTTCCGCGTTGTCGACGAACGGGAAGGTCGACGTGTTCGCATTCGGGTCGCCCGTCTGGATCCGTTTCGGACCGAACGAGCCGAGATGCAGCCACACCGATGCGGAGCCGGGGCCGCCGTTGTACAGGAACGTGACGGGCCGCTTGGCCGCGGGCTGATTGTCGGCGGTGTACGCGACGTAGAAGAACGATGCTTCGGGCGCGCCCGTCTGCGGATTGCGCGCGACGAGGTGGCCGGCGGTGGCCGTGTAGCGAATCGTCTTGCCGTTCAGCGTGATCTGGTGATGGGTGACGGCGGCCTTTTCGACCGCGGCGGACGCGTCGAGCGACGCGGTCGCGCTCGACGAATAACTGTTGGGATCGTTGTACGGCCTGTCCACTTGAGCGGCGGGATCGGCTGAGTTGTCGGTACCTGCTGCCGAGGACGAAGTCACGTCGTCGTTGCAGGCCGACAGAATCAGCGAAGAGAACACAACCCCCAACAACAGCTTCGCTTTGCTCGCTGGCATCGTTGCTTTCCTTCTCTCGAATGTTTCTTATGTCGAGCAGCCGGGTAAGCCGCCCCCCGCCTCGATTGCGGCCGATAAGCCGAGGCGCTGGCCAATATACGTGAGCGGGTCGGCTTTGAAAAATTTGGAAATATTTGATCGACGCTCGGTGCGGCGCACACCTTTCAGAAATGCTTCGTTTTGCGAACCATTGTTTTTCAGCCGCCTTTCAATTGCTTTCGCGTTTACCCGGAAACGCTAAAACCGCGTGGGATTTCGTGCCATATCGGCAAACAAAATCCCCGACGGGCGGGCATTGCTCGGTAAAGCGAAATAGACGAATTCGTCTAACGGATGTGTCCCGAAATGCAGCTGACACGAATGCGCTGCAGCGCACCAATGGCGCGCCGGCGACGGAACGGACAATGTGACGGCGCGCTCGCGCCGCTCATTGCGATTGCGGAAGTTCGGCGGCGCCCATCCGGCGGGCAATCACGGCCGCGCGTTGCGCCTGATAGGCCGAGCCGCGATGCGCGTCGAACCAGCGCGGCTTCGGCAGCATCACCGCGAGACGCGCCGACTGCCACGCGCCGAGCCGGCTCGCGGGAATCCTGTAGTAATAGCGGGCGGCGGCCTCGGCTCCGTACACGCCGCGGCCCCATTCGACGGAATTCAGGTAGATCTCGAAGATCCGCTCCTTGTCGAGCACCGTCTCGAGCATCCACGTGATGATGAGTTCCTGCCCCTTGCGGATGTAGCTCTTCTCGCGCGACAGGAACAGATTGCGCGCGAGTTGCTGCGTGATCGTCGAGCCGCCCGCGACGATCCGTCCGCGCGCCTTGTTCTTCTCCCACGCCTGCAGGATCGCGTCGACGTCGTAGCCGTTGTTGGTCGCGAAGGTCGAATCCTCCGACGCGATCAGCGCGCGCTTCAGATTGCGCGAGATCTGGTCGTACGGCACCCACTGGTGCTGGATCCGCGCGGGCGGATTGTCGCGCGACAACCACCATGCGTCGGTCCGCATGAACGCGGTCGAACCTGGATTGATGAACGACCACAGCGCAATCTGCGCGAGATAGAACAGCTGCGTCGCGAGCCACGCGCCCGCGAACACGGAGCCGGCATAGACGATCCAGCGCGTCGGGCTGACCGTCCGCGTGCGCTGCGTGCTGCTTACCGCCACCACCTCCCGCGCTCCGGGCTCAGGCCGCCGCGAGCGCCTGGCGCAGCGCGGCCAGCACCGGTGCGCCGTCCGGCCGCACGCCGCGCCAGATGAAGAACGATTCGGCCGCCTGCTCGACCAGCATGCCGAGCCCGTCGGCCGTGCGCGCGCCGAGCGACGCCGCGTGCTGCATGAACACGGTCGGCTGCGCGCCGTACATCATGTCGTATGCGAGCGTGTGCGCGCCGAACGCGGCCGCGTCGCACTCCGGCACCGCCGCGTCGAGGCTGCCGGCCGTCGCGTTGACGATCACGTCGTACGGTTCCGCTCGCACGGTATCCGGGCCGCCGCCCGACAGCACGCAGCCCGCATCGTGCGCCGCCTGCGAAAACTGGCCGACGAGCGCCTCGGCCTTGCTCGCCGTGCGGTTCACGATCGTGATCGACAGCGGCGCGCGCTCGAGCATCGGCAGCACGACGCCACGCGCCGCGCCGCCCGCACCGAGCAGCAGGATGCGCGCGCCCGCGAGCGACACGCCAAGGTTCGATTCGATGTCGCGCACGAGGCCGACGCCGTCCGTATTGTCGCCGTAGATGCTGCCGTCGGCTTCGATGCGCAGCGTGTTCACCGCGCCGGCCGCCGCCGCGCGCGGCGACAGCGTGTCGGCCAGCGCATGCGCGTCGAGCTTGAACGGCACCGTCACGTTCGCGCCGCGGCCGCCTTCGGCAATGAAGGCGCGCACGGCGGCCTCGAAACCGTCGACCGGCGCGAGCCGGTGCTCGTAGACGATCGCCTCGCCCGTCTGCGCGGCGAACTGCGCGTGGATGAACGGCGACTTGCTGTGCGCCACCGGATTGCCGAACACCACGTAGCGGTCGGCGTTGCTCGTGGACGCGGCTGCATTCATGATGCGCGCCCCTCTTCGCCTTCCTGGTCTTTGCCGCTCGCGGCCTCGCCGCCCTCGGCCGCGCCGTCCGCTTCGGCCAGTGCCTCGGCCTCGGCTTCCGCCGACGCGTCTTGCGCATCGACCAGCGTGTCGTCGCCGCCTTCGGTCTCGTCTTCGTCGTCGGCCGCGTCGCCGCTCGTCACCGTCGGCGCGTCGAGCACGTTCAGCAGCCGCACCGACGCCTCGATCGTCAGCTCGTCGAGCGACATCACCTCGAGCAGCACGCGCGTGCCGCGCGCATGCACACCGAGGCCCGGCACGTGCAGCAGCAGCGGAATTTCCTCGAGGCGCACGAGATCGCCCTTCACGACGCTCGCGACGACCTGCTTCTTCTGCTCCTGCGCGAGCCAGCGCAGGCACCAGAAATACTCCATCCGGCGCTGGTAGTCAGCGTAGGCCGTGTACGTATCGTCGAAGCCCTGCACGACCGCGTACAGGTCGGCGTCCTTCGGCTTGAACGGCGCGGCGAGCTTCGCGGTGACGCCGTGCTGCACGCACGCGAGCAGCTGCCACTGGTTGACGAGGTCGACGTAGCGGCGCAGCGGCGACGTGCTCCACGCATACTGCGCGACGCCGAGGCCCTCGTGCGGCGCGGCCGTCGTCTGCATGCGCGTGCGCTTCGGGCCGGGCGCGCCGAAGCCGCGCTGCGAGCGGTAGATGCCCGGCACCGTGTGATCGTGCAGGAACGCGCCCCAGGTGGAGTTCGCGAGAATCGCGAGCTCCGACACGATCAGGTCGAGCGGCGAGCCGCGGCGACGCGGCGTGATCGTCACGTGCTCGCCTTCCACGTAGAAGTTGTAGTCGGTGTTGCGCTGCACTTCGCGCTTCAGGCCGTAGCCCGCGCGCGCGATCTGGCGCTTCTCGAACAGCGCCTGCGCGAGCGGCCACAGCACGGCGATGTCGTCCTTGTGCGGGTAGTCGCCGGTGCCGGCCGCGAGCGTCTCTTCATTGACGAGCTCGTCGAGCGTGTTGTGGCGCAGATTGTTCTTCACGTACACGAGTTCGGCGCGCGTCTCGTTCGCCACGATCTCCTGCGTCTCGCGGTTGACGATGATGTACAGCGACAGCGCCGGGCGGTAATCGCCTTCCTTCAGCGTGAACACGTCGACGACGTCGTCCGGCAGCATCGTGATCTTGTCGCCCGGCATGTAGACGGTCGACAGGCGTGCGCGCGCGATCGCGTCGACCGCGTCTCCGCGCACGATGCCGAGCGCCGGCGCCGCGATGTGCACGCCGATCCGCACGCGACCGTCGGACAGGTGCTCGACCGAGAACGCGTCGTCGATTTCGGTCGTCGTGATGTCGTCGATCGAGAACGCCTCGACGTCCGCGCGCGGCAGGTCGTCCGGCAGCGGGCCGACCGTGACGGGCGGAAAGCCCGTGCCGTGCGGGAAGAATTCCGCGAGGAAGCGCGCCTCGTGCAGCGCACGCGGCGACGCGATACCGCCGCAGTCGAGCATCAGCCGCGCCGGCGATACGCCGCGCGCCCCGGCCGCGGCTTCCATCGCCTTGTATTCGATCGCATTCTTGTCCGGCCGCGTCAGCAGCCCGAGCACCTTGCCCGCGAACGCTTCCGGCAGCTTGCCGGCCTTCAGTTCCTCTTCATACTGCGCCTGGACGAGCGCCTGCTGGCGCTTGCGCTCGAGCGACGCGAGCGCCATCTTGAGCTGCTCTTCCGGCGCGCGCTGATACTGACCGCGCCCCTTGCGGCGGAAGTAGACGGGCGAGCCGTGCAGCCGCAGCACCAGCGCCGCGCGCTCGACCGGGCCGTAGGTCGCGCCGAAGTATTCCGCGGCCAGCGCCGTATACGCGAATTCCTCGGCCGGCGCGCACTCCCACAGGAAATCCAGGTCGATCTGTTGCGCGGCCGAATCGGCTTCCTGCATCAACTCGCTCGCGGCCGGCTTCTCGAATTCGATCAGCACGTCTTTCGCACGCACCTTCGCACGCCGCCCGCCGGGCAACTCGACCTGAAATGCGTCGCCTTGGCGCGACAGCACGCTGCCCGCCTTGAAACTGCCCGATTCCTCGAAGAAAACGTTCACTCAGTACTCTCGTTCAGACTGCCGGGCGCCGCATCGGCGGCGCCGCAAGATGATGGGAATTCGATCGGCATGACGCCGGATTCATGACGTACGTTCGCCGCAAAAGGCGAGAACGTCGTCGACATAGTCGGCAAATTCGCTGATTCCGTGATCGCTGCCTTCGATCACGCGCGTTTTCGCGCCCGGGTAATGGGCGAGCATCTCGCGGTAGTCCAGCACTTCGTCGCCCGTCGCCGCGAATAGATAGTAGCGTTCGGGCCGCGAAATCGCCGCCACGCGCAGCGCATCGAGCTCGTGCAGGTGACGGCGTTCGACGACGATCGAGCCACCACCGTGCCATAGCGGCTGTTCGCCCAGATACTGCTCGAGATCGCGCTGCGGGACGATCGCCGGATTCAGCAGCACCGCCTTCCAGCCGTGCTTCTCGGCGAGCCAGGTTGCGTAGTAGCCGCCGAGCGAGCTGCCGATCACCGTCACGTCGGGCGCGCCGGCCACCTCGGCCTCCGCGAGCGCGATCGCCTCGAGCGGCGACACCGACAGCGACGGGCAACGCCACTCGTGCGTGCGGCCCAGCTCGGCCATGCGCGCGGCGAGGAGCCGCGACTTCTGCGACTCCGGCGACGACCGGAATCCGTGCAGGTACAGGATCACGCACGGCTCCCGAGCGCGTCGAGCAGCTTCTGGTGCACGCCGCCGAACCCGCCGTTGCTCATCACGAGCACGTGGTCGCCCGGGCGCGCGGCCTCGACGACCGACTTCACCAGCAGATGGAGATCGTCGAACGCGCGAGCCTTGTCGCCGAGCGGCGCAAGCGCGTCGCCGAGGTTCCAGCCGAGCGCGTCACGCCCGGTCGGGGCGCCGTAGCCGAACACCAGATCGGCGTCGGCGAGGCTGGCCGGTAGTTGCGCCTTCATCACACCAAGCTTCATCGTGTTCGAACGCGGCTCGAGCACGGCGAGAATGCGGGAATTTTGGCGGCCGATGCGCGCACGAAGGCCGGCTATCGTCGTTTCGATCGCGGTCGGATGGTGCGCGAAGTCGTCGTAGACGGTCACGCCGTCCACGCTGCCGCGCACTTCCATGCGCCGCTTCACGTTGCGGAACGATGCGAGCGACGCGGCCGCCTGCGCGGGCGGCACGCCGACGTGACGCGCAGCGGCGATCGCCGCGAGCGCGTTCATCCGGTTGTGGTCGCCCTGCACCTGCCACGCGACTTCACCGACGCGCTCGGCCTGCGAGTACACCGCGAAACGTTCGTCGACCGGCACGCCGTCCTCGGCCGGCAACGCCTGCCAGCCGCCGTCGACGCCGAAACGCTCGACCTCGCTCCAGCAACCGCGCGCGAGCACGCGCTCCAGTGCGTCCGAGCGGCCGTTGGTCACGATCCGGCCGACGCCCGGCACGGTGCGCACGAGATGATGGAATTGCGTCTCGATCGCGGCGAGATCCGGGAAGATGTCGGCGTGATCGAATTCGAGATTGTTGAGCACCGCGGTACGCGGGCGGTAGTGGACGAACTTCGAGCGTTTGTCGAAGAACGCGGTGTCGTATTCGTCGGCCTCGATCACGAAGAAACTCGAATCCGTCAGCCGCGCCGACACACCGAAGTTCAGCGGCACGCCGCCGATCAGGAAGCCCGGGTTCAGACCGGCATCTTCCAGCAGCCACGCGAGCATCGACGAGGTGGTCGTCTTGCCGTGCGTGCCCGCGACCGCCAGCACCCACTTGCCGGCCAGCACGTGCTCGCCGAGCCATTGCGGGCCCGATACATACGGCAGGCCGCGATCGAGGATCGCCTCCATCAGCGGGTTGCCGCGCGTGACGACGTTGCCGATCACGAACAGGTCGGGCTTGAGATCGATCTGTTCGGCGCCGTAGCCCTCGATCAGCGTGATGCCCTGCGCCTCGAGCTGCGTGCTCATCGGCGGATAGACGCCCGCGTCGCAACCCGTCACCGTGTGGCCCGCCTCGCGCGCGAGCACAGCGAGACCGCCCATGAAGGTGCCGCAGATGCCAAGAATGTGGATGTGCATAGATGAATGCTTTCGCGCCGCCGGGCGCCGTCGATTCGGAAAGATGGTCTGCGGCACGCCGGACGGGCCGCCCGGCCAACGACTTTCGCCGCGACACAAAGACCGTCATTGTAACTGACGGCCCGCCGTGCCCGGCGGCCCGAACGATGGATCCGAACACCGCGCGGCGCGGCGGGCGGCAAGCGGGCGCACCGCGTTCGGCCGTGGCGGCGATCGAGTATGATTGCCGGATCATGTCTCGCAAACCTCTTGTCGACCCGCGGCGCGCCCGCGAGGAAATTGCCCAGTCCGCCGCCCGCCTGATCGCGGAAGACGGCCTCGATTACGCCGGCGCGAAACGCAAGGCCGCGCGCCAGCTGTTCGGCGATACGCGCGTTGCCGGCGAATGGCTGCCCGATAACGACCTGATCGAGGAAGAACTGCGCGAATACCTCGCTCTGTTCCAGAGCGACACGCAGCCGGACGAACTGCGCCGGCTGCGCGAGGTCGCGCTCGACTGGATGCGCCGGCTCGCCGAGTTCAATCCGTACGTGACGGGCGCGGTGCTCAACGGCACCGCGAACGTGCATTCGGACATCCATTTTCAGATATTCACCGATAACCCGAAGGACGTCGCGATCTACCTGCTGAACCAGAACGTCCAGTACGACGTGTCCGAAACGCGGCATTTCGCCGGCCGCGCCGACGTCGAGACGCTCAGCTTCCTGTGGCGCCCGCGGCGCGACGTGGATGCGATCGGCATTCACGTCGCGCTCTACGCGAGCGACGACCTGCGCGGCGCCGTCAAGGCCGACGCTCGCGGCCGGGTCGCCCGCGCAGACGCCGCCGCGTTGCGCACGCTCCTCGAGGCCGGCAACGCCCCTTCCGAACCGGAATGATTCAACAATGATGATGAAACGCATGTTGGCGCTCGCGGTGGTTGCTGCCGCCGCCGTCGCCGGCGGCCTCGCCGCCGGCCATTGGTTCCGCGGCGGCAGCGCCGATGACGGTGTCGCCGTCGCCGCACCCGCCGCATCCACCGCGAAAGGAAGCCCGGTCGACCAGCTGTGGGCCGCGTCGCTGACCGGCGTCGATGGCAAGCCGGCGTCGCTCGTTTCCTTCAAGGGCCAGAAGGTCGTGGTCAATTTCTGGGCGTCATGGTGCGGCCCGTGCGTCGAAGAGATGCCGGAGCTCGTCGCGCTGTCGCATCAATACAAGCAGAAGGGAATCCGTTTCATCGGAATCGGCGTCGATTCCGACCAGAACGTGAAGAACTTCCTGCAGAAGGTGAAGGTCGACTACCCGGTATTCGTCAGCGGTTATGCGGGCGCCGATCTGGCCCGTAATTTTGGAAATGCCGCTGGCGCGCTTCCGTTTACAGTCGTCATCGACGAAACCGGCAAGATTCGCGAGACAAAATTGGGACAAATCCAACCGGCCGAGCTGAAAAAGACCCTCGACGCGTTGTGATCGCCCTGAACGGCAGCCTGCGCGTTGGCGGCGATTTGTGCGTCGATCGCCGCAATTTCACGTGATTTCGCTGACACTTTGCGACCGCACCGGTAATTCTTGCAGGTCGCGCGCGCCCGGCCGTTCGGCAAAACTAGACAAATTTCTCTAAATAGCGCTAAAGTTCGCGCAATTCCGCAGAAATAGAAGCGACCATGACACGATTGCTGGTGCTGCACGGCCCCAACCTGAACCTTCTCGGCACCCGGGAACCGGAGGTGTACGGCCGCGTCACGCTCGCGCAGATCGATCAGGCGCTTGCCGCGCGGGCGCAGGAGGCCGGCGCCGAACTGTCGTCGTTCCAGAGCAACCATGAAGGCGCGCTCGTCGACCGCATCCAGGCCGCGCGGGAGGAACAGACCGATTTCATCCTGATCAATCCCGCCGCGTATACGCACACGAGCGTCGCGATCCGGGACGCGATCGCCGGCGTTGGCATCCCGTTCGTCGAGGTTCATCTGTCGAACGTGCACCGCCGCGAAGCGTTCAGGCACCACTCCTACTTTTCCGACCAGGCCGAAGGCGTGATCTGCGGGCTTGGCTGGAAAGGTTATCTGTACGCGCTCGAGTACGCGCTGGACAAGCTGCAAGGCGCGTCGCGCGGCTGATTTCGCGATCTAGATTCAGCGCCGGTACCACCGGCGCTTTCACGTATTGAAAGGGGAATTCCCGATGGATCTTCGTAAGCTGAAAACTCTGATCGACCTCGTTTCCGAATCCGGCATCTCCGAGCTGGAAGTGACGGAAGGCGAAGGCAAGGTGCGTATCGTCAAGAACGCGCCGCCGGTCTATGTCCAGCCGACGGGCGGATTTGCCCCGCAGGTCAGCGCGCCGGCCCCGGCGGTCGCGCTGCCGACCGAAGGCGCGGCTGCCGCGCCGGCCGCAGGCGCCGCTGCCGCGCCCGCCGCACCGCAAGGCCACGTCGTGACCTCGCCGATGGTCGGCACGTTCTATCGCGCGCCGTCGCCGGGCGCGGACCCGTTCACCCAGGTCGGTGACACGGTCAAGGAAGGCCAGACCATCTGCATCATCGAAGCGATGAAGCTGCTCAACGAGATCGAGTCGGACAAGGCCGGCGTGATCAAGGAAATCCTCGTCGAGAACGGCCAGGCCGTCGAATACGGCCAGCCGCTTTTCGTGATCGGCTAAGCCCGCCGCGCGGCCCGTCCGGCCGCGCTCCGCCGATGCTCGCCAGGCGCCGTTCGCGCGCCCCTCGAAGAGACGAATACTCGCTATGTTTGAAAAAATCCTCATTGCCAACCGCGGTGAAATCGCGCTGCGCATCCAGCGCGCGTGCCGCGAGCTCGGCGTCAAGACGGTGGTCGTCTACTCGGAAGCCGACAAGGAAGCCAAGTACGTGCGCCTCGCGGACGAAGCCGTCTGTATCGGCCCGGCCCCGTCGAACCTGAGCTACCTGAACATGCCGGCGCTGATCAGCGCCGCGGAAGTCACCGATGCCGAGGCGATCCACCCCGGCTACGGCTTCCTGTCGGAGAACGCCGACTTCGCGGAACGCGTCGAGCAGTCGGGCTTCACGTTCATCGGCCCGCGTCCGGAGACGATCCGCCTGATGGGCGACAAGGTCACCGCGAAGCAGACCATGATCAAGACCGGCGTGCCGTGCGTGCCGGGTTCGGAAGGCGCGTTGCCGGACGATCCGAAGGAGATCGTGAAGATTGCCCGCGCGATCGGCTATCCGGTGATCATCAAGGCAGCGGGCGGCGGCGGCGGGCGCGGGATGCGCGTCGTGCACACCGAGGCCGCGCTCGTCAACGCGGTCAACATGACCCGCGAGGAAGCCGGCCGTGCGTTCGGCAACCCGCAGGTGTACATGGAGAAGTTCCTCGAGAACCCGCGCCACATCGAAATCCAGGTGCTGTCGGATGCGCACAAGAACGCGATCTGGCTCGGCGAACGCGACTGCTCGATGCAGCGCCGCCACCAGAAGGTGATCGAGGAAGCGCCGGCGCCCGGCATTCCGCGCCGCCTGATCGAGCGCATCGGCGACCGCTGCGCGGACGCGTGCAAGAAGATGGGCTACCTCGGCGCGGGCACGTTCGAATTCCTGTACGAGAACAACGAGTTCTACTTCATCGAAATGAACACGCGCGTGCAGGTCGAGCACCCGGTGTCGGAGATGATCACGGGCGTCGACATCGTGCAGGAACAGATCCGCATCGCGGCCGGCGAGAAGCTCGCGCTGCGCCAGCGCGACATCCAGTTCCGCGGACATGCGATCGAATGCCGGATCAACGCGGAAGATCCGTTCAAGTTCACGCCGTCGCCGGGCCGGATCACGTCGTGGCATACGCCGGGCGGCCCCGGCGTGCGCGTTGACTCGCACGCATACAATGGTTATTTCGTGCCGCCGAACTATGATTCGATGATCGGCAAGCTGATCACCTACGGCGCGACGCGCGACCAGGCGATCCGCCGGATGCGCATCGCGCTGTCGGAAATGGTCGTCGAAGGCATTCAGACCAACATCCCGCTGCACCGCGAGCTGATGATCGACTCGAAGTTCGTCGAAGGCGGCACCAGCATCCATTACCTCGAACACCGGCTCGCCCAGAAGCAGCAGGTCGCACCGGAAGAAGCGTAAGCATGAGCTATCGCGAACTCGTCGTCGAACTGGCCCGTGAGCATGCGGAGGCGCTGTCCGACGCGCTGCTCGACCTCGGCGCGCTGTCGGTGTCCGTCGAGGACGCCGACGCCGACACGCCCGACGAACAGCCGCTCTTCGGCGAGCCCGGGCTCGTCCCCGAACGCACCGCGTGGCAGCACTCGCGCGTGATCGCGCTGTTGTCGCCCGATCACGAGCCGGCCGTGCTGCTCGCGGCGGCCGCGAACGAGATCGGCGTCGCCGAGACGCCGAAGTTCGACGTGCGCGAAGTCGAGGAACAGGATTGGGTGCGGCTCACGCAGTCGCAGTTCGAGCCGATTCCGATCGGCGAGCGGATCTGGGTCGTGCCGTCGTGGCACGACGCACCCGACCCCGATGCGCTGATCCTCGAACTCGACCCCGGTCTCGCATTCGGCACGGGAAGCCATCCGACCACGCGCCTGTGCATGGAATGGCTCGAGCAGTCGGTGAAGCCCGGCCAGTCCGTGCTCGACTACGGTTGCGGCTCGGGCATTCTCGCGATCCTCGCGAAGAAATGCGGGGCGAACCCCGTGGTCGGCATCGACATCGATCCGCAAGCGGTCGAATCGGCGCGGCAGAACAGCGAACGCAACCACGCGGAAGTCACGTACGGGCTGCCCGACGCGTGCCCGCCCGGCGAATTCGACATCGTCGTCGCCAACATCCTGTCGAATCCGCTGAAGCTGATGGCGTCGATGCTCGCATCGAAGGTGAAACCGGGCGGGCACATCGCGCTGTCGGGCGTGCTCGCGCGCCAGGCGGACGAAGTCGCGGCCGTCTATGCGCGCTACGTCGACATCTCGGTCTGGCGCGAACACGAAGGTTGGGTATGCCTCGCCGGAACGCGGCGGGAAAGCCATTAGAATAGCGCTGTCCTTCACTCTGGCCAGCAGGCCGCCCGGCTCGACATGCTTCTTGCGACGCGCTGCCCTCATTGCGAAACCGTCTTCCGGCTGCAGCAGGAGCAGCTCTCGCTGCATGACGGGCTCGTGCGCTGCGGACACTGCCAGCAGGTCTTCAACGCGTCGCAGTCGCTCGTTCCCGAGCCGGCGCTGACCGAAGCGGCTCCGGCCGGGCCGGCCGCCACCGAACCGCAACACGAAGCCGCGCCCGCGCGGCTCTTCGCTACCGACGCGCCGGTCGAGCCGGCGTCCCGTTCCGACTATCAGCCTGAAGGCTGGGACATGTGGGCGCCGTGGCTCGATGCCGGCGTCGACCCGTCCCTGCAGCACACCGTGCAGACCGTGCGCACCGAGCCGCTGGTGCCCGTCGCGCTGCCGGCCATCGACGCCGGTGTCGTCCACCTGTCCGGCACGCCTGCCCCGATCGCCTCGGCTCCGGCCGAACTGCACACCGTCGCGTCGGCGGAACCGGATTTGGGGCGGCACGAAACCGACTCATCCGGCACATCGCGAGCCACGCCACCGGCCGAGCCCGACCTGCGCGAACCGCGCTTCGTCGCGCACACACCATCGGCGGCCGATGCGAACGAACCCGTCGGCAACGCGCACTTCTCCGTACCCGACGACGAACGCGCACCGCGCGAACCGCGCTTTGCATTCACGCCAGCACAAGTCGTCCCTGAACACGATTGCAATGCCGACGAGGGTGCCCCCGCACCGGCGGCGGCCGTCAGCGAAGCGGCCGACCAACCGGCCGTCCAACCGGCCGTCCCCTTCCCCGCCGCACTGGCCGATGACGATCGCCCCCACTTCGCCGTGACCCGCGAGACGCGCGCGCCGCAGCGACGCGGGCTGCTTGGCGGCTTTTTCGGCGGACTCGTCGCCGCCGTGCTCGCAGTGCTGCTCGTCGCGCAACTCGCGTGGTGGCAGCGCGAAACCGCGATGATCTACTGGCCGGTTACGCAAGGCTGGTTCCGGCAAGCGTGCGCGCCGCTCGGCTGCACGGTCGCGCCGCCGCGCGCGATCGACGGCCTGCGGCTCGACGCGGCCGACCTGCGCCAGCTCGACGGCCCGCGCGTGCTGGAACTGAAGGTGCCGCTGACGAACCGCTACCGCGTCGCACTCGCTTACCCGTCGCTCGAGCTGACGCTGCTCGACGACACGAATCACGTGACCGTGCGCCGCGTGCTGGCGCCGCGCGACTACGTCCGCCCGGGCACGCCGATCGATGCCGGGCTGCCGCCCGGCACGACGCGGACGATGGTCGTCCGTCTCGACACGAACGGCGCGCCCGCCTCGAATTTCCGCGTCCAGATCTTTTATCCGTGACGCCCCGCGGCGCGCATGCGCGCCGTCTCAACCCGCGCGCCGCTGCGGCGCGCTATTTCGGAGCACGAACATGAGCAAAGTTACGCTGGGTGGCAACCCGATCGATCTCGCCGGCACGTTCCCGGCCGTCGGCTCGCAAGCCCCCGACTTCAAGCTGGTCGGCAAGGACCTCGCCGATCTGTCGCTCGCCAGCTTCGCCGGCAAGCGCAAGGTGCTGAACATCGTCCCGAGCCTCGACACGCCGACCTGCGCGACGTCGACCCGCAAGTTCAACGAAGCCGCGTCGTCGCTCGACAACACGGTCGTGATCGTCGTATCCGGCGACCTGCCGTTCGCCGCCACGCGCTTCTGCACGACGGAAGGCCTCGCGAATGTCGTGACGGCTTCGACGTTCCGCGGCGCCCGCGCATTCGCGAACGCGTACGGCGTCGACGTGACGAGCGGCCCGCTGAACGGCCTGACGGCCCGCGCGGTCGTGGTGCTCGACGCACAGGACAAGGTGATTCACGCGGAACTCGTCAGCGAGATCAAGGACGAGCCGAACTACGACGCAGCGCTCGCCGCACTGAAGTAACCCGCTGCCGCCCGACGTTGCGGCGCGAGGCCCGTCGGCCTCGGCGCACCGGCCGGGCGGCCGCTTCTTTTTGCTCTCTACAGGAACGCACGCCTTGACTACGCTGATTTGCGGCTCGCTCGCCTACGACAACATCATGACCTTCGAAGGCCGGTTTCGCGAGCACATCCTGCCCGACCAGGTTCACCTTCTGAACGTGAGCTTCCTCGTGCCGACGATGCGTCGCGAATTCGGCGGTTGCGCGGGGAACATCGCTTACGCGCTGCACATGCTCGGCGGCGACGCGCGCATCATGGCGACGGTCGGCGCGAACGACGCCGATCGCTATCTCGAGCGTCTCGACAGCCTCGGCCTGTCCAGGGCCAGCGTGCGCGTGGTGCCCGAAACGCACACCGCACAGGCGATGATCACGACCGATCTCGAGAACAACCAGATCACCGCATTCCACCCGGGCGCGATGATGCAGTCGCACCTGAACCGCGCCGACGAAGTGTCGGGCGTGAAGCTTGGCATCGTCGCGCCGGACGGCTTCGACGGGATGGTCCAGCACGCCGAGCAATTCGCGAAAGCCGGCATTCCGTTCATCTTCGATCCGGGCCAGGGCCTGCCGCTGTTCGATGGTGCGACGCTGCGCCGCATCATTGAACTCGCGACCTTCGTCGCGGTCAACGACTACGAGGGCAAGCTCGTCAGCGACAGGACGGGCTGGTCCGAACAGGAAATCGCCAGCCGGGTTCAAGCGTTGATCATCACGCGCGGCGAGCACGGCGCCACCATTCTTCACAAAAACGGCGAAGAACAGATTCCGGCCGTCCAAGCCGAGCGTGTCGTCGATCCGACCGGCTGCGGCGACGCCTTCCGGGGCGGCCTGCTGTACGGCATCGAGAACGGCCTCGACTGGGCAACCACGGGCCGCCTCGCGAGCCTGATGGGCTCGATCAAGATCGCCCACCAGGGGCCTCAAACTTATGCACTGACGCGCGCCGAAATCGACGCGCGTTTCGAGGCTGCCTTCGGGTACAGTCTCAAATGAATATTGTGGGAGAGCAAAAATGTTGACCAAGAAAACCCTCACGCTCGCCGCGATGCTGACGGCCACGCTGACGCTCGCGGGCTGCTTCACGGCGCCGGGCTCGGCAGATGTCTATAGCGTCGGCCAGGCGCAGCGCGAACAAACCGTCCGCATGGGCACGGTCGAAAGCGTCCGTGCCGTGCGCATCCAGTCCGACGGCGGCGGCAGCGCGATCGGCACGCTCGGTGGCGGTGCCCTCGGCGCGGTCGCGGGCAGCGCGATCGGCGGCGGCAAGGGATCGATCCTGACGGCCATCGCGGGCGGTCTCGTCGGCGCGGTCGCGGGCAACGCGGTCGGCGAAAACCTCAGCACGGCGAACGGTGTCGAAATCACCGTGCGCCTCGACAACGGCGACCTGCGCTCGATCACACAAGCGGCGAGCGGCGAAATGTTCCGCGCCGGCGAACGTGTGCGACTGCTCTCGAGCGGCGGCGTCACGCGCGTCACGCACTAACGAGCATCCTCAGCACGCGGCGCAAGCCGCGGTCGAACGCATGTGCGAAGCTGCACATGCGTTTTTTTTCGTCCGTGTCCGGCAACCGGTCGACTCATCCATGAATGCGGACGAAAAAAATCCCGCCACCTGAACCAGATGGCGGGACCGATTGAGTAGCGCTACTCAACCCACGGACACCGCGTGAGTGTCCGGGTGGTACGGGTCAGCCGCGATTACGGACGGCTGCCGGTCGGGAACGGCCATGCCGCTGCCGGGTTGAGCGCGGTCTTCACGCCCGATGCCGGCGCAACCGATGCGGTCGACGCGGTGGTTGCCGGTGCAGCCTTCTTCACGACGGCCTTCTTCGGAGCAGCAGCCTTCTTCGCCGGTGCGGCGGCCTTCGGTGCGGCAGCCTTCGGTGCAGCAGCAGCCTTCTTCGCAGGCGCAGCCTTCTTGGCAGGAGCCGCCTTCTTCGCAGCAGCCTTCTTCGCAGGCGCAGCCTTCTTGGCAGCAGCCTTCTTCGCCGGCGCGGCCTTCTTCGCAGCAGCCTTCTTCGCCGGTGCTGCCTTCTTCGCAGCAACCTTCTTCACTGCGACCTTCTTGGCTGCAACCTTCTTCGCAGCGGCCTTCTTCGCCGGTGCTGCCTTCTTCGCGGCAACCTTCTTCACCGCGACTTTCTTAGCAGCGACCTTCTTGGCTGCAACCTTCTTCGTTGCGACCTTCTTTGCCGCGACCTTCTTCGCAGCGGCCTTCTTCGCCGGTGCTGCCTTCTTCGCGGCAACCTTCTTCACCGCGACCTTCTTCGCAGCAACCTTCTTCACTGCAGCGGCCTTCTTCGCCGGAGCAGCAGCCTTCTTCGCAACGGTCTTCTTGGCAGCGACCTTCTTAGCAGCCGGTTTTTTCTTGGCAGTAGCCATGTTGTTCTCCTTCAGGTTCAGATGAGAGTCAGTTCAAACTACACCCTTCGTCAAAACCCGCTTCCCGCGGACGCTGTTCAGGACGTGCGCTTCGAAGCGGGCTATTCATCGGCGTACGCGGATACCACGCGCTTACGCTAATGAATACGGTATGGCGCGCGTGACCCCATGGCCTCGCGCGCCAAATCAAGTCGGTAGCCGGCGCACCTCGCGCCGCCACCCCTAATCGCTTGATCAAGCGGACGGCCACACGGCTGCCCGCTTTTTCCGGAGGGAAGTTTGCCCATCCCACTGAAGGGTTCGCAAAGTGCCGATCATGTCGTTGGGCCGTTAAGGCACCGGGCATGCTTTGCATCAGGCGTTCTTGCTCCTAAACCTTGGGCCGGGGCCGAGAGGCCGCCGGCTGCTCCATCATGTGACGGGTTCGCTGCTGCGGGTTATTCCCAGGACAGCGCACCGCCCGTCTGATACTCGATCACACGCGTCTCGAAGAAGTTGCGTTCCTTCTTCAGGTCGATCATCTCGCTCATCCACGGGAACGGGTTTTCCTCGTTCGGGAACAGCGGATCGAGGCCGATCTGCTGGCAACGGCGGTTGCTGATGAAGCGCAGATAGCTCTTGAACATCGACGCGTTCAGCCCCAGCACGCCGCGCGGCATCGTGTCCTCGGCGTAGCGGTATTCGAGTTCGACAGCCTGCTTGAACAGCTCGCGGATCTCGGCGCGGAATTCCGCGGTCCAGAGATGCGGGTTCTCGAGCTTGATCTGGTTGATCAGGTCGATGCCGAAATTGCAGTGCATCGACTCGTCACGCAGGATGTACTGATATTGCTCTGCAGCACCCGTCATCTTGTTCTGGCGGCCGAGTGCGAGGATCTGCGTGAAGCCGACATAGAAGAACAGGCCTTCCATGATGCAGGCGAACACGATCAGCGACTTCAGCAGCTTCTGATCCGCTTCGAGCGTGCCCGTCTTGAAGGCCGGGTCCGTCAGCGTATGAATGAACGGGATCAGGAATTCGTCCTTCGCACGGATCGACGGTACCTCGTGGTACGCGTTGAAGATCTCGCCTTCGTCGAGACCGAGCGATTCGACAATGTATTGATACGCGTGCGTGTGGATCGCTTCCTCGAACGCCTGGCGCAGCAGGAACTGCCGGCATTCGGGCGCCGTGATGTGGCGATACGTGCCGAGCACGATGTTGTTCGCGGCGAGCGAGTCGGCGGTCACGAAGAAGCCGAGGTTGCGCTTCACGATGCGGCGCTCGTCCTCGGTGAGACCGTTCGGGTCCTTCCACAGTGCGATGTCGCGGGACATGTTGATTTCCTGCGGCATCCAGTGGTTCGCGCAACCCGCCAGATACTTTTCCCACGCCCACTTGTACTTGAACGGCACCAGCTGATTGACGTCAGTCTGGCCGTTGATGATGCGCTTGTCGGCGACATTGACCCGCGCTTCGGAAGCGCCAGCGGGAACAGCCGATGCTTGCGGCGGCACCGCAAGATCGCCTTCGAAAATGTCGCGGACCTGATGGGCGGCAGGCGTTGCAGCCTGCAGTCCGACAGCCATCCCTGCGGAGGTGCGCATCGTGTTTTGCTGCGCTCCGCTCGCGGGGGTTACGGCAGTCTTCTCGTCATCCCAGTTGAGCATAAATTCTCACCATCAATTTAGAACGGTTTGTACCATCTTTTCCTGAGCGATAAAAGGGTTCGCTCACGAAAAATCCTTTTTTCGATTCGCGTTGCGACCTCGATACAACACTTTGAGCAACGCATCGTCGTTCATGCAGAGCGCGACGCGTGTCACGCATGTATCGCGAGGTGCGCTCGACGCATCGAACGCTGATCGAAACGCGACGTCGTCGGGGATGTTTCGATCGCTTGTCACTGCCTGCAACGCAAGTGCCGCGTTACAGATTCCTTATCATTTTTTTAGTAGAGAGCGGCGCACACTTCAACCTCGATCGGTTGCCGTGCGCGCCGCCCGAACCTTCTTCCGGTCATGCGCGCCGCGTTACTGGCAGGCTTCGCACTCGTCGAAGCCCGGATCGCCCGGACGCATCGTGCACACCGGACCGTCTGCTTCGACCGGCGCGAGTGCCGGTGCTGCGTCGAGTGCACCCGACGACGACGCTGCGCCGCCTGCCGCACCGAAGCCGCCTGCCGCGCCTTGCGCGCCGCCGCTGCTCGAGCCGCCCGTCGGCACTGCGTTCAGCGCGCCGTGTGCGACCGTCGACTTCTCGACGTGCGTCGCCGCCATCGTGCGGAGGTAGTAGGTCGTCTTCAGACCGCGCAGCCATGCGAGCTTGTAGACCTCGTCGAGCTTCTTGCCCGACGCGCCGCCCATGTAGATGTTCAGCGACTGCGCCTGGTCGATCCACTTCTGACGACGCGACGCCGCTTCGACCAGCCACGTCGGGTCGACTTCGAACGCGGTCGCGTAGATCGCGCGCAGGTCGGCCGGGATGCGGTCGATGCGCGACAGCATGCCGTCGAAGTACTTCAGGTCGGCGACCATCACTTCGTCCCACAGGCCGCGTTCCTTCAGGTCGCGAACGAGGTACTCGTTGACCACCGTGAATTCGCCCGAGAGGTTCGACTTCACGTACAGGTTCTGGAAGGTCGGCTCGATGCATGCCGACACGCCGATGATGTTCGAGATCGTCGCCGTCGGCGCGATCGCGACGCAGTTCGAGTTGCGCATGCCGTGCGCGGCGATCCGCGAACGCAGCGTCGTCCAGTCGAGCGACTCGGACGTGTCGACCTCGACGTAGCCACCGCGCGCTTCCGTCAGCAGCTTCAGCGTGTCCTGCGGGAGGATGCCGCGATCCCACAGCGAGCCGCGGTAGCTCGAGTAGCGGCCGCGTTCCTCGGCCAGTTCCGTCGACGCGTAGTACGCGTAGTAGCAGACCGCTTCCATCGAACGATCGGCGAACTCGACGGCCGCTTCCGACGCGTACGGCGTGCGCAGCAGATGCAGGCAGTCCTGGAAGCCCATGATGCCCATGCCGACCGGACGGTGCTTCAGGTTCGAGTTACGCGCCTTCGGCACCGCGTAGTAGTTGATGTCGATCACGTTGTCGAGCATGCGCATCGCGACGCTGATCGTGCGCTTCAGCTTGTCGTGGTCGAGCGCGTAGCTGCCGTCGGCCTGCTTCACCAGGTGAGCGACGAGGTTCACCGAGCCCAGGTTGCACACCGCGATTTCGGTGTCGCTCGTGTTCAGCGTGATTTCCGTGCACAGGTTCGACGAGTGGACGACGCCGACATGCTGCTGCGGCGAGCGCACGTTGCACGGATCCTTGAACGTGATCCACGGATGGCCGGTTTCGAACAGCATGCCGAGCATCTTGCGCCAGAGTTGCTGCGCGGGGATCTTCTTGAACAGCTTGATCTCGCCGCGCGCGACCTTGTCTTCGTAAGCCGTGTAAGCCTTCTCGAACTCCGCGCCGAACTTGTCGTGCAGGTCCGGGCAGGTCGACGGCGAGAACAACGTCCAGTCACCGCCCTCCATCACGCGCTTCATGAACAGGTCGGGAATCCAGTTCGCCGTGTTCATGTCGTGCGTACGGCGGCGGTCGTCGCCGGTGTTCTTGCGCAGCTCGAGGAACTCCTCGATGTCGAGGTGCCACGATTCCAGGTACGCGCACACCGCGCCCTTGCGTTTGCCGCCCTGGTTGACCGCGACGGCCGTGTCGTTGACGACCTTCAGGAACGGGACCACGCCTTGCGACTTGCCGTTCGTGCCCTTGATATGCGAGCCGAGTGCGCGCACGCGGGTCCAGTCGTTGCCGAGACCGCCGGCGAACTTCGACAGCAGCGCGTTTTCCTTCAGCGCTTCATAGATGCCGTCGAGATCGTCTGCGACCGTCGTCAGGTAGCACGACGACAGCTGCGAGCGGTGGGTGCCCGAGTTGAACAGCGTCGGCGTCGAACTCATGAAGTCGAAGCTCGACAGCACGTTGTAGAACTCGATCGCGCGCGTTTCGCGGTCGATCTCGTTCAGCGACAGGCCCATCGCGACGCGCATGAAGAACGCCTGCGGCATTTCGATGCGGGAGCCGTCGACGTGCAGGAAGTAGCGGTCATACAGCGTCTGCAGGCCGAGGTAGCCGAATTGCAGGTCGCGGTTCGCGTCGAGTGCTTCGCCCAGACGCTTCAGGTCGAACTGCAGCAGCTTGTCGTCGAGCAGGCCGGCGTCGACGCCGCGCTTCAGGAACTGCGGGAAGTATTCGGCGTAGCGGGCCGACATCTCGGCCTGAACCACTTCCTCGCCGAGGATCTCGCGACGGATCGTGTGCAACAGGATGCGGGCCGTGACCTGGCTGTACGCCGGATCCTTTTCGATCATCGTGCGTGCTGCGAGGATCGCCGAGTCGTAGACCTGGCTCATCGGCACGCCGTCGTACAGGTTCTTCACCGTTTCCGCGACGATCGGGTCAGGGTTAACCGCGGTGCCGAGGCCGTCGCACGCCGACACGATCAGCGCGCGCAGCGCATTCAGGTCGAGCGGACGCGTGACGCCGTTGTCGACGACGTTGATGCCGGTGCTCGACTCGCCGCCCGCGGCCGCTGCTTCCTCGCCCGCATGCTGACGCTCGAGGTGACGCTTCTCGCGATACAGCACGTACGCACGCGCGACGTTGTGTTCGCCGCCGCGCATCAGCGCGAGTTCGACCTGGTCCTGGATGTCTTCGATGTGGAACGTACCGCCGTTCGGACGGCTGCGCACGAGCGCGCGCACGACGTTGTGCGTCAGTTGCTCGACGAGTTCGCGCACGCGCGCCGATGCCGCGCCCTGCCCGCCGTTGACGGCCAGGAAAGCCTTGGTCACCGCAATCGCGATCTTCGAAGGCTCGAACGACACCACGCTGCCGTTACGGCGGATCACCTTGTAGTCGGCGAACGTGGCCTGCGGCGCGAGCGCCTGCGCGCCCTGTTCGGTCCCGCCGAGCGGACGGCTCGAGGCGCTCTCGTACTGGGACGTCGCGTTGTCGGTGGTTTGCATGTGCAAAGCTCCTGGTGTTGGATGGTGCGGAGAGAACCGCGGATTAAAACGAACGCTGCGCAATGGAGTGCGCGAGCGGTAAGAGGCGAGCGATGCGTCGGGGAAGCCGGTTCGGTCGATGCGCGACAACCGTCCCGGTCGTGTGCTTCGTCATGTGTACCCTGCCCCGTCGAAGTTCGCTGCGCTTGATCGCGACGCCCGGACCGCCCGGCCTGGCGCGCCGCCCTGAGAACCCTGTCCGCCGGCGTTGCCCGCCGGCCGGCGCCGCTCGGGTTTCCCCTGCGACACACACTATATCTAGTACAGAACCGCTCAACTGGCACCAAGTATAGTGGACATTCGAGCGAGGTCAAAACGGATAATTTGCGGTGGAGGTCTTGACATCGCTCGCGCGCAGACACGGCAAGGCATTGGTCGGAGAAAAAACTTTCCCCGTCCAAAAAACCCTGCGCTCAGTGCTGACGGAAAGGAAAGTATTCGGCGGAAAAGCCGGCATCGCGTGCGAAGCGTTGCCAATCGAAGTGCGGACCCGGGTCGGTCTTTCGGCCCGGCGCGACGTCGGAATGCCCGGCCACCGCATCGATCGGGTAGCGCGCGGCGAGCGTGCGAGCGAGCACGCCGAGCGTCGCGTACTGGGCCGCGTCGAACGGCACGTCGTCCGCGCCTTCGAGCTCGATGCCAATCGAGAAGTCGTTGCAGCGCGGCCGGCCGAAGAACTCGGATGCGCCCGCGTGCCAGGCGCGCTCGTCGCACGACACGAACTGCACGAGCTCGCCGTCGCGACGGATCAGGAAGTGCGCGGACACGCGCACGCCGCGCAGATGGCTCCGGTAATAAGGGTGCGCATCGCAATCGAGGCGATTCAGGAACAGCGCCTCGATCGCATCGCCGCCGAACTCGCCGGGCGGCAGGCTGATGTTGTGGACGACGACGAGCGTCGGCACCGCGCCCGCGGGCCGCGCCTCGAAATTCGGCGACGGCGCGTGGCGCGCTTCGCGCACCCAGCCGCGCGCGTCGACCGACAGCAGCGCTGCGTCGCTCATCGGGCGTCGTAGCCGCTCGCGTGAGCGCCGTGTCGCTGCGCGTGCTCGATGCTGCAGAAGTATTCGCCGCCCGCGACTACGGCGTCGCCCTTCGGTGCATGCACGCCGCATTCTGCGCAGCGCACCATCGGTTCGGGCAGCGAGCGCGCATCGCCGTTCGGGCGTGCCGTCCCGGCGCTGCCGGAACCGGGTGCGCCGTCGAAGCCGCCACCGCGGCCGGTGCGCGCCTGCGCGTGCTCCTGGGCCTGGCGCAGCTTGCGCGTGAGCCACGAACCCGCGAAGAAGAGAAGAATCAGGAGAAGAATCTGTCGCATCTGAGACCTGCGTTCAAACCACGGAGCGGTGCAGCAGCACCTCGAAAACGAACCGGCTGCCGACATACGCGAGCAGCAGCGCGGCAAACGACACGAGCACCCAGCGCGCGGCGCCGCGCCCGCGCCAGCCCGACGTCTTGCGGGCGACCAGCAGGCCGCCGAACATCAGCCACGACAGCACCGCGAACACGGTCTTGTGATCGAGCCGCAGCGCGCGCGCATCGACTTGCTCGCTGAACAGGATTCCCGACGCGAGCGTGAGCGTCAGCAGCACGAAGCCGGCGCCGATCAGGCGGAACAGCAGCTTCTCCAGCGTGAGCAGCGGGGGCAGCGTTTCGAGCCAGCTCGCGATCCAGCCGGTCGACCCGTCGCGCCCGCCGCTCCTCAGCGACTGCAGGCGCCGCTCCACCATCAGCATCAGGACCGCGTGCAGCGCGGCGATCGCGAACAGGCCATACGCGATGTTCGCGATCAGGAAGTGCATCTTGAACAGCGGCGCTGCGGCATAAGGCAGCACCCGCACACCGCCGAACACGAGCGGCAGCAGCGATGCGCCGCACGCGAGCGGCAGCACCAGCAGGCGCAGGCTGTCGAGCGGGAAGAAGAAGCTCTCGATCCAGTAGATGCCGGCGCCGAGCCAGAACATCGCGGACAGCGCGAACGCGAAGCCGAAGATCATCGCGTCGTGCGGAAAAATCGTCATGTGCAGCAGCACGCCGTGCGCGACGAGCGCCGCGAACAGCAGCGCGCGGCCGGCCCCGCTCATCCCCGACGCGGCGGACGCCGGAACCGGCACGGCCGGCACGCTCGCGACGAGCGAGGTCGCGCCCTGGCGGTGCGTGCGCCAGCCTGCGACGGCGAGGCCGCCGTACAGGAATGCGGTGAGGGCATACAGTACAATATCCATGTTCGAAGTTTACACTAGGCCCCCTTCCCGCGACGGCTCCCTTTGTACGGTTCCGTTGCGCCTTCGGGCCCCACTGTCCATCGCTCCCCATGCTCGACAATCTCACTCAACGGATGGCGCGCGTCGTCAAGACGCTGCGCGGCGAGGCCCGGCTTACCGAGGCGAACACCCAGGAGATGCTCCGCGAGGTGCGTCTCGCGCTGCTGGAAGCCGACGTCGCGCTGCCCGTCGTCCGCGAATTCATCGCCAAGGTCAAGGAAAAGGCGCTCGGCGAGGAAGTGATCAGCAGCCTGTCGCCGGGCCAGGCGCTCGTCGGCGTGGTCCAGAAGGAACTGACCGCCGTGATCGGCGGCAACTACGAAGGCAAGGCCGCCGAGCTGAACCTCGCGGTCACGCCGCCCGCGGTGATCCTGATGGCCGGCCTGCAGGGCGCCGGCAAGACGACGACCGCCGGCAAGCTCGCGAAGCTGCTGCGCGAGAAGTACAAGAAGAAGGTGCTGACGGTGTCGTGCGACGTGTATCGCCCGGCCGCGATCATGCAGCTGAAAACGGTGAGCGAACAGGTCGGCGCCGACTTCTTCCCGTCGACGCCGGACCAGAAGCCCGTCGACATCGCACTCGCGGCCGTCGACTGGGCGAAGCGCCACTACCATGACGTGCTGATCGTCGACACGGCCGGCCGCCTCGGTATCGACGAGGCGATGATGCAGGAAATCGCCGCGCTGCACGGCACGCTGAAACCGGCCGAAACGCTGTTCGTCGTCGATGCGATGCTCGGCCAGGATGCGGTCAACACCGCAAAGGCGTTCAACGACACGCTGCCGCTCACCGGCGTCGTGCTGACCAAGCTCGATGGCGACTCGCGCGGCGGTGCCGCGCTGTCGGTGCGCCACATCACGGGCAAGCCGATCAAGTTCGTCGGCGTCGCCGAGAAGCTCGACGGCCTCGAGGTGTTCCACCCTGACCGGATGGCGAACCGGATCCTCGGCATGGGCGACATCCTCGCGCTCGTCGAGGAGGCCCAGCGCGGCGTCGACGTGCAGGCCGCGCAGAAGCTTGCCGACAAGGTCAAGAAGGGCGGCGACTTCGACCTCAACGATTTCCGCGCGCAGATCTCGCAGATGAAGAACATGGGCGGCCTGTCGTCGCTGATGGACAAGCTGCCCGCGCAGTTCCAGCAGGCGGCGGCCGGCGCCGACATGGGCCAGGCCGAGAAGCAGATCCGCCGCATGGAAGGGATCATCAGCTCGATGACGCCCGCCGAGCGCGCGAAACCCGAAATCATCAAGGCGACGCGCAAGCGCCGCATCGCAGCCGGCGCGGGCGTGCCGGTGCAGGAAGTCAACCGGATGCTGAACCAGTACGACCAGATGCGTACGATGATGAAGAAGCTGAAGGGCGGCAACATGCAGAAGATGATGCGCGGCCTGAAGGGCATGATGCCCGGCATGCGCTGATTCCGCCCGTCGGCCGGCGCGCGGGTTTTTGCCGTAGCGCGCGCCGGCCGTTCTGCCTCATCCTTATTTGTATACCGACTGCCCGCCAGAACACATGAACCGCGAAGAAGCCCTCCACATTTTCGACCACTCCGAAGAGATCGTCTCGGCCGATGCCGTCAACGCATCGATCGCCCGGATGGCCGACGCGATCCGCGCCGACATCGGCGACGCGTTCCCGCTCGTTCTCTCGGTGATGGGCGGCGCCGCGGTGTTTACCGGGATGCTGCTGCCGCACCTCGATTTCCCGCTCGAGTTCGACTACATCCACCTGACCCGCTACCGCAACACGACGCAGGGCAGCCCGGAGATGCACTGGCGCGTCGCGCCGCGCGAATCGGTGAAAGACCGTATCGTGCTCGTGCTCGACGACATCCTCGACGAAGGCGAGACGATGGCCGCGATCCGCGACCGCATCCTCGACATGGGTGCGAAGCGCTTCATGTCCGCCGTGCTGTGCGAGAAGACGCTCGCGAAGGCGAAACCGCTGCACCCCGACTTCTGCGGCTTCTCGGTGCCGGACCGCTATGTGTTCGGCTGCGGGATGGACGCAAAGGGCTACTGGCGCAACCTGCCGACGATCCGTGCACTGACCGCGAACGTCTGATCGCCGCCCTGCCCGCTATATAAACAGAAAGCGGCGCTCCGGTTTCCCGGAGCGCCGCTTTTTTTCGTCGACCACACCGTCCGCGCTACGGCTGCAACTGGTGCACGAACGCGCGAATACCGGCCAGCAGCATCTCGACCGAGATCGCGACAAGCACGAGGCCCATCAGCCGCTCGAATGCGGCGACGGTCCGCTCGCCGAGCCACGCCTGAATCCTTTCAGCCAGCACCAGTGTGATCGCGCAGACGATCATCGTGACCGTCAGCGCGCCGACCCACTCGAACATCTTGCCTGGCGCCTGCGACGTCAGCAGCATCACCGTCGCGAGCGCGGACGGCCCGGCGAGCGCCGGAATCGCGAGCGGCACGATGAAAGGCTCCCCGCCCGCGCGCGGATCGCTGCCGAGCGCGCCATCCGGATGCGGGAAGATCATCCGCAGCGCGATCAGGAACAGCACGATCCCGCCGCCGAGCCGCAGCGACAGGTCGGTGAGGCTCATCATCCGCAGGAAGCGGTCGCCGACCACCATGAAGAAGAGCAGGATCACGAACGCGATCCCCACTTCACGCAGGATCAGCTTCACGCGCCGCTCGCGCGGCACATCCCGCATCGCCGTGATGAACAGCGGGATGTTGCCGAGCGGATCCGTGATCAGCACGAGGAGCACGGTGGCCGACAGGAAGGTGTATTCCACCGTGTCCCCCGGTTGTAGCGCTTAGCGCGCGAGCGCGGCGCGGATCTTCTCCGTCACCGTCGCCGCGGCCGCATCGGCCGGCAGCAGCGTCGCTTCGGCGTCGCGGCGGCCCTGGTACTCGATCTTGCCTTCCTTCAGGCCGCGCTCGCCGATCACCAGGCGATGCGGCACGCCGATCAGTTCCCAGTCGGCGAACATCACGCCCGGGCGCTCGCCGCGATCGTCGAGGATTACGTCGACGCCGGCGGCGGTCAGGTCTGCGTACAGCTTGTCGGCGGCCTCGCGGACCATGTCGCTGCGATCGTAGCCCATCGGGCACAGCACGACCTCGAACGGGGCGATCGACTCGGGCCAGATGATGCCCTTCTCGTCGAAGTTCTGCTCGATGGCCGCGCCGAGAATGCGCGTGACGCCGACGCCGTAGCAGCCCATCAGCATCGGCTGCGGCTTGCCCGATTCGTCGAGGAACGTCGCCCCCATCGCTTCCGAGTACTTGGTGCCGAGCTGGAACACGTGGCCGACTTCGATGCCGCGGCAGATGTCGATCTCGCCCTTGCCGTCCGGCGACGGATCGCCCTTCTTCACATTGCGCACGTCGGCGACTTCCGGCTCCGGAAGGTCGCGGCCCCAGTTCACGCCCGCGATGTGATAGTCGACCTCGTTCGCGCCGACGACGAAATCGCTCATGTTCGCAACCGTGCGATCGGCGATCACCTTCACCGGCTTCTTCGTGCCGACCGGGCCGAGATAGCCCGGCGGCGTGCCGAACCACTCGACGATTTCCTGTTCGGTCGCGAAGCGGTGGTTCTTCAGCCCCGGCAGCTTCGACACCTTGATCTCGTTCAGGTCGTGGTCGCCGCGCAGCATCACGAGCCAGATGGTCGGCTCGGCACCTTCGTTGTCGGTGGCCAGCACGATCGACTTGATCGTGCGCTCGAGCGGGATCTCCAGCAATTCGGCGACGGCTTCGCACTTCGCCTTGCCGGGCGTCGCGACCTTTTCCATCGCTTCGGCCGGCGCCGCGCGCTGGGCGATCAGCGGCAGCGCTTCGGCCGCCTCGATGTTCGCCGCGAACTCGGACGTCGGACAATAGGCGATCGCGTCCTCGCCGGTGTCGGCGATCACGTGGAACTCGTGCGAGAAGTTGCCGCCGATCGAGCCGCTGTCGGCTGCGACCGCGCGGAACTCGAGGCCGAGGCGCGTGAAGATGCGCACGTATGCGTCATACATCTTGCGATACGACTCGTTCAGGCCGGCCGCGTCCTTGTCGAACGAATACGCGTCCTTCATGATGAATTCGCGGCCGCGCATCACGCCGAAGCGCGGACGAATCTCGTCGCGGAACTTCGTCTGAATCTGATAGAAGTTCACCGGCATCTGCCGGTAGCTCTTGATCTGGTTGCGCGCGATGTCGGTGATGACTTCCTCGTGCGTCGGCCCGATCACGAAGTCGTTGTCCTTGCGGTCCTTGAAGCGCAGCAGCTCGGGGCCGTACTGTTCCCAGCGGCCCGATTCCTGCCACAGCTCGGCCGGTTGCACGGCCGGCATCAGCAGCTCGATGGCGCCTGCCCGGTTCATTTCCTCGCGCACGATCGCTTCGACCTTGCGAATCGAACGCAGACCGATCGGCAGGTAGTTGTAGATGCCGCCGGCGACGCGACGGATCATGCCGGCGCGCACCATCAGCTTGTGGCTGACGATCTCTGCGTCGGCCGGTGCTTCTTTGAGGGTGCCGATAAAGAAACGGGAAGCTTTCATGCGGACGGTTCCAAATACGGCGCCCCCAGGCGGGGCGCCCGAAAAAGTTTCAAGGTGAAAAAGCTGCGCGCGACGAACGACGATGGCGCAGATGACGTAGCAGACAAATCAGGGACGAATCAGCCGGTGCCCCGCGCGCGGATTCGCTCCGTCACGGTGCGCAGCGCCCGTTATCTGTTTATAATCAAAGCAATTTTAAAGGATTCGAAGGTGGTTGTATGCTGGATCGTGAAGGCTTTCGCCCGAACGTCGGCATCATCCTCTTGAACGCGCGCAACGAGGTGTTTTGGGGCAAGCGGCTCCGCGAGCATTCCTGGCAGTTTCCTCAAGGTGGGATCAAGTACGGCGAGACCCCCATGCAGGCGATGTACCGGGAACTGCACGAGGAGACCGGCCTGCACCCGGAACACGTCAAGATAATCGGCCGCACCCGCGACTGGTTGCGTTACGAGGTGCCTGACAAGTTCATCAAACGCGAAGTACGCGGCCATTACCGCGGCCAGAAGCAGATCTGGTTCCTGCTGCGGATGGTCGGACGCGATTGCGACATTTGCTTGCGCGCGACCGATCACCCGGAGTTCGATGCATGGCGCTGGAACGAGTACTGGGTGCCGCTCGATGCGGTGATCGAGTTCAAGCGGGATGTCTATCAGTTGGCGCTGACGGAACTGTCGCGCTTCCTGCGCCGCCCGGCGCAGCGAGCCGAAAAGCCGCGTGGGCCGCGTCCGTCGCGCTATCCGCGCGTCATCGGTGCGCAGGTCCAGCAGACGCTGACGATTGTCGACACATCGGTAGTTTGTTCGGAGATCGAAGTGGAGGCGAGCACGCTCGACGAGATGCCGCCCCGTGAGATCGTCGGCAAATGACGAGTCGGACTGCATGACCGGGCGCGACCTTGTGTCGCGCCCTTTTTTTACGAGGAATGCATATTGAAAGCGATTGCTCTCGCGCTCGCATCGATTGTCGCGGCGGCCACGCTGGCCGGTTGCGCGAATTCGAAGACGCCGACCAACAAGGACGACAGCGAGTTCGTGTACCTGCTGGACCGCCAAGGCAACTGGAAGGAAAATCCGGTCGACACGCTGCCGCCGCTTCCGCAAGCAGGCGACCTGCTGCCGTTCAACGTATCGCAGAACACGCCGCTCAAGTTCTCCGTCGATGCGAAGTCGCTCGCTGTCGGTACCGACGGCGTCGTGCGTTATGCGGTCGTCATCACGAGCCCGGCCGGCGCACGCAACGTGAACTACGAAGGCATCCGCTGCGACACCTACGAATGGCGTCAGTATGCAGGCCTGAATTCGGATCACGACGGCTGGGACCGCACGGTCGAGAACGACTGGCGTCGCATCGAGAACGGCGAGCTGAATGCGTACCACTCGGCGCTGTACCAGGACTACTTCTGCTCGAACAAGATGCCGCAGGGCACGACCCAGCAGATTCTCGAGAACATCCGGTTCCACCGCACCGCGATGAGCCAGCTGCGCTGACCCGCGACGCAGGCCACCGGCCCTGCCCCGCCAGTCGCAACAAAAAGCCCGCACAACGCGGGCTTTTTTAATATCTCGCGACGCTCTGGCCGAATGGTTACACGAGCACGAGGTTATCGCGGTGAATCAGCTCAGGTTCCAGCATGTAGCCGAGCACCGTCTCGATCTCGCCGCTCGGCTTGCGGTGAATCAGCTTCGTTTCCGCGCTGCTGTAATTCGTGAGACCGCGCGCCACTTCGCGTCCGTCGGGGCCGACGCATGCGATCACCTCGCCGCGCGCGAATGCGCCCTGCACGCCGATCACGCCGATCGGCAACAGGCTCTTGCCGCCGGCCGTCAGCTTCTCGACCGCACCGGCATCGATCACGACGTGCCCGCGCACCTGCAGATGATCGGCCATCCATTGCTTGCGCGCGGCCATCCGCGCGGTGCGCGCGATCAGCTGCGTGCCGATCGCCTCGCCCGCCGCCAGCCGCAACAGCACGTCGGCTTCGCGGCCACTCGCGATCACGGTATTCGCGCCACTGTGCGCTGCGCGCTTCGCCGCGAGAATCTTCGTCAGCATTCCACCTCGGCCGAGGCTCGAGCCGGCTCCGCCCGCCATCGCCTCGAGTTCCGGTGCGCCTGCACTGGCTTCCGCGACCAGCGTTGCGTTCGGATCCTTACGCGGATCGGCCGTGAACAGCCCCGACTGATCGGTCAGGATGATCAACGCGTCGCCTTCGATCAGGTTCGCGACCAGCGCGCCAAGCGTGTCGTTGTCGCCGAACTTGATTTCGTCCGTGACGACCGTGTCGTTCTCGTTGATGATCGGCACGACACCGAGCCGCAGCAGCGTGAGCAGCGTCGAGCGCGCGTTCAGATAGCGTTCGCGATCGGCAAGGTCGGCGTGCGTCAGCAGGATCTGCGCGGTGCGGATATCGTGCTCGGTAAAGCGGCTTTCATAGACCTGCGCGAGCCCCATCTGGCCAACCGCGGCGGCAGCCTGCAGTTCGTCGATCTCGCGCGGACGCTTGCTCCAGCCGAGCCGCTGCATCCCCTCAGCAATCGCGCCCGAACTGACGAGCACCACTTCCTTGCCCTGCGCGCGCAGCGCGGCGATCTGGGCCGCCCAGCGGCCGATCGCAGCATGATCGAGCCCCTTGCCGTCGTTGGTTACGAGGCTCGAACCCACCTTCACCACCAATCGCTTCGAATCCGCGATGATCGAACGCATCGTGCGCTGTCTCCTGTATCTGATGCCTGCCCGGCCGGGCGCGATTAAATTCCGGCACCGGGCGCGACGCCCGGTGCGTTCCGGCCCCGCTCAGACGTCGTCGCCGGACGTCGCACCGCCATCGACGGGCGGCGCATCGCGGAACCGCACGTCCGCGGCCAGATCTTCCTCTTCCGCCGCGCGATGGGCGTCCGAATGCTCGGCGAGGTAGTCGTAGATCGCATAGCACAGCGCTTCGCAGCCCTGACCCGTGAGTGCCGAAATCTCGAACACGGGGCCGTCCCAGCCGAAACGGTCGAGGAAATCGGCGACGCGCGCCTCGCGCTCGTCTTCCGGCACCATGTCGAGCTTGTTGAGGACGAGCCAGCGCGGCTTCTCGTAGAGCGCCTCGTCGTACTTGCGCAGCTCACCGACGATCGCGGTTGCTTCCGCGACCGGATCGACGCTTTCGTCGAACGGAGCCAAATCGACGAGATGCAGCAGCACGCCAGTGCGCTGAAGATGTCGCAGGAACTGGTGGCCGAGGCCCGCCCCTTCGGCGGCGCCCTCGATCAACCCCGGGATGTCGGCGATCACGAAACTCTTGCTCGGGCCGACCCGTACGACGCCAAGGTTCGGCGCGAGCGTGGTGAACGGATAGTCCGCGATCTTCGGCTTCGCGTTCGACACCGACGAGATGAAGGTCGACTTGCCGGCGTTCGGCATGCCGAGCAGACCGACGTCGGCGAGTACCTTCAGTTCGAGCCTCAGCATGCGCCGTTCGCCCGGCTTGCCGTCGGTCTTCTGGCGCGGCGCGCGGTTCGTGCTCGACTTGAAATGGAGGTTGCCGAGACCGCCTGCGCCGCCCTTCGCGAGCATCACCTGCTGATCGTGTTCGGTCAGGTCGGCGATCAGCTCGCCCGTGTCCATGTCGGTCACGACCGTGCCGACCGGCATGCGCAACGTAACGTCGTCGCCACCCTTGCCGTAGCAATCGGATCCGCGACCGTTTTCGCCGTTGCGCGCCAGATGCTTCTTCGCGTAACGATAGTCGATCAGCGTGTTGATGTTGCGGTCGGCAATCGCGTAGACGTTGCCGCCCCGGCCGCCGTCGCCGCCATCCGGCCCGCCGAACGGAACGAACTTCTCGCGGCGCATCGACGCGCTGCCATCGCCTCCGTCGCCGGCGATGACTTCGATTCGTGCTTCGTCAATGAACTTCATTCGTCACTCCGACCAGTATTTCCGCTATTGTGCCGCGCGCCGGCGCGCTTGAACAATCTGCCGTTCGGCCGATTGCGCGTCGTTTCGCGACAGCCGCCGGTGCGCACATGCGCCCGGCGGCCAAATAAAAAAAGGCCCCGCGAAGACTGCGGGGCCTTTCGGCTACGAAGCCCGTGGGTGCCTGAACTTAGGCAGCCGCCGGGACAACGATGACCAGATGCTTCTTGTCCGCGCCCTTGGTCGCGAACTTGACGTGACCGTCGACCAGCGCGAACAGGGTGTGATCCTTGCCCATGCCGACGTTCTCGCCAGCGTGCATGCGCGTACCGCGCTGACGCACGATGATGCCGCCGGCATTGATTGCCTGGCCGCCGTACACTTTCACGCCGAGACGTTTCGACTCGGAGTCGCGGCCGTTCCGGGAAGAGCCGCCTGCCTTTTTGTGTGCCATCTGATTGCTCCTTTACCGAGGCGCTTACGCGTTGATCGCGTCGATGCGCAGCTCAGTGTAGTTCTGGCGGTGGCCGCCGTGCTTTTGGTAGTGCTTCCGGCGACGCATCTTGAAGATGGTGACCTTGGCATGACGACCGTGCGACACAACGGTGGCCTTGACGGAAGCCCCACTGACCAGCGGCGTACCGAACTTAATCGATTCGCCTTCGCCCACTGCGAGAACCTGGTCGAGCGTGATTTCAGCGTCAATGTCAGCCGGTATCTGTTCTACTTTGAGTTTTTCGCCAACGGCAACCTTGTACTGCTTGCCGCCGGTTTTTATGACCGCGTACATTGAGAACCTCACTCTGGATCCAATTTTTCCGCACACCACGCGCGGAAAACACGTGATTATACATGGGGTTAGCACCCAAGTCAAAGCCGATCCACGATTGCCGCGCGCAAGCCCTGGCCGGACGGCCAAAATCACCATGCCGGCACGTCCGACAGACCGGGATATCGCGGATTCGACTTATAATCCGCGGCATCACCCATTTCGATCATCATGTCGTCGTCCACCGCCTCCCCCACCCTCAGCGCCGCTCACCTGCTCTCCCCGATCGCCAGCGACATGGAGCAGGTCAATCGCGTTATCCGGCAAAGCCTCGCGTCCGACGTGCTGCTGATCAACCAGATCGCCGAGTACATCATCGGTGCGGGCGGCAAGCGGCTGCGTCCGGCGCTGCTGTTGCTCGTCGCCGGTGCGCTCGGCGAGACGTCGCACCAGCGGCACGTGCTGGCCGCCGTCGTCGAGTTCATCCACACGGCCACGCTGCTGCATGACGATGTTGTCGACGAATCCGAACTGCGGCGCGGCCGCCAGACGGCCAACGCGCTGTTCGGCAACGCGGCGAGCGTGCTGGTAGGCGACTACCTCTATTCGCGCTCGTTCGAGATGATGGTCGGTGTCGGCAAGATGCGCGTGATGGAAATCCTGTCGGAAGCAACGACGATCATTTCCGAAGGCGAAGTGCTTCAGCTTCTGAACATGCACGACGCGGACGTCGACGAGTCGCGCTACATGCAGGTGATCCGCTACAAGACGGCAAAGCTGTTCGAGGCATCGGCCCGCCTGGGCGCTGTGCTCGCCGGCGCCGATGCGCCGACCGAAGCCGCCGCGGCCGAATACGGCCGCCGGATCGGCACCGCATTCCAGATCATGGACGACTGGCTCGACTACGCGGGCACGGCCGAAGCGATGGGCAAGAATGCCGGCGACGATCTGCGCGAAGGCAAACCGACGCTGCCGCTCATCTATCTGATCGAACGCGGCACGCCCGAACAGTCGGCGCTCGCGCGCGAGGCGATCGAACAAGGCGGCACCGACCGCTTCGATACGATTTTCGATGCGATCACGCGTTCTGGCGCGCTCGACCATACACTCGAATGCGCGCGCCAGGAAGCACAGGCCGCTGCGGCCGCGATCGCCGCGTTCCCGGATTCGATCTACAAGGAAAGCCTGCTCGCGCTGTGCTCGTACTCGACGTCGCGGCAGTCGTAAACGCGACGCGAAGGGGACGCGATACCTTCTCTCGAAAAAATTTCTTCACCAAGGTATTCCCTTTTAGAAAAAACATCGTTATAGTTACGTTCTTGCTTGAGACGACGCAGCGATCTTCACGAAGACGGCAGAGTCCGAAGAGCAAAAATCGGGGTGTAGCTTAGCCTGGTAGAGCGCTACGTTCGGGACGTAGAGGCCGGAGGTTCGAATCCTCTCACCCCGACCAGATTTGAAAAAACCGTGCACCATGTGCACGGTTTTTTTTTGCCTTTCTTTTGCCCGATCGCGCGGCCCCGATGCCGCGCACGACACATCCCGGCCGCCGGCCTCTGCTATATTCCCTTCCATCCCTGTCCTTCACTGCCCCTTCCGACGCGTGGACCAAATTCCCTTATGGGCGCAAATCGGCGCCGTCTTCCTGCTTCTCCTCTGCTCCAGCTTCTTTTCCATTTCCGAGACCGCGATGATGGCGCTCAACCGCCATCGGCTGAAGCATCTCGCCGGCCAGGGCGTGCTCGGCGCGAAAACCACGCAGGGTCTTCTCACCCGCACCGACCTGCTGCTCAGCGTGATCCTGATCGGCAACAATCTGTTCAACACGATCATCCCGGTTCTGACCACTTCGCTCGCGCTGCACACGTTCGGCCGTAACAACCTCGCGCTGTCGATCGCGACCGGCATCGTCGCGTTCCTGATCATCGTATTCGCGGAAATCGCGCCGAAGATCGTCGGTGCGACCTTTCCCGAGCGCATCGCGCTGCCCGCCAGTCTCGTGATCGCGCCGCTGATGCGTGTGTTCAAGCCGGTCGTGTGGTTCGTCAACGCGCTTGCGAACGGCGTGCTCTGGGTGCTGCGCATCAATACGAAGAAGGGCCGCGACCAGCGGATGTCGGCCGACGAGCTGCGCGCGATCGTGCTCGAATCGAGCAGTTTCATGCCGACCAAGCACCGCAGCATCCTGCTCAACCTGTTCGACCTCGAGAACATCACGGTCGACGATGTGATGGTGCCGCGCCGGCAAATCGAATCGCTCAACTTCCACGCGCCGCTCGACGACATCCTGCATCAGCTCGAGACCTGCTATCACAACCGCCTGGTCGTCTATGAAGGAGACATCGACAAGGTGCTCGGCGTGCTGCACGTCAGGAAGACGCTCACCGCACTGCACAACCAGGATTTCGATCGCGAAACGTTGCGCACGCTGCTCGCCGAGCCGTACTACGTGCCGTCGGGCACACCGGTCGTTCAGCAGCTCCAGTATTTCCAGGAAAGCCGGCAGCGAACCGCACTCGTCGTCAACGAGTATGGCGAACTCGAGGGGCTCGTCACGCCCGAGGACATCATCGAGGAGCTGATCGGCGAATTCACGACGTCGATGCCGCGCGGCGAACGCGCGGGCGGCTGGGACCAGAACGGCGAATGCATCGTCGCCGCGAGCATGCCGCTGCGCGAACTGAACCGCTGGCTGCACCTGCAACTGCCAACCGACGGACCGAAGACGCTCAACGGCCTGATCCTCGAGATCCTCGAGGAAATTCCCGAAGGCGACGTGTGCCTGAGAATCCGTGACGTGATGCTCGAGGTCATGCGCAGCGACGACCAGGCCGTTCGCACCGTCAAGCTCTTCAAGCCACGCAGCACGCGCGCACGCGCCGCGCGCTAGCCAAACGGCCGACTGTCGGCGCCGCTCGCGATACGCGACCATTTGCAGGTCACGATCAACAGGCGGCCGAGCGCCGGCTCACATGCACTTGTCACCTCCCGGGGCACCGCCGCGCACACAGCGGCTGCCCGCCTCCATTGGCGCATCTCCCGCTGAAACGTCACGGTCGCTCGATGCGGCGCAGCTCGACGACTCGCCCGCCGTACGGCTGCTGACCGACACGCTGCACGCCGCCCGCGTGCGCGACGCGTCCGACGTCCACGTCGAACCGTCCGAAGCAGGCTGGCGCATCCGCCTGCGCATCGATGGCGTCCTGCATGAACACGCGCGGCCGCCTGCTCATTTGCGCGATGCACTCGTGACGCGAATCAAGGTGCTCGCCCGCATGGACATCGCCGAGCGCAGGCTTCCGCAGGACGGCCGGCTGCGCATTGCGGTCGACGGCGGCATGCGAGGCGACTATCGCGTCAGCTCGCTGCCCACGCTGTTCGGCGAGAAGCTCGTGTTGCGCCGCCTGGAAATGTTGCCGCCCGACCTCACGCTCGCGCGCCTCGGCTTCGACGCGCGGCAGGCCTCGGCGATGGAGGCCGCGATTCGCGCGCCGCACGGCCTCGTGCTCGTCACCGGGCCGACCGGAAGCGGCAAGACGCTGTCGCTCTACTGCGCGCTGCAAATGCTCGACCGCGATGCCCACAACGTGTGCACGGTCGAGGATCCGGCCGAGATTCAGCTAGACGGCATCAACCAGGTCGGCGTGGCCGAAAAAGCCGGACTCACTTTCGCCACTGCGCTGCGCGCGCTGCTGCGGCAGGACCCGGACGTCATCATGGTCGGTGAGATTCGCGATGCGGAGACGGCCGACGTCGCGATCAAGGCCGCGCAGACCGGGCACCTCGTGCTGTCGACGCTGCATACGAATGACGCGCCAACAGCCGTCGCGCGACTGCTCGACATCGGCGTCGCGCCGTACAACCTGGCCGCCGCATTGCGCCTCGTCACCGCGCAACGCCTCGTTCGGCGCCTGTGCACCGGCTGCCGCGTGCGTTCGGACGCATCGGCACGTGCGCTGCGCGAAGCAGGCTGCGATTCGGCAGCGCTGGAGTCCGGATGGCGTCCGTTCGTCGCACGCGGCTGCGCCGCCTGTCACGGCATCGGTTATCGCGGCCGGATCGGCCTGCATCAGACAATGCCGGTTTCATCGGCAATGACGGAGCACATCGTCGCGCGCGCAAGCGTGGGCACGCTCGCGCAATGCGCGGCCTCCGAGGGTGTACGCAGTCTGCGCGACGCGGCGCTCGCGCACGTCCGCGACGGCACGACGAGCATCGCGGAAGCGTTGGCCGCGACACCTGACGCGTGACCGCCATGCATGCACCGACAAACGAAACCCGCTTCGCGTGGCGCGGCCGTCGTCGCGACGGCACGCCATGCCGCGGCAACGTCATCGCGTTCGATGCAGCCGCCGCACGCGCAGTGCTCGCGCGCGAAGGCGTCGCGGTGCTGTCGCTCGACATCCGCGGCGCGGCCCGGCCACCGGCTGCCGGCGCACGGGAGGTCACGCGCTTCACGCGTCAACTCGCGAGCCTGCTGCAAGCAGGACTGCCACTCGCACCGTCGCTCGAAATGCTCGCCCGCACCCGTACCCGCGACGGGCTGCCACGCATCGCCGCCGGCCTCGCACGCGAGATCGTCGGCGGGCAACGCTTCGCCGCCGCGCTCGCACGCTATCCGACCCAGTTCGGCACGCTGTATCGCCAGTTGATCGAGGTGGGCGAGGCATCGGGTGCGCTCGGTACCGTGCTGACCCGCGTTGCGGAGCACCGGGAACGCGCCGACGCGCAATGGCGCAAGCTGCGTGCCGCCCTCGCCTACCCGGTCGCCGTCATCGTGTTCGCGCTCGCGATCTCTGCCGCGCTGATGGTGTGGGTCGTGCCGACGTTCCGGCAGATCTTCGACGGCTTCGGCGCCGCCCTGCCGGCGCCGACCCGCGCCCTGCTCGCCCTCTCGTCCGCGACATCGGCCTGGGGCGGCGCGTTGGCTGCCGGTGCAGGCGCCGTGGGACTTGCCGCGCGCCACGCGCTGCGGCGCTCGCCTTCGCTGCGCTATACGGTCGCGCGGCATCTGCTGAACCTGCCGCTCGTCGGCGGCGCGTTCACGCGCTTCGCGACCGCGCGCTGGTGCCGCTCGCTTGCAACGCTGCTCGGTGCTGGCGTCCCGCTCGCCGATGCGTTCATCACGCTCGAGCGCGCCGCCGGCCATCCGGTGTTCGAGCAGGCCACCGCGCAAATTGCGTCTCGCGTGCTGCGCGGCGTGCGTCTGGCCGATGCGATGCACACGGCGGGATGCTTCCCGGACGACGTCGTGCAGCCGATCGCCGTCGCCGAGGAAACCGGCGCGCTCGACGCGATGCTCTCCGATATTGCCGCGCTATGCGAGCGTCAGCTCGACGCGCGGCTCGATGCGCTCGCCGCGCTCGGCGAGCCACTGATCGTGATCGTGCTGGGTGCACTCGTCGGCGGCCTCGTAATCGCGATGTATCTGCCCATCCTTCAGCTGGGCAACGTGGTGTAGCATCGCAACCGATTCTGTCGTCTTTCATGCCGAACCCGAGCCCCATGACGTCCGCGCCCCTGATCACCGTTTTCGATTCGCCCGACAGCACGCTGCTCGCGCTGGCGATGCTGCCGCCCGCGGTGCAGTATGTGTTCGCCGTCGTGCTCGGCCTGTGCGTCGGCAGCTTCGTGAACGTCGTCGTGCACCGGGTCCCCGTGATGATGCAGCGCGCCTGGCAGGCCGAGATTGCCGAAGCGACCGGCAGCGCAAGCACGCCGCCGGACGACGGCTATCCGCCGCACTACGATCTGTGGCGCCCGCGCAGCGCCTGTCCGCATTGCGGCCACGTGCTGCGTGCGTGGGAGAACATCCCGCTCGTCAGCTACTTGCTGTTGCGCGGGCGCTGCCGTCAGTGCGGTCATGCGATCGGCATGCGCTATCCGCTCGTCGAACTCGCCGGTGCGCTGCTCGCCGCCGGTTCGCTCGCCGCGTTCGGCCCGACCGTCGCCGCTCTCGCCTCGTTCGGTCTGTGCGCTGCTTTGCTGGCGATGAGCGCAATCGATATCCGGACCGGCTACCTGCCCGATTCGATGACGCTGCCGTTACTCTGGGCCGGGCTCGCACTGAACCTCGGTGGCACGTTCACGTCGCTGCGTTCGGCCGTCGTCGGCGCAATGGCCGGCTACCTGTTCCTGTGGTCGATCTACTGGCTGTTCAAGTGGTTGCGCGGCATCGAAGGCATCGGATTCGGCGACCTGAAGCTGCTTGCCGCGCTCGGCGCATGGATGGGCTGGGCCGCGCTGCCGCAGGTCGTGCTGTTCGCCGCGGTGACAGGCGCGCTCGTCGGGCTCGTCGCGACTTGGCGCGGACGCATGCGCTTCGAGGAGCCGATTCCGTTCGGCCCGTTCCTCGCGGCAGGCGGCGTCGCGACGCTGTTTTTCGGCACCCCTTTCTATTCGGCATTCGGCGGCTGATATGACGCACCGCCGGCGGCCGCCATGTTCGCTGCGTCGCGGGAAGGCGCTTCGCTGCCTCGTGACGGCCCGGCGGAGGCTCGCATGTTTTCAATAGGACTCACCGGCGGCATCGGCAGCGGCAAGACGACCGTCGCCGACATGTTCGCCGCACGCGGCGCATCGCTCGTCGATACCGACCTGATCGCGCACCGCATTACCGCACCGGCCGGCCTCGCGATGCCGGCGATCGAACATGCATTCGGACCGAACTTCGTCGCGGCCGACGGCTCGCTCGACCGTGCGAAGATGCGCGCACTCATTTTCAGCGACGACGACGCACGCCGGCGCCTCGAAGCGATCACGCATCCGCTGATCCGCGCCGAGACCGAGCGCGAGGCCCGCGACGCGCAGGGCCCTTACGTGATCTTCGTCGTGCCGCTGCTCGTGGAGTCAGGTAACTGGAAGGCGCGCAGCGATCGCGTGCTGGTCGTCGACTGTCCGGTCGAAACGCAGATAGCACGTGTGATGCGGCGCAATGGTTTCACGCGCGAACAGGTCGAAGCGATCATCGCAAGACAAGCGACGCGCGAAGCGCGCCTCGCTGCGGCCGACGACGTGATCGTCAACGACGCGACGACGCCCGCTGCGCTCGCCGCACAGGTCGATGCACTGCACCAACGCTATCTCGCATTCGCGGCTGCCGCGCACTGACCGCCGCGCGCGATCGTGATGGTGTACGAAATTGGTGCGTTGCTAGGGTAGACAGTGAGCATTAGAATGTCCTGCATTGTTTCAATCCCTACCCTAGAGGCGAGCGCGCTTGATTCTTTACGAGTATCCGTTCAACGAGCGAATTCGCACGCTGTTGCGCCTCGAAGACCTGTTCGAGCGCTTCGCGTTCTTTTTGGCTCAGGAGGACCCGCGTGAACATCACGTCGCGCTGACGACGTTGTTCGAAATCGCCGAGGTCACAGGCCGCGCGGACCTGAAATCGGATCTGATGAAGGAGCTCGAACGTCAACGCCAGACGCTCGCCCCCTTTCGCGGCAATCCGGGCATCGAACAGAATGCGCTCGAGGTCGTGCTCGGTGAAATCGAGCAGACGCTCGCCAATCTTGCGCAGATGCAGGGCAAGACCGGGCAGCATCTGATCGACAACGAGTGGCTCGCCAGCATTCGCAGCCGCGCGGTGATTCCCGGCGGCACGTGCAAGTTCGACCTGCCGTCGTACTATGCGTGGCAGCAATGGTCCGCGGAACAGCGGCGCCAGGACATCGCGAAATGGATCCTGCCGCTGCTGCCGCTGCGCGACGCCGCTGCGATCGTGCTACGGCTCGCGCGCGAATCAGGCCAGGCTTCGAAAGTGATGGCGATGCAGGGCAGCTACCAGCAGATGCTGTCGGGGCGCACCTACCAGTTGATGCAGGTGCGCGTGCCCCCGGAGCTGCGCGTGATTCCCGAAGCGAGCGCCAACAAATACATGCTGTGGGTACGGTTCACCATGCAGGACGGCGACGTGCGGCCGCGCGCGGTGGACATCGACGTTCCGTTCCATCTGACACTATGCAATCTGTAACGGCCGCGTGCCGGTTCGACGCTTTCGTATGACTACCGTTGTGAAATGTCCTTCGTGCGGTGCAGAAGTGCGCTGGACGCCTGAAAACAAGTTCCGTCCCTTCTGTTCGGCCCGCTGCAAGCAGCTCGACCTCGGCGCATGGGCCGCGGAAAAGTACCGGATCGGCGGGTCCTCCGACGAGGGTCCATCGTCGGAGGAAGACGGCACCGACGGCCGCCGCGACAGCTGAGCGGCGCACGGCTCCGCCCACCCCGCGGATATGGCCCGTCTTTCAGGCGAGCCGCCACGGCGTCATTGCGACGCCGCCTCCTTCTCCAGCAGCTCCAGCACCGGCAGCGCCGCCGGTAACAGCGGTGCGACCTCGACCGGCAGTTGTTGCCACACGAATGCCTGCCCTTCCTTGCTGTGCGGCTCGCCCGTCCAGCCCGTCACCTTGCAGAAATAGAGGCGCACATACGCGTGCGGATAATCGTGCTCGAGCGTGTGCCAGCGGTGGCAGGCCGTAACTTCGATGCCGAGTTCCTCGTGCAACTCGCGCGCCAGCGCGTCCTCCACGCTCTCCCCGGCCTCCAGCTTGCCGCCCGGAAACTCCCAGTAGCCCTCGTACGGCTTGCCCTGCAGCCGCTGCGCGAGCAGGTAACGGCCGTCCGCCTGCACCATCACGCCGACCGCGACCTCTGTCACCTTGCGTCCATCAGGCGCGCGCACGCTGCCCGCCGCGAAATCCGCACTCATGCCTGCTCCTTGCGACCCGACCAGTCGCGCGCGAACTGCCATGCGACGCGTCCCGAACGCGAACCGCGCTCGAGCGCCCAGACGAGCGCGTCGCCGCGCGCCGTCTCGATCTCGGCGTCCGCGCAGCCGAAATGGCGCAGCCAGTGCGCGACGATGTCGAGGTAGTCGTCCTGCTTGAACGGGTAGAAGCTGACCCACAGGCCGAAGCGCTCCGACAGCGAGATCTTTTCCTCGACGACTTCACCGGGGTGGATCTCGCCGTCGGGCAGATGCTTGTACGACTCGTTATCGCTCATGTACTCGGGCAGCAGATGGCGGCGGTTCGATGTCGCGTAGATCAGCACGTTGTCGGACTGCGCGGCGATCGAGCCGTCGAGCGCGACCTTCAGTGCCTTGTAGCCCGATTCGCCTTCCTCGAACGACAGGTCGTCGCAGAACACGATGAACCGCTCCGGACGCTGAGAGATCAGATCAACGATGTCGCCGAGATCGTGCAGGTCGTCCTTGTCGACTTCGATCAGGCGCAGGCCGTCTTTCGCATATGCGTTCAGGCAGGCCTTGATCAGGGACGACTTGCCGGTGCCGCGTGCACCGGTCAGCAGTACGTTGTTCGCCGGCTTGCGCTGGACGAACTGTCGCGTGTTCTGCTCGATCAGCCCTTTCTGTCGATCGATGTTGTGCAGGTCGTCGAGCGTGATCGCCGATGCCGCCGGCACCGGCTGCAGATAGCCGCGCCCCTGGCGCTTGCGCCAGCGGAACGCGGTGGCGGCGTTCCAGTCGATGGCCGCCGGTGCGGGCGGCAGCATTCCCTCGAGGCGGCCGAGCAGCGCCTCCGCGCGCGTCAGAAACTGTTCGAGCTTGTCCATGTCGTCCCAACGCTCCTGATCAGGAACGGTAATCCGCGTTGATGCTCACGTAATCGTGCGACAGGTCGCACGTCCAGACGGTTGCCTGCGCGTCGCCGCGACCGAGCAGCACGCGGATCGTGATTTCACTCTGCTTCATCACGCGCTGACCGTCCTCCTCCTGGTAAGCCGGATTGCGGCCACCGGCCTTCGCGACGAGCACGTCGTCGAGATAGAGGTCGATCTTGCCGACGTCGAGATCCGTGACGCCCGCATAGCCGATCGCGGCGAGGATTCGGCCCAGGTTGGGGTCGGATGCATAGAAGGCCGTCTTCACGAGCGGCGAGTGCCCGATCGCATACGCGATCTGGCGGCATTCGGCGACGCTCTTGCCGCCTTCGACCTGCACCGTCATGAATTTCGTCGCGCCTTCACCATCGCGCACGATCAGCTGCGACAGCACTTGGGCGACCTGCGTGACCGCGTCGCGCAGCGCTGCATAGGCCGGCGAGTCGGTCGACGTAATCGCGGGCAGCATGCTCTTGCCCGATGCGATCAGGATGAACGAGTCGTTCGTCGACGTGTCGCCGTCGATCGTGATGCAGTTGAACGAGCGGTCGGCCACTTCCTTCACGAGCGTGTCGAGCACCGGCTGCGCGACGTTCGCATCGAACGCGAGGAAGCCCAGCATCGTCGCCATGTTCGGCTTGATCATGCCCGCGCCCTTGCTGATGCCCGTCAGCGTGACCGTGTGACCGTCGATCGCCACCTGTCGCGACGTCGCCTTCGGCAGCGTGTCGGTCGTCATGATCGCCTGCGCGGCGTCGTACCAGTTCGCGGCCTTGCGGTTTGCGAGCGCGGCCGGCAGCCCGGCCTTCAGGCGGTCGATCGGCAGCGGCTCGAGAATCACACCGGTCGAGAACGGCAGCACCTGCGTGGCGTCGATGCCCGCGAGGCGCGCGAGTTCCGAGCAGGTCTCACGCGCGTTCACGAGGCCCGGCTCGCCGGTACCCGCATTCGCGTTGCCGGTGTTCACGACGAGCGCGCGAATGCCCGCGCCGCCGGCACGCACCTTTGCCAGGTGCTCGCGGCACACCGTCACCGGCGCGGCGCAGAAGCGGTTCTCGGTGAATACGCCGGCGACCGTCGCCCCTTCGTCGACGGAGATGACCAGCACGTCCTTGCGATTCGGCTTGCGGATGTTCGCTTCCGCCCAGCCGAGCGTGACGCCGGCGACGGGATGGAGTTGGGCGGGATCGATCGACGGAAAATTGACAGCCATGGGGCACACCTGCCGGATGGAAAATGCCGGCATGCGCCGGCATCGATTGGAAGAACCGGCGGCCGCACACGCGGGCCGCCGCAACTCACATCACTATCACTGACTCGAAGCTGAGAACGATGCGGCACGCGGATGCGCGCCGCCGCCGATCATGACAGCTTCCCGTGACATTGCTTGTACTTCTTGCCGCTGCCGCACGGGCACGGGTCGTTGCGGCCGACCTTCGGCATCTCGCCGCCCGGGCCGCTGTGGGTCATCGCGCTGCCGACCATGTCGGCCGTCGCCGTGGCCGCAGTGGCGGCCGCGACGTTCGCGACCGGCGCGCCGGATTCCGCGTAGTCGGCATGCTGATACTCGACGTTTTCGAGATGACCGCCGCGCTCCTCGATCTGCTCGGCGGCTTCCTCGAGCTGCTCCGGCGACTGGATCTGCACGTTCATCACGATGCGTGTGACTTCCTGCTTGATCGCCTCGAGCATCGCGGCGAACAGCTCGAACGCTTCGCGCTTGTATTCCTGCTTCGGGTTCTTCTGCGCATAACCGCGCAGGTGGATGCCCTGGCGCAGGTGGTCGAGCGCCGCGAGGTGCTCGCGCCACAGGCGGTCGACCGTCTGCAGCATCACCGAACGCTCGAACGCGCTGAACGATTCGCGACCGACCATCGCGACCTTCGTCTCGTACTGCTCATCGGCCGCGGCCGTCACCGCTTCGAGAATCTCTTCGGCCGTGATCGACGACGACTCGTTCACCATTTCCTGGATCGCGAGGTCGAGCTGCCAGTCGTTGCGCAGCGCTTCCTCGAGCTCGGGCACGTCCCACTGCTCCTCGATGCTGCCTTCCGGCACGAACTGGCGAACGACTTCGGTGATCACGCCATGACGCATCGCCGAGATCGTCTCGGTGATGTCGTGGGCTTCGAGCAGCTCGTTGCGCTGCTGGTAGATCACCTTGCGCTGGTCGTTCGACACGTCGTCGTATTCCAGCAGCTGCTTGCGGATGTCGAAGTTGCGCGCTTCGACCTTGCGCTGCGCGGATTCGATCGAACGCGTGACGATGCCGGCTTCGATCGCCTCGCCTTCCGGCATCTTCAGGCGATCCATGATCGAGCGCACGCGGTCGCCCGCGAAAATGCGCAGCAGCGGATCGTCGAGCGACAGGTAGAAGCGCGACGAGCCCGGGTCGCCCTGGCGGCCCGCACGGCCGCGCAGCTGGTTGTCGATCCGGCGCGATTCGTGGCGCTCGGTGCCGATGATGTGCAAGCCGCCCGCGGCCTTCACCTGCTCGTGCAGCGTCTCCCACTCGTCGTGCAGTTGCTTGATGCGGCGCGCTTTTTCGTCGGCGGGGATTGCGTCGTCGGCGTCGATGAACGCAGCCTGCTTCTCGGCATTGCCGCCAAGCACGATGTCGGTACCGCGACCGGCCATGTTGGTCGCGATCGTGATGCGCTTCGGACGGCCCGCTTCCGCGACGATCGCGGCTTCACGCTCGTGCTGCTTCGCGTTCAGCACTTCGTGCGGCAGCCCGGCCTGCTTCAGCAGGTGCGACAGCAGTTCCGAGTTCTCGATCGACGTCGTGCCGACCAGCACCGGCTGGCCGCGCTCGTAGCATTCACGAATGTCGCGGATCACCGCGTCGTAGCGCTCCTTGGCCGTCTTGTAGATCTGGTCCTGCTTGTCGATCCGCTTCGGCGGGCGGTTGGTCGGGATCACGACCGTCTCGAGGCCGTAGATCTCGTTGAATTCGTACGCTTCGGTGTCCGCCGTACCGGTCATGCCCGCGAGCTTCGCGTACATGCGGAAGTAGTTCTGGAACGTGATCGACGCGAGCGTCTGGTTCTCGCTCTGGATCTTCACGTGTTCCTTCGCCTCGACCGCCTGGTGCAAGCCGTCGGACCAGCGGCGGCCCGCCATCAGGCGGCCCGTGAATTCGTCGACGATCACCACTTCGCCGTTCTGCACGACGTAGTGCTGGTCCTTGTGGAACAGCGTGTGCGCGCGCAGCGCCGCGTACACGTGATGCATCAGCGTGATGTTCTGCGGCGCGTACAGGCTCTCGCCCTCGCCGATCAGGCCCCACTCGGCGAGCAGCCGCTCGGCCTTCTCGTGGCCTGACTCCGTCAGGAACACCTGGCGCGCCTTCTCGTCGAGCGTGTAGTCGCCCGGTTTCTCGACGCCCGTGCCGTCGGCCTTCTCCTCGCCGATCTGGCGCTCCAGCAGCGGCGGCAGCGCGTTCATCCGCACATACAGCTCGGTGTGATCTTCCGCCTGGCCAGAGATGATGAGCGGCGTACGCGCCTCGTCGATCAGGATCGAGTCGACTTCGTCGACGACCGCGAAGTTCAGTGCCCGCTGCACGCGCGCGTCGGTCTCGTAGACCATGTTGTCGCGCAGGTAGTCGAAACCGAACTCGTTGTTCGTGCCGTAGGTGATGTCCGACGCGTAGGCCTGCTGCTTCTGGTCATGCTCCATGCCGGACAGGTTGATGCCGACCGACAGACCGAGGAAGTTGTAGAGGCGCGCCATCCATTCGGCATCGCGCTGCGCGAGGTAGTCGTTGACCGTCACGACGTGCACGCCGCGGCCGGCCAGCGCATTCAGGTACACGGGCAGCGTCGCGACGAGCGTCTTGCCCTCGCCGGTGCGCATTTCCGCGATCTTGCCGTAGTGGAGCACCATGCCGCCGATCAGCTGCACGTCGAAGTGGCGCATCTTCAGCACGCGGCGGCTCGCCTCCCGGCAAACCGCGAACGCCTCGGGCAACAGCTTGTCGAGCGACTCGCCGCCCGCGATCCGCTGGCGGAACTCATCCGTCTTGCCGCGCAACTGGTCGTCCGTCAGCTTCTCGATCTGCGTTTCGAGCGCATTGATCGTCGCGACGGTCTTTTGGTATTGCTTGACGAGCCGCTGGTTGCGGCTGCCAAAAATTTTCTGGAGAAAACCGGTTGTCATCGGATCGGATCCTGCGTCGCAGCACCGGCGCCCGGCGCGCGTTGCGCGCCCCGACGCCCGAGCCTCGGCGGCTTAGCGAATTAGTGGAATCAAACGAGGAATTTTAGCACGCGAGGAAGCATGCGCCGGTGTCCCGGCCGGACTCCCGCCGCACGCCGAACCCGCGCGGGCAGCCGGGTGCACGGCCCGAAAGCCGCCCATACGCGAGCCGGCGCGGGTACAATCGGCGTCAACGTCCGCGCCCGTGCGCGCCCGAAGAATGCCTCGATGAACCGATTTTCCAAGCGTTTCGGCCCACTCCCCGCGTATCGCCCGCAACCCGTGTCCGAAGTGCTCAACCGCACCGACGCGTTCGCGGCGCTGCGCGCCGGCGTCGAACAAGTCGCGTCGCTGCAGCGCGATCTCGCCGCCCTGCTGCCCGACTATCTTGCGAATCACGTCGAACCGGGCTCCATCAAGGACGGCACCCTGACCCTCTTTGCCGCACACAACGCGCTCGCCGCCCGACTGCGGCAGGTCGAGCCGCGCTTGCTCGCCGATCTCCAGAAGCGCGGCTGGCCAGTCTCGACGCTTCGCGTGCGCGTGCGGCCGAAGGACGCGCCGGAGCCACCGCACGTGAAGCAGGCGCGCATGACGACCGTCGGCGCCACCGCGTTGCGCGACCTCGCCGATCATCTCGAACCGTCGCCGCTTCAGGCCGCACTCGCGCGGATGGCCGCGCGGCACGGTGCGAAGTCTTCGCGCTGAACATGCGCCGACCGCGCAGGCGGCCGCCCAACGAAAAAGCGACCCGAAGGTCGCTTTTTTTATCGCCGGGGTGAACGCCGATCAGGCGAACGCCGTCTGCGTGTCGAACGCGAAGCCGCTCGGCGCGGCCTGCGGATCGTCGAACGTGACGATCTCGTACGCATCCTCGTGCGCGAGCAGTTCGCGCAGCAGCGCGTTGTTCAGCCCGTGGCCCGACTTGTATGCGGTGTACGACGCCAGCAGCGGATGGCCGATCACGTAGAGGTCGCCAATTGCGTCGAGCATCTTGTGCTTCACGAATTCGTCGTCGTAGCGCAGCCCGTCGTTGTTCAGGATCCGGTATTCGTCGAGCACGATCGCGTTGTCCATGCTGCCGCCGCGCGCGAGGCCCAGCTCGCGCATCATTTCGACTTCATGGGCAAAGCCGAACGTGCGCGCACGCGCGATCTCGCGCACGTACGACGTGTTCGCGAAGTCGACCTCCAGTTCCTGGCCGGTCTTGTCGACGGCAGGATGACGGAAGTCGATCGTGAACTTCAGCTTGAAACCGAAATACGGATCGAGACGCGCGAACTTGTCGCCGTCGCGGATTTCGACCGGCTTCTTCACCTTGATGAAGCGCTTCGGCGCGTTCTGCTCCTCGATACCCGCGGACTGGATCAGGAACACGAAGGACGCGGCGCTGCCGTCCATGATCGGGATTTCCTCGGCCGTCACGTCGACATAGAGGTTGTCGATGCCGAGGCCAGCGCACGCCGACATCAGGTGCTCGACGGTCGACACGCGCGCACCATCCTTCTGCAGCACCGACGCGAGCCGCGTGTCGCCGATCGACATTGCGGATGCCGGAATGTCGACGGGCGTGGGCAGGTCGACGCGCGAGAAAACGATCCCCGTGCCCGGCGCGGCCGGGCGGAGCGTCAGTTCGACCTTGCGGCCCGAGTGCAGACCGATGCCCACGGTCTTCACGATCGATTTGATGGTGCGCTGCTTCAGCATGATGTTCTTCATCTTGATTGAGAATATCAATCAGGAGTTATATTCGATAGGTGGGATTATAGCGTAATTCCCTATTCAACGCTGTTTGAAACTGCGTATCAATCTGTTTCGACTGTTTACCCGCGCCGATACGGGACGGGCCGATGCCCGGAACGGAGGCGTTTCCGGTCATCGGCCCGTATTACAACTGCCCTGAGGCCGGTGAGCAGCGTTGCCGGCAGGCAACGGCGCACCGCACGATCAGGACGTCAACGTCGCGAGCACACTCGCCGCATCGCTCACTTCGAACTTGCCCGGCGCTTCGACGGCCAGCGTCTTGACCACACCGTCGTCGACCACCATCGCGTAGCGCAGGGAACGGATTCCCATGCCACGCGCGGACAAATCCTGCGTCAGCCCCAGCACATGAGTGAAAGCAGCGCTGCCGTCCGCCATCATGCGCACCTTGCCCGCGGTGTGCAGATCACGTCCCCATGCGCCCATCACGAATGCGTCGTTGACGGACACGCACCAGAGCTCGTCGATGCCCGCCGAGCGCAGTTGCTCGGCGTGCTCGACATAGCCCGGCACATGCTGCGCCGAACAGGTCGGCGTGAAAGCGCCCGGCAATCCGAAGATCACCACCCGCTTTCCCGCAACCTGGTCGCGCACGCTGAAGGCATTCGGCCCCAGCGTGCAGCCTTCGCGCGCGTCGTCGATGAACTCGAACAGTTGCGCGTCGGGCAGCGCGTCGCCCACTTGAATCATGGCTGGTCCCTCATAGCGATACGGTTTTTCGGCGTATTGCGGACAGCACGTCCCATCCCGCTTCGCTCATGCGAAGAGGGCACGTTTCCCGGCCCGGCGTCGCATCCGACGCGGCCTGTCGTGGTCCGTGGCATCCGTCACGCCGGCGTTACCGCGGCAATCTCGTCGATTGCGCCGCGGCTTCGCCTGTGTGTGCGTCGTCAGTCAGCCTGCTTGCGCAGGAAAGCCGGGATGTCGTACGTGTCGACACCCTTCTCCTGCAGCGCCTGCACGTGCGATGCCGCGGTTTCACGCGAGTTGCGCCACACCGCCGGCGTATCGAGCGCGCCGTAGTCTGCCGTGCTGACGTGCTGCGGCTGCGCATAGCCGTGCGAAACCGCGCTGACCGGCTGGTTGTCGGTACCCGTGCGCAGCAGCGTCATCGGAGCCGATTGCTGCTTCTTCGCTGCACGGCCCAGGCCCGTCGCCACGACCGTCACGCGCAGTGCATCGCCCATCGCGTCGTCGTACACCGCACCGAAGATCACCGTTGCGTCTTCCGCCGCGTAGCTCTTGATGGTGTTCATCACTTCGCGCGTTTCCGACAGGCGCAGCGAACGGCTCGACGTGATGTTGACCAGCACGCCGCGCGCGCCCGACAGATCGACGCCTTCGAGCAGCGGGCTCGCCACGGCCTGTTCCGCCGCGAGGCGTGCGCGATCGACGCCGGCGACCGTCGCCGTGCCCATCATCGCCTTGCCCTGCTCGCCCATCACCGTCTTCACGTCTTCGAAGTCGACGTTCACGAGGCCATCGACATTGATGATTTCGGCAATGCCTGCAACCGCGTTGTTCAACACGTCGTCCGCGCACTGGAAGCACTTGTCCATTTCGGCGTCATCGCCCATCACGTCGAACAGCTTGTCGTTCAGGACGACGATCAGCGAGTCGACGTGATCCTCCAGTTGCTGCGAGCCTGCTTCCGCGACGCGCATGCGCTTGCCGCCTTCGAATTCGAACGGCTTGCTGACAACACCAACCGTCAGGATGCCCATCTCCTTCGCGATCTGCGCGACCACCGGCGCTGCGCCCGTGCCCGTGCCGCCACCCATGCCGGCCGTGATGAACACCATGTGCGCGCCACGCAGTGCGTCAGCGATGCGCTCGCGCGCCTCTTCCGCCGCCGCCTTGCCCATTTCCGGCTTCGCGCCGGCGCCGAGGCCGGTGTTACCGAGCTGGATCACGGACGGCGCACGCGCGCGCGACAGCGCCTGTGCGTCGGTGTTCATCACGATGAAGTCGACGCCCTGCACGCCACGGTTGATCATGTGCTGAACGGCATTGCCGCCAGCGCCGCCAACGCCGACCACCTTGATGATGGTGCCGTTGGTTTCGGTTTCCAGCATTTCGAATTCCATTGATGCCTCCGTCAAGAAAATAAAACTACTCGGCCGTTATTCGGCAGGAGATCGGGCAACCCCCTGTCGCGCGCCAGCCGCCGGCACCGGCGCGAATTTCGATTCGGTTCATCAGAAGTTGCTCAGGAACCATTCCTTCATCCGCGAGAAGATCTGCCCCGCGTTGCCGGACTGCACGGCGACCTTGCGGCCGCGCATGCGCTGAGCACTGCCTTCGACGAGCAGGCCCATCGCCGTCGAGTAGCGCGGATTGCGCACCACGTCGGCCAGGCCGCCTGCGTATTCCGGCGCGCCGATACGCACCGGTTTCAGGAAAATGTCTTCGCCGAGCTCGACCATGCCCGGCATCATCGAAGCCCCGCCGGTAATGACCACGCCGGAGCTCAGCAGTTCTTCGTAACCCGACTCGCGCACGACCTGCTGCACGAGCGAGAACAGTTCCTCTACGCGCGGCTCGATCACGGCCGCGAGCGCCTGGCGCGACAGCGTGCGCGGGCCGCGTTCGCCGAGGCCCGGCACTTCGACCATCTCGTCCGGATCGGCGAGCGCCTGCTTCGCGATCCCGTAGCCGACCTTGATGTCTTCCGCGTCCGGCGTCGGCGTGCGCAGCGCCATCGCGATGTCGCTCGTGATCTGGTCGCCGGCGATCGGAATCACCGCGGTATGGCGGATCGCGCCTTCGGCGAAGATCGCGATGTCCGTCGTGCCGCCGCCGATGTCGACCAGCACCACGCCGAGATCCTTCTCGTCTTCCGTCAGCACGGCCAGCGACGACGCGAGCGGCTGCAGGATCAGGTCGTTCACTTCCAGCCCGCAGCGGCGCACGCACTTGACGATGTTCTGCGCGGCACTGACCGCGCCCGTCACGATGTGCACCTTCACTTCCAGCCGGATGCCGCTCATCCCGATCGGCTCGCGCACGTCTTCCTGGCCGTCGATGATGAATTCCTGCGTGAGGATGTGCAGCACCTGCTGGTCGGTCGGGATGTTGATCGCCTTCGCGGTCTCGATCACGCGCGCGACGTCGGTCTGCGTGACTTCCTTGTCCTTGATCGCGACCATCCCGCTCGAGTTGAAGCTGCGGATGTGGCTGCCGGCAATCCCCGTGAACACGTTGGTGATCTTGCAGTCGGCCATCAGCTCGGCTTCCTCGAGCGCGCGCTGGATCGACTGCACGGTGGCCTCGATGTTGACCACCACGCCTTTCTTCAGACCCTTCGATTCGCTCTGGCCGAGGCCGATCACCTCGTAATGGCCTTCGCCCTTCAGCTCGGCGACAATGGCCACCACCTTCGACGTGCCGATGTCGAGGGAAACCAGCAGATCCTTGTAGTCTTTGCTCATAAAGTGCTCTTGCGTGTGATCTCTCGTTACTTCTTGCGCTTGTCGGTATCGGTCAGGAACCGCATGCCTGCCGCACGAATCGCGAATCCGTTCGGATAACGCAGGTCCGCGTACTCGATGTCGTTGCCCCAACGCTCCGTGACGGCCGGCCACGCGGCGACGAGGCGCTGGCTCCGGTCATGCAGGGTCTCGCTGGTGCGCTCCTTGCCCAATTCGACCTGCATGCCGTTCGACAGCTTCACCGTCCACGCGTAGCGCGCCGACAGCGTCACTTCTTCCGGCGCCGCCTTCAGCGGCGCAAACCAGTTCGTGAAGTCGCGATACCGCGTGACGACTTCCTTCGCACTGCCCTCCGGGCCGTCGAACGCCGGCAGTTCCTGATCCAGTTCGCCCTGGTTCGCGGTGAACAGCTCGCCGTCGACGCTCACGAGCTGCGCGCTGCCCCAGGTCCCGAGCGGTTTGTACTCCTCGAGCGTGACAGCCAGCGCATTCGGCCACACCCGGCGCACGCTCGCATGACGTACCCACGGCATCTGCTCGAACGCGGCACGCGCCGCGTCGAGATCGACCGTGAAGAAATTGCCCTTCAGCCGGCCGACCACGCCCGCACGCACCGTCGGCGTGTTGATGTGCTCGGTGTCGCCGTCGATCCGGATTTCGCGCAGCGCGAACGTCGGACGCTGGATCAGCCAGTAGCAGCCGGCCGCCGCCAACACGAGCAGCAACAGCGCGTAAAGCGCGCTGGCGGCAAGGTTGAGTTGGCGAACGTTGTTCCACATACGTCGTTCCGTTCCTGCGTCAGTCGTTGAGCGTAAGCGACAGCACCTTCACGACCAGCTCCGAATAGCTGATGCCGATCGAGCGCGCAGCCTTCGGCGGCAGCGAGTGGTCGGTCATCCCGGGGGCCGTGTTCACTTCCAGGAAATACGCGTTGCCGGCGGCGTCGAGCATGAAATCCGCGCGCCCCCAGTCGGTGCAGCCGAGCACGTCGAACGCACGGCGCGCGATGCGCTTCAGTTCCGCTTCCTTGTCGGCCGGCAGCCCGCACGGAATCAGGTACTGCGTGTCGTCGGCGACATACTTCGCGTGGTAGTCGTAGAACTCGCCGGCCGGCACGATCTTGATCAGCGGCAGGTCCAGATCGCCGGCGATGCACGCGGTGTATTCGCCGCCGCCTTCGATGCTCTTCTCGACGATCACGATCTTGTCGTGCGTCGCGGCTTCCGACAGTGCGGCGGGCAACGCGTCGGCCGTCTTCACCTTCAGCACCGCGACGCTCGAGCCTTCGCTCGCCGGCTTCACGAACAGCGGCAGGCCGAGCTTCGCGACGATGTCCGCCGCGCGCGTCGCGTAGTCGTCGCCACGCATCACCGTCTCGAACGGCGGCGTCGGCACGCCCGTCTGCTGCCACACCAGCTTCGTGCGGAACTTGTCGAGACCAAGCGCCGAGCCGAGCACGCCGCTGCCCGTGTAGCGAATCCCGTAGAAATCGAGCGCGCCCTGGATCTGGCCGTTCTCGCCGTAGCCGCCGTGCAGCGCGTTGAACGCGCGCACGAAGCCTTCGTCCTTCAGCGCCGACAGCGGCCGCTCGGCCGGGTCGAACGGATGCGCGTCGACGCCCGCGTCACGCAAGCCCTGCAGCACGAGACGGCCCGAGGTGAGCGACACCTCGCGCTCGGCCGATTCGCCGCCGAACAACACCGCCACCTTGCCGAAACGTTTCGGATCGATCCCGCTCATGTCATGCCTTCTGTTGTGTGTGTTGCACGAGCTTCGCCGGCACGCCGCCGATCGAACCCGCGCCCATCGTGATCACCACGTCGCCGTTCTGCGCGACCCTGGCCAATGCGTCCGGCACGTCGTCGACCGTGGCGACGAACACCGGATCAACCTTGCCCACCGCGCGCAGCGCGCGTGACAGCGCGTCACCGTTGGCCGTCGCGATCGCCGCTTCGCCCGCGGCGTAGACTTCCGTCAGCACCAGCGCATCGACCGTCGACAGCACGTTGACGAAATCGTCGAAGCAGTCGCGCGTGCGCGTGTAGCGGTGCGGCTGGAACGCCAGCACGAGGCGGCGGCCCGGGAACGCACCGCGCGCGGCCGCGATCGTCGCGGCCATCTCGACCGGGTGGTGGCCGTAGTCGTCGATCAACGTGTACTGGCCGCCGTCCGCGGTCGGCACCTCGCCGTAGCGCTGGAAGCGCCGGCCGACGCCGTTGAATTCCGCCAGCGCGAGCTGGATCGCGTCGTCCGCCACGCCGAGATCGGTCGCGATCGCGATCGCCGCGAGCGCGTTCTGCACGTTGTGCAGCCCCGGCAGGTTCAGCACGACGGCGAGCGGCGCACGGCCTTCGCGGATCACCGTGAAATGCATGCGACCGTCGCGCGCATCGATGTCTTCAGCGCGCACCTGCGCGTCCGGCGACAGCCCGTAGCGCACGACCGGCTTCGAGATGAACGGAATGATCTGCCGCACGTTCGGATCGTCGACGCACACCACCGCGCTGCCGTAGAACGGCAGGCGCTGCGTGAATTCGATGAACGCCTGCTTGAGCCGCGCGAAATCGTGGCCGTAGGTGTCCATGTGATCGGCGTCGATGTTCGTGATGACTTCGATCACCGGATACAGGTTCAGGAACGACGCGTCCGACTCGTCGGCCTCGGCGACGATGAAGTCGCCCGTGCCGAGCCGCGCATTCGCGCCCGCGCTGATCAGCCGGCCGCCGATCACGAAGGTCGGGTCCAGCCCGCCCGCCGCGAGCACGCTCGCGACGAGGCTCGTCGTCGTGGTCTTGCCGTGCGTGCCGGCGATCGCGATCCCCTGCTTCAGGCGCATCAGCTCCGCGAGCATCACCGCGCGCTGCACGATCGGCACGCGCTGGTGGCGCGCGGCCAGCACTTCGGGGTTGTCCGAGCGCACGGCCGTCGACACGACGACCGCATTCGCACCTTCGATGTTCGCCGCGTCGTGGCCGATCGCGATCCGCGCGCCGAGCGCCGCGAGACGGTCGGTCACCGCATTGCGCGACAGGTCGGAGCCGCTGACCTCGTAGCCGAGGTTGACGAGCACTTCGGCGATGCCGCTCATGCCCGCGCCGCCGATTCCGACGAAATGAATGTGTTTGACGATGTGTTTCATTGCAGTTGTTCCAGGTTCGCGCCGGCCACCTTCGCGCAGACGCGCGCGACTTCATCGGTGGCCTCGGGCTTCGCCAGCGAGCGCGAACGCTCCGCCATGTCCGCGAGCGACGCCCGCGACTGGCCGCGCAGCCAGTCGGCAAGCAGTTCCGCCGACAGGTCGCGTTGTTGCACCAGCACCGCCGCGCCCGCATCGGCGAGGAACGCGGCGTTGGTCGTCTGGTGGTCGTCGACCGCGTACGGGAACGGCACGAACAGCGCCGCCACGCCCACCGCCGCGATTTCCGACACCGTCATCGCGCCGGAGCGGCAGATCACGAGGTCCGCCGCCGCGTATGCGCTCGCCATGTCGTCGATGAACGGCACGAGCCGCACGTCGTCGCCGCCGGCGAATCCGGTCGCTTCGTAATTCGCCCTCAGCGCGTCGATGTGCTTCGCGCCGGCCTGGTGCACGATGCGCGGGCGCTCGCCCGGCGCCAGCAACGCCAGCGCGCGCGGCACGACTTCGTTCAGCGCGGCGGCGCCAAGGCTGCCGCCGACGACCAGGACGTTCAGCGGGCCGCTGCGCGACGCATAGCGTGCTTTGGGCATTTCCGTGCGCGCAAGTTCCGCGCGGATCGGGTTGCCCGTCCATTCCGCGTGCGGCAGTGCGCCGGGGAACGCGACGAGCACGCGCTTCGCGAATTTCGCGAGCACCTTGTTCGCGAGACCGGCGATCGAATTCTGTTCGTGCAGCACCAGCGGGCGGCCCGACAGCGCAGTCATCACGCCCGCCGGGAACGTGATGTAGCCGCCCATCCCGAGCACGACGTCCGGCCGCACGCGGCGCAGCGCGCCGAGACTCTGCCAGCATGCGCGCAGCAGATTGAACGGCAGCGTCAGCTTGGTCTTCAGGCCCTTGCCGCGCAGTCCGCCGAAGCGCACGTATTCCATCGGAATGCCGTGCTTCGGCACGAGCGTCGCCTCCATCCCGGCCGGATTGCCGAGCCATACGACGCGCCACCCCGCCGCTTCCATCCGGTGCGCGACCGCGAGCCCCGGGAACACGTGGCCCCCGGTGCCGCCTGCCATCACCATCAGCGTGCGTCGCGACGCGGTCATACCTTCCCTCCGCGCATCAGTACGCGATTTTCATAGTCGACCCGCAGCAGCACCGCGAGCGCGACACAGTTCAGCAGGATGCCCGAACCACCGTAGCTCACGAGCGGCAGCGTCAGGCCCTTGGTCGGCAGCAGCCCGAGGTTCACGCCCATGTTGATGAACGTCTGCGCACCGAACCAGATGCCGATGCCCTTCGCCATCAGGCCCGCGAACGTGCGGTCGAGCGCGAGCGCCTGACGGCCGATCTCGAACGCGCGACGTACGATCCAGTAGAAGAGCAGGATCACGACCAGCACGCCGACGAAGCCGAGTTCCTCGCCGATCACCGCGAGGATGAAGTCGGTATGCGCTTCGGGCAGGTAGTTCAGCTTCTCGACGCTGCCGCCAAGACCGACGCCGAACCACTCGCCGCGGCCGAACGCGATCAGCGAGTGCGTGAGCTGATACGCCTTGCCCTGCGCATAGCGTTCGTCCCACGGATCGAGATACGCGAAGATCCGCTCGCGACGCCACGGCGACAGCCACACGAGCATCGTGAAAGTGCCGACCGCGGTCGCGACCAGGCCGCCGAACAGCTTGCCGTTCACGCCGCCGAGAAACAGCACGCCCATCGCGATCGCGGCGACCACCATGAACGCGCCCATGTCCGGTTCGAGCAGCAGCAGCGCGCCGACGAGACCGACTGCGAACGCCATCGGCAGGAAGCCTTTCGCGAAGCTCTGCATGTACTCCTGCTTGCGCACCGTGTAGTTCGCCGCGTAGATCGTCACGGCGAGCTTCATGATTTCCGACGGCTGCATGTTCGTGATGCCGAGCGGAATCCAGCGGCGCGCGCCGTTCACGCCCTTGCCGACGTGCGGGATCAGCACGATCACGAGGCCGACCAGTGCGATCAGGAAGAGATGCGGCGCGTATTTGTCCCAGGTCGACACCGGCACGCGGAACGCGATCACCGCCGCGATGAACGCAACGACGAGCGACACGCAGTGGCGCATCAGGAACGCGTAATCGTGATACGACGCGTATTTCGGCGAATCGGGCATCGCAATCGACGCCGAATACACCATCACGACGCCGAGCCCGAGCAGCGCGATCGCGACCCACAGCAGCGAGTAGTCGAAATCGAGCATCCGCGAGCGACTCGGCCGCACGCCGTTGACGACGCTCGCAAGCCCGCCGGTCGCGGCGCGCGTGGCCGACGCGACGCGGCCGCCGGTGTCGCGCCGGTCGTTGAAACGGGAGACGAGGCGATCGGACCAGCTCATGGCGTCGCTCCTTTGTCGATGGCGATTTCATCCACCGCCGCGCGGAACACGTCCGCGCGATGGGCGTAGTTCCTGAACATGTCGAGGCTCGCGCACGCGGGCGACAGCAGCACCGCGTCGCCCGGCTCCGCAAGCTCGGCAGCAGCATGCACCGCGGCTTCGAGCGTCGCGTGATCGGCGAGCGGCACGCCGGTTTCGGCGAGCGTGTCGCGAATCGCAGGGGCGTCGCGGCCGATCAGCATCACCGCACGGCACCAGCGCGCGACCGGCGCGACCAGCGGCGCGAAATCCTGACCCTTGCCGTCGCCGCCGGCGATCAGCACGATCTTCTGCGCGAGCCCGTCGAGAGCGGCCACCGTCGCGCCGACGTTCGTTCCCTTGCTGTCGTCGACATAGTCCACGTCGTCGATCGTCGCGATCACTTCGACGCGATGCGCTTCGCCGCGGTATTCACGCAGCGCGTGCAGCAGCGGCGCGGCCGGCAGGTCGATCGCGCGTGCAAGCGCGAACGCGGCGAGTGCGTTCGCCGCGTTGTGCAGCCCGCGGATGCGCAACGCGTCCGCCGGCATCAGGCGCTTCTGCGCGATGTCGGGCGTATGCGCGCCGTCGCGCTTGCGCCGACGGCTCGTCGTGGTCTCGTCCGGCGCGTCGCGATCAACGGCTTCGACGAGCCACGCAATGCCGTTGTCGCGCGACAGGCCGTAGTCGCCGTCATGCACCGGTTCGTTCAGGCCGAACGTGACGGTGCGCGCCGCATCGGCCGCGCCGGCGGCCGGCGCGAACTTCATCACGGCCGCATCGTCGCGATTGAGCACGCGCGTCGTCGTCGCACCGAAAATCCGGCCCTTCGCCGCCGCGTATGCGTCGAAGCTGCCATGCCAGTCGAGGTGATCCTGCGTGATGTTGAGGATCGCGGCCGCGTCCGGCGCGAACGTGCGTGTGGTTTCGAGCTGGAAGCTCGATAGCTCGAGCACCCAGACGTCGGGCAGCGCCGTATCGTCGATCGCCGCCGCAAGCCGGTCGAGCATCGCCGGGCTGATGTTGCCGGCGACGGCCACTTTCTTGCCCGAACGCTGGCACAGCAGGCCCGTGAGGCTCGTCGTCGTGGTCTTGCCGTTGGTGCCGGTGATCGCGAGCACCTTCGGCTGGTAGCCGCTCGTGCCGAGCGCGCGCAGCGCCTGCGCGAAGAATTCCAGTTCGCCCCACACCGCGATCCCGCGCTCGTTCGCGGCGGCGATCAACGCCGCGAGCGCCGGCTCCAGCGGCGACAGGCCGGGGCTCAGCCCGACGATCTCGACGCCGCCATCGAGCAGCGCAGGCGTGAACGGCCCGCCGACGAACTCCGCGTCGATGCCTTCGGCCTGCAGCGCGGCAAGGTTCGGCGGCGCCTCGCGGGTATCGGCAATTCGCAGCCGGCACCCGTGCCTCGCGCACCATCGCGCGATCGCGAGACCCGACTCCCCGAGCCCCAGTACGAGCACCATCGGCCGCTGCCGATCTCCAAACATCTCGCCAGACATCCTTGTTACCTTTCCTTTACCGCAACTTGAGGGTGGACAGACCGAACAGGCACAGCATCAGCGTGATGATCCAGAAACGCACCACCACCTGCGTTTCCTTCCAGCCGGACAATTCGAAATGGTGATGCAGCGGCGCCATCTTCAGCAGGCGCCGCCCTTCGCCGTAACGCTTCTTCGTGTACTTGAACCACGACACCTGCAGCATCACCGACAGCGTTTCCGCGACGAAGATGCCGCCCATGATGAACAGCACGATTTCCTGGCGCACGATCACCGCGACCGTGCCGAGCGCGCCGCCGAGCGCCAGCGCGCCGACGTCGCCCATGAACACCTGCGCGGGGTGCGTGTTGTACCAGAGGAACGCGAGCCCTGCCCCGCCCATCGCGGAACAGAAGATCAGCAGTTCACCGGCGCCCGGAATGTGCGGGAACAGCAGGTATTTCGAATACACCGAGCTGCCCATCACGTACGCGAACACGCCGAGCGACGCACCGACCAGCACGACCGGCATGATCACGAGGCCGTCGAGGCCGTCGGTCAGGTTCACCGCGTTGCTCGCGCCGACGATGACGAAGTAGGTCAGCACGATGAAGCCCCAGACGCCCAGCGGGTAGCTGATCGACTTCAGGAACGGCAGCATCAGGTCGGCCCGCGCGGGCAACCCCATCGACAGGCCGCTCCTCACCCAGGCCATGAACAGGTCGAACACGCGCACGTTGTTCGCCTCGGACACGCTGAATGCGAGGTAGACCGCCGCGAACAGCCCGATCACCGACTGCCAGAAATACTTTTCGCGCGACGACATCCCGCGCGGGTCCTTGTAGACGACCTTGCGGTAGTCGTCGACCCAGCCGATCACGCCGAAGCCGAACGTGACGAGCATCACGATCCAGATGAAACGGTTCGTCAGGTCGCCCCACAGCAGCGTCGCGACCGCGATGCCGATCAGGATCAGCACGCCGCCCATCGTCGGCGTGCCGGACTTGACGAGATGGCTCTGCGGACCGTCCTTGCGCACGGCCTGCCCGACCTTCATTTGCGTCAGCTTGCGGATCACCCACGGTCCGCACACGAGCCCGATCCCGAGCGCGGTGATGGTAGCCATCACCGCGCGGAACGTCAGGTACGTGAACAAGCGCAAAAAGCTTGCGTCTCCTTGCAGCCATTGCGCCAGCGCCAGCAGCATGCTTCCTTCCTTCTACTCAGTGTGCAGCGGGCACCGTGCCCGCCGCGGGTTGTTTCGTCAGCGCGTCGACCACGCGCTCCATCTTCATGTACCGCGAGCCCTTCACGAGCACCGTCGCGCGCGCGCCGTAGCCCGCCGCGAGCAGTGCCGTCACCAGCGCGCCGACGTCGTCGAAATGCCGAGCCGTGCCGCCATACGCCGTGCAGGCATCGCGCGACGCATCGCCGAGCGCGAACAGCGCATCGATGCCGCGCTCGCGCGCATACGCGCCGATTTCCCGGTGAAATGCCGGGCCTTCGTCGCCGACCTCCCCCATGTCGCCGATCACCAGCACGCGCGGAGCCGGTTGCGCGGCCAGCACGTCGATCGCCGCGCGCATCGAATCGGGGTTCGCGTTGTAGGTGTCGTCGACGACCGTTGCGCCCGCGAGGCTGCCGACGTCCGCCTGCCGGACCTGCAAACGGCCCTTGACCGGCTCGAACGATTCGAGGCCCTGCTTGATCGCAGCCAGTTCCATACCGGCCGCGAGCGCCGCGGCCGTTGCCGCCAACGCGTTGCGTGCGTTGTGCTCGCCGAGCGCGCGCAGGCGTACCGTCACCGGGCCGGACGGCGTATCGATCGCAAGCTCGCCGCCGTGCAAACGGGCCGTGACCTGCGCTTCGACCTGCCGTTCCGCGTCGTGCAGCGCGAAATCGAGAATCCGGTTGCCGGTCGCTGCGACACGCCAGATTCCGGCGTACGCATCGTCGGCCGGAAACACCGCGACGCCGTCCGGCGTCAGCGCGTGGATCACGGCCGCATGTTCGAGCGCGACCGCCTCGACCGTCGCCATGAATTCCTGGTGTTCGCGCTGCGCATTGTTGACGAGCGCGACGGTCGGCGCCGCGAGGCGCGCGAGAACTTCGGTCTCGCCCGGGTGATTCATCCCGAGCTCGATCACCGCGACGCGATGCGCGTCCGACAGGCGCAGCAGCGTCAGCGGCACGCCGATATCGTTGTTCAGGTTGCCGGCCGTCGCCAGCCGCGCGTCCGCGCCGACGGCCGCCGCAAAGATCGACGCGATCATTTCCTTGACGGTCGTCTTGCCGTTGCTGCCCGTCACCGCGACGAGCGGCACCGCGAAGCGCTTGCGCCAGCCATGCGCGAGCGCGCCGAGCGCGGCGCGCGTTTCACCGCCCTCAATGACGGGCATCGCGAGGCCCGCCGGCGCGTGCGCGACGAGCGCCGCGGCTGCGCCGCGCGCGGCCACGTCGCCGAGGAAGTCGTGCGCGTCGAAGCGCTCGCCCTTCAGCGCGACGAACAGGTCGCCCGGACCGACCGTGCGGCTGTCCGTGGACACGCGCTCGAACGTGGCGTCCGGATCGCCGTGGACGGAGGCGCCGGGAATCAGGCGCGCGGCTTCGCCGAGACTGAGCATCGTCATTCGCCGCCCCCCTTGCCGTGCGTCGCGCGTGCCGCAAGCGCGAGCCGCGCGTGATCCTGATCGGAGAACGCGCGCTTCTTGCCCATGATTTCCTGCGTCGCCTCGTGACCCTTGCCGGCCAACACGACGACATCCTCGCGCGCGGCGCCGCGCACGGCTTGCAGGATCGCGCTCGCGCGATCCTCGATGCGGCGTGCGCGATCGGGCGCGGTCATCCCGGCGATGACCTGATCGATGATGCGCTGCGGATCCTCGCTGCGCGGATTGTCGCTCGTGACGACGACTTCGTCGGCGAGCCGCTCGGCGATCGCGCCCATCAGCGGGCGCTTCGTCGCGTCGCGATCGCCGCCGCAGCCGAACATGCAGACGAGCCGCCCGCCGCGCGCCGCCGCGATCGGGCGCAACGCGTCGAGCGTCTTGTCGAGCGCATCGGGTGTGTGCGCGTAATCGATCACGACGAGCGGTTCGTCGTTCTGCAACCGGCCGCCAAGGCGTTGCATACGCCCGTTGACCGACTCGAGCCGTGCAATCTCCGCGACGGCGGCGTCGAACGGCACGTCGGCCGCAAGCAGCGAGCCGAGCACCGCGAGCAGGTTGCTGACGTTGAACGTGCCGAGCGTGCCGACTTCGACGTCCGCTTCGCCCCACGACGAGCGCAGGCGGAAAGCCGTACCCGTGGCGGTCGCGCGCACGTCGAGCGCGACCAGCTCGCGATCGGCGTCGGCTGCCTGCGCATCGCCGATCCCGTATGCGATCGTGCGCACGCGGCCGGCCAGCTTCTCGAGCAGGCGGCGGCCGGCTTCGTCGTCGCGATTGACGACCGCCGCCCGCAGGCCGCGCCACGCGAACAGCTTCGACTTCGCGGCTTCGTACGCGTCGAACGTGCCGTGATAGTCGAGGTGATCCTGTGTGAGGTTCGTGAAGACGGCGATGTCGAATGCCGTGCCGTTCACGCGGCCCTGATGCAGCGCGTGCGACGACACTTCCATTGCTACGGCTTTCGCGCCCGCGTCGTGCAGTTGCGCGAGGCTGCGCTGCAGCTGCGGCGCGTCAGGTGTCGTGAAGCCGGTCGGCACCAGTTGCCCCGGCATGCCGCTGCCGAGCGTGCCGATCAGCGCGCATGGCTGATGCAGCGCCGTCAGCGCGGCCGCGATCCATTGCGTGCAGGACGTCTTGCCGTTGGTGCCGGTCACGCCGATGGCGAGCAGGCTGTCGCTCGGGTCGCCGTACCAGCCGCTGGCGATCTCGCCGGCCAGCTGGTCGAGCGCCGGCACCGCGAGTGCGACGGGTACGGCCGGTGCGGCTTCGAGACCTTCCGGCTGATACAGCACCGCGGCCGCGCCGCGCGCGACGGCATCTGAAATGAAGGCGCGATTGTCTGCCCCGTCGACCGCATAGCCGAGGAACACGTCGCCCGCCTGCAGGCTGCGCGTGTCGGCATGCAATTGCGCCGCGGGGGCCACATGCTCGCGCAGCCACGCAAGCGCGGCCGCGATCTGCTGATGCGCCGGATGGGAACTGCGAGCGGCGCTCATCGAACAACTCCTGGTGAATTACGTGTCGTGCTGGATACGATCATATGCTTCGCACCGCTGCCCGCGGCGAGCTTTTGCGGGCCCGTCCCGGCGGGCGCGCCGGGTGCGTCGTCGGACACGACGAGCTGCTTGATCGGCATGTTCGGCGGCACGTTCAGCGCGCGCATCGTATCGCCCGCAATCGCCGAGAATACGGGGCCGGACACCTGGCCGCCGAAGTGGCTGCCGGCGGTCGGTTCGTCGACCGACACGGCGACGACGATGCGCGGATTCGGCATCGGCGCCATGCCGACGAACGACGCGCGGTACTTGCGCGTGTAGCCGTGGCCTTCGTGCTTGTAAGCGGTGCCGCTCTTGCCACCGACGCGATAACCCGGCACGGCCGCATCGGGCGACGTACCGCCCGGCGCCACCACCGTTTCGAGCATCGCACGCACCTCGCGCGCGGTGGTCGGGTTGAACACCTGCGTGCCCACGATCGGCTGGTTGGGGTCTGTCTTGAATATGGTCACGGGCATCAGCTCGCCGTCGTGCGCGATCGCCGTGTATGCGCGCGCCAGCTGGAACAGCGACACCGACAAGCCGTAGCCGTACGACATCGTCGCCTGCTCAATGCGACGCCAGCTCTTCCATGGACGCAGGCGGCCGGCCACCGCGCCCGGGAACCCGACCTTCGGCGCCTGGCCGAGGCCGATGCTCGTATACATATTCCACATTTCCTCGGGCCGCATCGTCATCGCGATCTTCGTCGCGCCGATGTTGCTCGACTTCTGGATCACGCCACCGACCGTCAGCGTGCCGAAACCCGCATCGTCGGTGATCGGCGCGCCGTCGAGCACGAAATGTCCGTTGCCCGTCTCGACGAGCGTGTTCGGCGTCACGCGGTGCAGGTCGAGCGCGAGCGACACGGTAAACGGCTTCATGATCGAACCCGGCTCGAACACGTCGGTCATGATCCGGTTGCGCAACTGCTCGCCCGTCATGCGCGAGCGGTCGTTCGGGTTGTACGTCGGGTAGTTGACGAGCGCCAGCACCTCGCCGGTGCGCACATCAACGACCATCGCCGCGCCGGCCTTCGCCTTGAACTTCTCGACGGCGGCCTTCAGGTTCGCATACGCGATGTACTGGATCTTGCTGTCGATCGACAGGTCGACGTCCGTCCCGTTGTGCGGCGGAATCTGTTCGGCGACATCCTCGACGATGTGCCCCATCCGGTCCTTGATCACGCGGCGCACGCCGGACGTGCCGGACAGCAGCTTCTGGTCGCCGAGCTCGACGCCTTCTTGGCCTTCGTCCTCGACGTTCGTGAAGCCGATCAGGTGAGCGGTGATCTCGCCTTCCGGATAGAAACGCTTGTATTCGTTGCGCTGATAGATACCGGGAATATCGAGCGCGGCGACCTTGTCCGCCACGTCGATCGGCACCTGGCGCTTGACGTAGACGAACCCCTTGTCTTCCGACAGCTTCACGCGCAGTTCCTTTGGCGTCATGCCAAGGAGCTTGCCGAGCTGGTTGATCTTGCCGGCGTCGAGATCGTCCGGCACGGCGTCCGGAATCGCCCAGATCGCGCGCACGGGCAAGCTCGTCGCGAGCACGAGCCCGTTACGGTCGAGGATCTTGCCGCGCGTGGCCGGCAGCTCGATCGTGCGCTGGTAGCGGCTTTCGCCCTGCTTTTGATAGAAGGCGTTGCCGGGCCCCTGGATCCAGAACGCGCGCGCGGCGAGCGCGACGAACGCCATGAACAGCAGGAACACGACGAGCTTGGAGCGCCACATCGGCAGGTGCACGCCGAGCACGGGGCTCGACGAGAATTTCACGTCCTGGCGCTTTTGCGACGGCTTCATCGCGCGCCTCCGCGGCCCTTGGTGGCCGAATCGGCCGACGCGGGAATCGGCGCGTCGATCGCCTTCGCGGCGCCCGGCGGCAGCGTCAGGTACTGGGTGCGGCCGGTCGTGATCGGCTGCATCTTCAGCGAATCGTTCGCAAGCTGTTCGATGCGCGACGTCTTCGACAGCGCGCTCTGCTGATATTGAAGCTGCGCGTAGTCCTGCTGGAGCTGACGCTCCTGCGACTGCGCGCGCTGCAGCTGGATGAAGATCTGGCGCTGCTGGTTCGTCGAGTTGACGACCGACAGTGCGCAGCCCATCACGATGATCAGCAGGAAGATGTTGAAGCGGCTCATGGCGTGACGCGCTCCGCGATGCGCATCACGGCCGACCGGGCGCGCGGGTTCGCGGCGACTTCCGCGTCGCTCGGGAACTGACGGCTGATGATCTTGAGCGGCGGGCTCGGGAGGTCGACGGCACGGATCGGCAGGCGACGATCGACCGCAGGCGCACTCGCGTGCGCCTGCATGAATCGCTTGACGATCCGGTCCTCGAGTGAATGAAAGCTGATGACCACCAGCCGCCCCCCTTGCTCCAGCAACGACAATGCCGCGTCTAGTACGACTTGCAGGTCCGCAAGCTCTTGATTGACGTGAATCCGTATAGCCTGAAAGGTGCGGGTTGCCGGATCCTTGCCCTTCTCACGGGTTTTGACGACGTTACCCACGATTTGGGCAAGCTCGCCCGTGGTGTCGAGAGGCCCAAGACGGTCGGACTCTGCCCGGCGAGCAACAAGCGCCTTTGCAATCTGAAAAGCAAACCGTTCTTCCCCATAATCCCGTATCACCTCCGTCAATTCCTGCACCGAAGCCCGTGCGAGCCACTCAGCCGCCGACTCACCGCGCGTCGGATCCATACGCATGTCCAGCGGGCCATCGGCGCGAAAACTGAAGCCGCGCGCCGGATCGTCCACCTGCGGCGAGGACACGCCCAGGTCCAGCAATACACCCGACACCTTCTCGACACCGCGCGCCGCAAGCGCGTCGCGCATCGATGCAAAGCTGTCATGCACGATCGAGAAGCGCGCATCCTCGATGCGCTGCGCCGTCTCGATCGCTCTCGGATCCTTGTCGAACGCGAACAGCCGGCCGGCCGGCGCCAGCCGCGCGAGCACTGCGCGACTATGACCGCCGCGCCCGAACGTGCCGTCGACATAAATGCCGTCCGGCCGCGTCACGAGCGAATCGACCGCTTCGTCCAACAGTACGGTCCGATGCTGCAATTCGTTTCCCATCGCGGGCGTCTCCGTCACCGCAATCAGAACGTGAAGTTCTTCAGCGCGTCGGGCATGCCCTGCGCCATCGCTGCCTGCTCCTTCGCGATGTAGGTCTGCGAATCCCACAGCTCGAAGTGACTACCCATTCCCAACAACATGACTTCCTTTTCCAGTCCGGCCGCCATCCGCAGCTCGGGCGATACGAGAATCCGGCCTGCGCTGTCGAGATCGACGTCCATCGCATTGCCGAGAAAAATTCGCCGCCACCAATGAGCGTCCATCGGCAGCGCGGCGATCTTGGCGCGGAACACTTCCCATTCGGGGCGCGGAAACAGCAACAGGCAGCCGTCCGGGTGCTTGGTCACAGTCACCCGTCCTTCTGCCTGTCCTTGCAGCGCTTCGCGATAGCGAGCCGGCACCGACATCCGCCCTTTCGCATCGAGCGTCAGCGCCGACGCCCCTTGGAACACTTTCCGCTCTCCCGTTCAGGGCACCGAAGCACCCGCTCAATGCTCAAGAATTTAGCCGGAATAGCCCGCCAAATCACACAAAAATACACTTTCTCACACTGTCTCCCACTTTAGTGGAAGGGTTTGGCACGGTCAAGGGAGCGGCCCGGATTTTTGACGAATTTTGTTAGTTAGAACAAGGACTTACGCGCGCATGCTCATGCGACCCCTCATACCAAAAACCGTTATAAATGAATGAGCTAGTGCAACTTGTGAAGGTGATACGTGAGAAAGACGGGCCAGACTGGCGTGCGGAAGGGGCTTCGGGGGCGGGAAAACGCGGAAAAAACGGGCGGTATCGTGGACGGCGGACCGGGACGGCGTCGCGCGCCGCCCCGGCCCGAATGTCAGAGATAGTACGCAGTGCTCGTCATGACTTTCGATGCGGCGCGCATCAGCATCCGTGCGGGCAGCGGCAGCTCGATTCCGCCGGCATCGGTCGCGGCCTTGCCGTGCTTCACCTCGTCGACGCGCATCTGCTCGACGATCGCACGTGACGCCGTATCGGTCGCCGGCAGCTCGGACAGGTGCCCATCGAGATGACTCTCGACCTGGCGCTCCGTCTCCGCCATGAAGCCGAGGCTGACCTTGTCGCCCAGCGTGCCGGCGACGACGCCGATCGCAAGCGCGCCAGCGTACCACAGCGGGTTGAGCAGACTCGGGCGCGAATCGAGTTCCTTCAGCCGATGCGCAGTCCACGCGAGATGATCCTCCTCCTCGCGCGCAGCCTCCTCGAACATCGCCTTCGACGACGACGAGCGCGCGGTCAGCTTCTGCGCCTGATAAAGCGCCTGCGCGCACACCTCGCCGACGTGGTTCACGCGCATCAGTCCGGCGGCATGCGTGCGCTCGGCGGGCGTCAGTTCGCCGGCCGGTGGCTCCGCCGGCGCGGGCACCGGCCGGCTCATCCGGCTAATGCCGGTCAGCGATCGCAGGCCGCGATCGAATTCGCTGATCAGTTCATCCAACACCATCCTGTTCTCCTGGCTGCGTGTGCTGCCGCGGGCGGCAAGGGCACGTGCTCCACTGCGTAACCGACTTGATTATTCAGCGGAAATTGCGGTTAACCCGTGATTTTAACCATTGTTGCATAAAGGAAACATGGCAACCTTGCGCCACGGCATTTCGCTTTGTCGGAAAAAACGGCTTTGCTACATTACGTGCGACTTCTTGCGAAGTTGATGGGGCGCGTCAACACAACATAACTATCCGCCCCGCCAAAAAAATTCAGTGATTCTTGGAGATCCGTTAATGAAAAAGTCGCTTCTCGCGCTCGTCGCGCTGGGCGCGTTCGCTGGCGCAGCTCATGCGCAAAGCAGCGTGACGCTTTACGGCATCATCGATGAAGGCCTCATCTTCAACAACAACGCCAAGGGCGGCCACCTGTACGGCCTGGCAAGCGGCGTGATGCAAGGTAGCCGCTTCGGCCTGCGCGGCACCGAAGATCTGGGCAGCGGCCTGAAGGCGATCTTCGTGCTCGAGAACGGTTTCGACGTGAACTCCGGCAAGCTGGGCCAGGGCGGCCTGATGTTTGGCCGCCAGGCTTACGTCGGCCTGTCGAGCCAGTACGGTACGGTCACGCTGGGTCGCCAATACGACTCCGTCGTCGACTTCGTCGGCCCGCTCGAGGCAGGCGACCAGTGGGGCGGCTACATCGCGGCTCACCCGGGCGACCTCGACAACTTCAACAACGCATACCGCGTGAACAACGCGGTCAAGTACACGAGCCCGACCTACGGCGGCTTCTCGTTCGGCGGCCTGTACAGCTTCGGCGGTCAAGCCGGCCAGTTCTCGAAGAACCAGGTCTGGTCGCTCGGCGCCGGTTACAACAACGGTCCGCTGGTGTTGGGTGTCGGCTACTTGAACGCACGCACGCCGGCGAACTTCGGCGGCATGTTCAATACCGGCGCGTCGGCTGCGGCGACTGCCGTGTCGTCGCCGGTCTACGGCGCGTATGCGAACAGCGCGAACACGTACCAGGTCATCGGTGCAGGCGGTGCGTACACGTTCGGCGCAGCAACGATCGGTGCGACGTACTCGAACACGAAGTTCAAGGGCTTCTCGGTCGGTCCGTTCGTGAACCAGACCGCGACGTTCAACAACGGCGAAATCAACTTCAAGTATCAGCTGACCCCGGCGCTGATCGTCGGCGCGGCGTATGACTACACGCAAGGCAGCAAGATCGACGGCAACTCGGCGGCCAAGTATCACCAGGGCTCGCTGGGCGTCGACTACTTCCTGTCGAAGCGCACGGACGTCTACGTGATCGGCGTGTACCAGCATGCATCGGGCAACACGCTCGACTCGGCAGGCAACGTCGTTCAGGCACATGCGTCGATCAACGGCCTCGACCCGTCGAGCACCAGCAACCAGGTTGCAGCGCGCGTCGGCATCCGTCACAAGTTCTAATCAGCTTGCCTGACAAGCCGCAGCATATTGAAGGCGCCTTCGGGCGCCTTTTTCTATTTGCGGCTGCGGAGCGGTGGGTAGTGGAGCGGGACAATCGCCGGACAGCCCGTTCGCGGCAGTGAACCTTGCGCGGCGTGCCATCGACGTGAATGCTGCCACTGCCGGTATGCGGCATGCACCGAGGTACCGCACCATGTGAGTCGCGGGTTGCGGCAGCCGTCGGCGGGCCGATCGAGCTGCTCCGTCAGCCAGGGCGCATCCCGGTGGAACGCGTGCCGTTCTTGCGACCGTCGAACCACGACGGCGCGGCAACCTTGATGCAGCACCATGAATGAAAAAGCCCGGCACAGGCCGGGCTGGTTGGTTTGGCTTCAGTGTTACGCGCGTCCGTCGCGCAATTCGCGCCGCAGGATCTTGCCTACGTTCGTCTTCGGCAGCTCCGTGCGGAACTCGACGAGTTTCGGCCGTTTGTAACCAGTGAGACGCTCCTTGCAGTACGCGAGGATGTCCTTGTCGGTGAGCGCCGGATCCTTCTTCACGACGAACAGCTTCACGGCTTCGCCCGAGTGCTCGTCCGGCACGCCGACCGCCGCCACTTCGAACACGCCCGGGTGGGATGCCACCACGTCCTCGACCTCGTTCGGATACACGTTGAAACCGGATACCAGGATCATGTCCTTCTTCCGGTCGACGATCTTCACATACCCGCGCGCGTCCATCACGCCAACGTCGCCGGTCTTGAAGAAACCGTCCGGGAACATGACCTTCGCGGTTTCCTCCGGACGATTCCAGTAGCCGGCCATGACCTGCGGCCCGCGGATGCAGATCTCGCCCGGCTCGCCGAGCGCGACGTCGTTGCCGGCGTCATCACGGATGGCCACTTCGGTCGACGGCAGCGGCAGGCCGATCGTCCCGCTGTATTCGGTCGCGGTCACCGGATTGCAGGTCGCGACCGGCGAGGTCTCCGACAGACCGTAACCCTCGACGATCGCCGTATGGGTCTTCTCGTACCAGCGTTTCGCGACGCCTTCCTGGATCGCCATGCCGCCGCCGTTGGCGATCACGAGCTTCGACAGGTCGAGCTGGTTGAAGTCAGGATGGTTCAGCAGTGCGTTGTACAGCGTGTTGACGGCCGGAATCGTCGAGATCTGATAACCCTTCAACTCCTTGATCATGCCGCCGATGTCGCGCGGATTCGGGATCAGGATGCCCATGCCGCCCGTGCGCATCGTCAGGAAACCGCACACCGTCAACGCGAACACGTGATAGAGCGGCAGCGCGACGACCGTCACGAACTGTTTCACCTCAGGGTACTTCTCGTGCGCGGGATGGTGCCATGCGCCGGCCTGCAACACGTTTGACACAATGTTCCGGTGCAGCAGCGTCGCGCCCTTCGCGACACCCGTCGTACCGCCCGTGTACTGGAGGAACGCGACGTCGTCGGGGCCGAGCTGCTGCGGCTTGAAGGTCTGCCGCGCGCCTTCCGACAGCGCGGCCTTGAAGCGCGTGAACGACGGAAGCTGCCACGCCGGCACCATCTTCTTCACGTTGCGCACGACATAATTGACGAGCCAGCCCTTGATGCCCAGCAGATCGCCCATCGACGCGACCACGACATGCTTGACCGCAGTATTGGCGATGACGGCCTGCAGCGTCGACGCGAAATTCTCGAGGATGACGATCGCCTCCGCCCCGCTGTCCTTCAGCTGATGTTCGAGCTCGCGCGGCGTATAGAGCGGGTTGACGTTGACGACGGTGAAGCCCGCGCGGAGCACCGCGACGATCGCCACCGGGTACTGCAGCACGTTCGGCATCATGAGCGCGACGCGCGCGCCGCGCTTCAGGCCGCGCGACTGCAGCCACGCGCCGAACTGGCGCGACAGCGCATCGAGTTCGCCGTACGTGATGCTCTTGCCCATGCAGACGAACGCGTTGCGGTCGCGGTACTGCTTGAAGCTTTCGTCGAGGAGATCCGGAATCGAAGGATACGGGGACGCGTCAATTTCGGCTGGAACGCCGGGTGGGTACGATTTCAGCCAAATTTTGTTCATACTGCGCGTCTCCTCACTGATTTTCGAATGGTCGTGCTAAAACGCATCGTAGCGGCTCGTCCATCCCGAGACAACCGGGTTAGATGCCCACTTCGAACTTTCGAATCAAATCATCTGATGATACTTCGAAGTTCGGTCAAATTCGCTCAACTTCCACGAGACAATCGTAAAAAGTCGCCGAATTACCGAGATCGGTCAGCGCCTGACTCGTCACCTCGTTTGCGTTACGCCCATCCGCCGACAATTTCTTCCACCATATCGACAGTCCGACGACGAGCCCCACCCGCGCGCGATCGGTCACTCTCGCGACCGCCTGCATCGATCCACGGTCGTTGAAGATGCGCACGATGTCGCCCTCCCCAATGCCGCGCGCGTCGGCGTCGGTCGGGTGTATGTCGAGGTGCGGCTGGCCTTCCGTACTGCGCAGGCTGTCAACGTTCACGAACGTGCTGTTGAGGAAATGACGGGCCGGCGGGGAAATCATCGCCAGCGGATAGCGAGCGGCGAGTTCAGGCGCGGCCTCCGCCGATTCGAACGGCGGCAGGTAATCGGGCACCGGGTCCATGCCCATCTGCTCGAGCCGCGCACTGTAGAACTCACATTTGCCGGACGGTGTGCGGAAGCCGCCATTCGCGAACGGCGCGTCCGCCACCTTGAGCTTCAGCCACCCGGCACGCTTCAACGTCTCCCAATCGCTGTCGAGCGCCGGATCGTCCCAACGGAGCGCCACCTGCGCGACCTCCTCGTCGCTGTGATAAAGCGCGGGCTCGTCCAGCCCCATGCTGCGAGCGATGCCGCGAAAGATTTCCGTGTTCGGCCGTGCGTCGCGGACTGGCGGAATCGCCGGGAGATTCGCCATCACATAGGTGTGGCCGTACGACTTGTGGACGTCGAGATGCTCGAGTTGCGTCGTGGCCGGCAGCACAATGTCGGCGAAATCGGCCGTATCTGTCTTGAAGTGCTCGAGAACGACCGTGAACAGATCTTCGCGCGCGAACCCGGCGGCGACTTTCGACGAGTCGGGCGCGACCGCTACCGGATTCGAGTTGTAGACGATCACCGCTTCGACCTTCGGCCCGAAGGTTGCGTCGCCTGGATGCAGCAGCGCATCGCCAATCGCATTCATGTTGATGATGCGCGGTAGTTTGTTAGGCCAGCCGGGCATCAGATCCGGGCGCAGCAACGCGGACTGATTGACCGGTGCGGATTCCGACGACGAGAGCAGCAGCCCGCCAGCCCGGTCTCGCCACGCGCCTGTCAGCGCAGGCAGGCTCGCAATCGCGCGCACGGCATTGCCGCCGCCGCGCACGCGCTGCATACCGTAATTGAGGCGAATCGATGCCTTGCGGGTCGCGCCGTAATGGCGTGCGAGTTCGATCAGCTCCGACACTTCGACGCCGCAGATTTGCGCGACACGCTCCGGTGGATAGGACTGGGCTCGCGCCTTGAGTGCATCGAAGCCGAGCGTATGACGCGCGATATAGTCGTGATCGAGCAGATCTTCGGTAATCAGCACATGCATCATGCCGAGCGCGAACGCGCCGTCGGTACCCGGTTTCAACGCGATGTGCTGATGGCACTTTTCCGCCGTCAGCGAGCGGTAGGGATCGATTGCGACCAGACGGGCGCCTCGACGCTTGGCTTCCTGCGCTCGGGTCCAGAAATGCAGGCTGGACGCGATCGGATTGGCGCCCCAGATCAGGATCAGCTCGCTCTCTTCGAAATGCTCCAGATGCATGCCGACGCTACCGCCATACGTATAGCGCAGCCCTGCCGCACCGGCCGCGGCGCAGATGGTTCGCTCAAGCCTGGACGCACCGAGTTTATGGAAGAACCGCTGCGCAATGCCTTCGCCCTGCACGAGTCCCATCGTTCCCGCGTAGCTGTACGGCACGATCGCCTCAGGCGCGCGCGCTGCGATTTCCCCGAGACGACGACCGATCTCATCAAGTGCGTCGCTCCAGTTGATCGGCTCGAAGCGCCCTTCCCCCTTTGCGCCGATGCGCTTGAGGGGCACGGTGAGCCTGTCAGGATGATGAACGCGCTCGGCATACCGGCTGACTTTCGTACACAACACGCCCTGCGTAGGCGGATGGTCCGGATCGCCCGTAACCTTGATGGCTCGGCCGTTTTCGACAGTCACGCGCATCGCGCATGTATCCGGACAATCGTGCGGGCAAACAGCCCGAGCTATCTGAGTGACGGCGTTCATCGTTCTGGATGCGACTGGGGTGGAGATTCGCAAATTTTACGTGGATGGGCCGAGTAACGCGTCATTTCAAACGAATTTCCCGCCTATTCGGCGAAAAACAGGAATGGAAGATGAAAAATATTGACGCCGAATCCGTCCCGAATTGCCGATGCGACGATCCGTCGCCGAGGCGGCCCAAGTCGTCTCCGCGCTCGGAGATTGCAGCGAATAATCTGGAGATAGGTTCGGGATGATGGAAAGGGGGGACCGAGTTACGGTGCTCGAGCAACGAACGGACAGGTTCGACTGCCTGCACGCGCGCCTTCCGCCGCCCAAATGCAAAAACCCCCGCCTGTTTGGGCGGGGGTTTCTGGCTTAGGGAGCCTGACGATTACCTACTTTCACACGGGAATCCGCACTATCATCGGCGTAGAGTCGTTTCACGGTCCTGTTCGGGATGGGAAGGGGTGGGACCGACTCGCTATGGTCATCAGGCAAAGAGGGTTGTCCTGCTGGCGTGGCCAACAGAACCAATCTTGGAAGAAGCAGTAATTTTGAGTTGTGTGTATCACACACGAGAATCCAACTTGTCGCTCTGGATCTGGCGGCCGGTGCTGTCGCACGGCGCCGATCTACAAGGCAGACTTGTTATAGGATCAAGCCTTACGGGCAATTAGTATCGGTTAGCTGAACGCATTACTGCGCTTACACACCCGACCTATCAACGTCCTGGTCTCGAACGACCCTTCAAGGGGATCTAGTCCCCAGGGATATCTCATCTTAAGGCGAGTTTCCCGCTTAGATGCTTTCAGCGGTTATCTCTTCCGAACATAGCTACCCGGCGATGCCACTGGCGTGACAACCGGTACACCAGAGGTTCGTCCACTCCGGTCCTCTCGTACTAGGAGCAGCCCCCTTCAAATATCCAACGCCCACGGCAGATAGGGACCAAACTGTCTCACGACGTTTTAAACCCAGCTCACGTACCTCTTTAAATGGCGAACAGCCATACCCTTGGGACCGGCTACAGCCCCAGGATGAGATGAGCCGACATCGAGGTGCCAAACACCGCCGTCGATATGAACTCTTGGGCGGTATCAGCCTGTTATCCCCAGAGTACCTTTTATCCGTTGAGCGATGGCCCTTCCATACAGAACCACCGGATCACTATGACCTGCTTTCGCACCTGCTCGACTTGTCGGTCTCGCAGTTAAGCACGCTTATGCCATTGCACTATCAGCACGATTTCCGACCGTACCTAGCGTACCTTCGTACTCCTCCGTTACGCTTTGGGAGGAGACCGCCCCAGTCAAACTGCCTACCATGCACTGTCCCCGACCCGGATCACGGGCCAAGGTTAGAACCTCAAACAAACCAGGGTGGTATTTCAAGGACGGCTCCACCGAAACTAGCGTTCCGGTTTCATAGCCTCCCACCTATCCTACACAGATCGGTTCAAAGTCCAATGCAAAGCTACAGTAAAGGTTCATGGGGTCTTTCCGTCTAGCCGCGGGTAGATTGCATCATCACAAACACTTCAACTTCGCTGAGTCTCGGGAGGAGACAGTGTGGCCATCGTTACGCCATTCGTGCAGGTCGGAACTTACCCGACAAGGAATTTCGCTACCTTAGGACCGTTATAGTTACGGCCGCCGTTTACCGGGACTTCAATCAAGAGCTTGCACCCCATCATTTAATCTTCCGGCACCGGGCAGGCGTCACACCCTATACGTCCACTTTCGTGTTTGCAGAGTGCTGTGTTTTTATTAAACAGTCGCAGCCACCAGTTTATTGCAACCCCTTCACCCTCCTGGCGCAGGCCAGTCAAGCTACAAGGGCGTACCTTATCCCGAAGTTACGGTACCAATTTGCCGAGTTCCTTCTCCCGAGTTCTCTCAAGCGCCTTAGAATACTCATCTCGCCCACCTGTGTCGGTTTGCGGTACGGTCATCGTTAGACTGAAGCTTAGAGGCTTTTCTTGGAACCACTTCCAATTGCTTCGCTCCCGAGGGAGCTCGCGCCACACCCTTGAATTACGCGCCCGGATTTGCCTAAGCGCCTTCTCCAATGCAGCGACCGGGACTTCCAACACCCGGACAACCTTCCGCGATCCGTCCCCCCATCGCATCTAACAATGGTGCAGGAATATTGACCTGCTTCCCATCAGCTACGCATTTCTGCCTCGCCTTAGGGGCCGACTCACCCTACGCCGATGAACGTTGCGTAGGAAACCTTGGGCTTACGGCGAGGGGGCCTTTCACCCCCTTTATCGCTACTCATGTCAGCATTCGCACTTCCGATACCTCCAGCACCCTTTACAAGGCACCTTCGCAGGCTTACGGAACGCTCTCCTACCATGCGTGCTAAGCACGCATCCGCAGCTTCGGTATATAGCTTAGCCCCGTTACATCTTCCGCGCAGGACGACTCGATCAGTGAGCTATTACGCTTTCTTTAAAGGGTGGCTGCTTCTAAGCCAACCTCCTGACTGTTTTAGCCTTCCCACTTCGTTTCCCACTTAGCTATATTTGGGGACCTTAGCTGGCGGTCTGGGTTGTTTCCCTCTTGACACCGGACGTTAGCACCCGATGTCTGTCTCCCGTGATTGCACTCTTCGGTATTCGGAGTTTGCTATGGCGGGGTAATCTGCAATAGACCCCCCAACCATGACAGTGCTCTACCCCCGAAGGTGAGACACGAGGCACTACCTAAATAGTTTTCGGAGAGAACCAGCTATTTCCAGGTTTGTTTAGCCTTTCACCCCTATCCACAGCTCATCCCCTAACTTTTCAACGTTAGTGGGTTCGGACCTCCAGTACGTGTTACCGCACCTTCATCCTGGCCATGGATAGATCACCTGGTTTCGGGTCTACGCCCAGCAACTGAACGCCCTATTCGGACTCGCTTTCGCTACGCCTGCCCTATACGGTTAAGCTTGCTACTGAACGTAAGTCGCTGACCCATTATACAAAAGGTACGCCGTCACCCCTTACGAGGCTCCGACTGTTTGTATGCATGCGGTTTCAGGATCTATTTCACTCCCCTCCCGGGGTTCTTTTCGCCTTTCCCTCACGGTACTGGTTCACTATCGGTCGATCACGAGTATTTAGCCTTGGAGGATGGTCCCCCCATCTTCAGACAGGATTTCACGTGTCCCGCCCTACTTGTCGCACACCTAGTTCTTTCATACTGTTTTCGCCTACAGGGCTATCACCTGCTATGGCCGCACTTTCCAGAGCGTTCGGCTAACAATACAAATAAAGAGTGCAAGGCTCATCCCATTTCGCTCGCCACTACTTTGGGAATCTCGGTTGATTTCTTTTCCTGCGGTTACTTAGATGTTTCAGTTCACCGCGTTCGCTTCACATGGCCTATGTATTCAGCCATGGATACTCCAAAAGGAGTGGGTTTCCCCATTCGGACATCTACGGATCAAAGCTTGTTTGCCAGCTCCCCGTAGCTTTTCGCAGGCTACCGCGTCCTTCATCGCCTGTGATCGCCAAGGCATCCACCACATGCACTTGTTCGCTTGACCCTATAACGAGTCTGTCTCATCGACAGTCGTTACAGGTTGAGTTCTCGCGTTGTGCCGTATTCCAATTGAGCCGAACATGAAGTTCGAATCATCTTGAGATACATCGATACAATCACAACCCGGATAGTTTCCACGTCCATCTCAAAGACGCTTCCGCTATCCAAATTACTTACTTCTTCCAGATTGTTAAAGAACGACAGCCGATATGGTGTTACTCATATCACTCTGACTGGCTCAATCGCCAATGCAAAATTCTCGGTTCAGTGTCTGAACCAAGCCCTTAGCGTTGGTGATTGGTGGAGGCAGACGGGATCGAACCGACGACCCCCTGCTTGCAAAGCAGGTGCTCTCCCAGCTGAGCTATGCCCCCATGAGTACAGATGCCTCAGGTGTTCTACCGCCAGACAATGGTGGGTCTGGTTGGATTCGAACCAACGACCCCCGCCTTATCAAGACGGTGCTCTAACCGACTGAGCTACAGACCCCTGAGTCTGTCTTTAAATTACAGCCGATAAGCGTGAGCGCTCAACTTTGCGAGAAGCTCTGGAAAGGAGGTGATCCAGCCGCACCTTCCGATACGGCTACCTTGTTACGACTTCACCCCAGTCATGAATCCTACCGTGGTGACCGTCCTCCTTGCGGTTAGACTAGCCACTTCTGGTAAAACCCACTCCCATGGTGTGACGGGCGGTGTGTACAAGACCCGGGAACGTATTCACCGCGGCATGCTGATCCGCGATTACTAGCGATTCCAGCTTCATGCACTCGAGTTGCAGAGTGCAATCCGGACTACGATCGGTTTTCTGGGATTAGCTCCCCCTCGCGGGTTGGCAACCCTCTGTTCCGACCATTGTATGACGTGTGAAGCCCTACCCATAAGGGCCATGAGGACTTGACGTCATCCCCACCTTCCTCCGGTTTGTCACCGGCAGTCTCCTTAGAGTGCTCTTGCGTAGCAACTAAGGACAAGGGTTGCGCTCGTTGCGGGACTTAACCCAACATCTCACGACACGAGCTGACGACAGCCATGCAGCACCTGTGCGCCGGTTCTCTTTCGAGCACTCCCGCCTCTCAGCAGGATTCCGACCATGTCAAGGGTAGGTAAGGTTTTTCGCGTTGCATCGAATTAATCCACATCATCCACCGCTTGTGCGGGTCCCCGTCAATTCCTTTGAGTTTTAATCTTGCGACCGTACTCCCCAGGCGGTCAACTTCACGCGTTAGCTACGTTACTAAGGAAATGAATCCCCAACAACTAGTTGACATCGTTTAGGGCGTGGACTACCAGGGTATCTAATCCTGTTTGCTCCCCACGCTTTCGTGCATGAGCGTCAGTATTGGCCCAGGGGGCTGCCTTCGCCATCGGTATTCCTCCACATCTCTACGCATTTCACTGCTACACGTGGAATTCTACCCCCCTCTGCCATACTCTAGCCTGCCAGTCACCAATGCAGTTCCCAGGTTGAGCCCGGGGATTTCACATCGGTCTTAGCAAACCGCCTGCGCACGCTTTACGCCCAGTAATTCCGATTAACGCTTGCACCCTACGTATTACCGCGGCTGCTGGCACGTAGTTAGCCGGTGCTTATTCTTCCGGTACCGTCATCCCCCGGCCATATTAGGACCAAGGATTTCTTTCCGGACAAAAGTGCTTTACAACCCGAAGGCCTTCTTCACACACGCGGCATTGCTGGATCAGGCTTTCGCCCATTGTCCAAAATTCCCCACTGCTGCCTCCCGTAGGAGTCTGGGCCGTGTCTCAGTCCCAGTGTGGCTGGTCGTCCTCTCAGACCAGCTACTGATCGTCGCCTTGGTAGGCCTTTACCCCACCAACTAGCTAATCAGCCATCGGCCAACCCTATAGCGCGAGGCCCGAAGGTCCCCCGCTTTCATCCGTAGATCGTATGCGGTATTAATCCGGCTTTCGCCGGGCTATCCCCCACTACAGGACATGTTCCGATGTATTACTCACCCGTTCGCCACTCGCCACCAGGTGCAAGCACCCGTGCTGCCGTTCGACTTGCATGTGTAAGGCATGCCGCCAGCGTTCAATCTGAGCCAGGATCAAACTCTTCAGTTTAAACCTGTTACTGTTTTCGGTTCGGTTAAGAACCGGTCGCTCACTCAAAGCTGACAGGTATATGAATCACTTCATAAACCTGACTTACTTTAGTGTGAGACTCTTGATACTTTCGCTATCTGATCCGAAGATCAGCTCGCGGCCATCAAGCGCCCACACTTATCGGCTGTTAATTTTTAAAGAGCATTTCTGCGAGAAACCTGAAGTTTCTCAGCAGCGCTGCGTTTTCAGCAGCAGAGAAGCGAGATTATGAACCGTCTTTTTCGGTTCGTCAACAACTTTTTAACTGCTTCGTTGCGACAACCGGGGTTCAACTTCGTGTGCGCCGGGGCTCTCTACAGCCAACCCAACCGCACCGCTTCCCTTCTTCCCTCGCGCCGCGTTGCCGTTAGCGCGAAAGAGGCGTGATTCTATGCACCCGCCCCCGTCTCCGCAACCCCTTTGTGAAAATATTTTGAAAAAGCCCCCGTGCGCTGCCGCGCACGGGGCTTCGGGTCTACTGCACCGGGCGATCTACCAACGACCGACACCCGTCGCTCAGTTGCCGCCAAATCAGCGGTTCTTGAATACCGGCTTCCGCTTCTCGACGAATGCCGCCATCCCTTCCTTCTGATCTTCGGTCGCAAACAGCGAATGGAACAGTCGACGCTCGAAATGAACACCCTCGGCCAGCGTCGTCTCGTACGCGCGATTCACCGACTCCTTCACCATCATGACCGCCGGAAGTGAAAACTCGGCAATCGTCGTCGCAGCGGCAATCGCCTCGTCAAGCAGTTTGTCGGCCGGCAGCACGCGCGACACAAGCCCCGCCCGTTCCGCCTCGGCCGCGTCCATGAAACGCGCCGTCAGGCACATGTCCATCGCCTTCGCCTTGGACACCGCGCGCGGCAGACGCTGCGTGCCGCCCGCGCCCGGCATCACGCCCAGCTTGATCTCGGGCTGGCCGAACTTGGCCGTATCCGCCGCGAAGATGATGTCGCACATCATCGCGAGCTCGCAACCACCGCCAAGCGCAAAGCCCGCCACGGCAGCAATGATCGGCTTGCGAATCTCGCGGATGGTCTCCCAGTTACGGGTGATGTAGTCGCCGCGATAAACATCCATATAGGAATAGGTCGCCATCATGCCGATATCGGCCCCGGCCGCGAACGCCTTCTCGCTCCCCGTCACGACGATCGCGCCGATCTCGTCGTTCGCGTCGAACGCTTTCAGCGCAGCGCCCAACTCATCCATCAGCGCATCGTTCAATGCATTCAGCGCTTTCGGACGGTTCAGCGTGATCAGCCCGACTCGCCCCCGGGTCTCCACCAGGATGTTCTCGTAAGACATCAATTTCTCCTCGATCAATGAAATGAGAAACGCCTCGCACATGCGAATAGTTTGATGCTACCATTCTCCGACCAACCGGTCGGTTAATTAATCGACCCACCCCTTCCCTATGTCCACCAGGCCGCCGTCATGACCCATGCACTGTTCACGAAGCACGAAGACACGCTGAAACAAGCCCTCGCCGCCATCGAGAGCCGCGGGTACTGGAGCCCGTTCGCGGAAATGCCGAGTCCCAAAGTGTACGGGGAAAGCGCGAACGCCGATGGCGAAGCGGCGTTCAAGGCACACCTCGGTAACACGTTCGTGCTCGACCAGCCGGCGTCCGGCGGAACCGTCGGCGCGGAGCAGTCGCCGTACGGGATCGCGCTGGGCATCCGATATCCGAAATCGACGCCCGACGAACTGATTGCCGCGGCCGCCGCTGCCCAGCGTGCGTGGCGCGAAGCCGGCCCGAGCGCCTGGATCGGCGTCAGTCTCGAAATCCTCGCACGGCTGAATCGCGCGAGCTTCGAGATTGCCTACAGCGTGATGCACACTACGGGCCAGGCGTTCATGATGGCGTTCCAGGCCGGGGGCCCGCACGCGCAAGATCGCGCGCTCGAAGCGGTCGCCTACGCGTGGGACGAGTTGCGTCGCATCCCTGCCGATGCACACTGGGAGAAGCCGCAAGGCAAGAACCCGCCGCTCGCGATGCACAAGCGCTATACGATCGTTCCGCGCGGCACCGGCCTCGTGCTCGGTTGCTGCACGTTCCCGACCTGGAACGGCTACCCCGGCCTGTTCGCCGACCTCGCGACCGGCAACACGGTGATCGTCAAACCCCACCCGGGCGCAATCCTGCCGCTCGCGATCACGGTCCGCATCGCCCGCGACGTGCTGCGCGAAGCCGGCTTCGATCCGAACGTCGTTACGCTCCTCGCGACCGAACCGAACGACGGCGCCCTCGTGCAAGACCTCGCGCTGCGCCCTGAAATCAAGCTGATCGACTTCACGGGCAGCACGCAAAACGGCACGTGGCTCGAACGCCATGCCCATCAGGCACAGGTGTATACCGAAAAGGCAGGCGTCAACCAGATCGTGATCGACTCGACCGACGACCTGAAGGCCGCAGCCAAGAACATCGCGTTCTCGCTGGCGCTGTACTCCGGCCAGATGTGCACGGCACCGCAGAACATCTACGTGCCGCGCGACGGCATCCGGACGGCGGACGGCCATGCAAGCTTCGACGAAGTCGCGCAGGCGATCGCCGTTTCCGTGCAGAAACTGACCGGCGACCCGGCTCGCTCGGTCGAACTGATCGGGGCAATCCAGAACGACGGCGTGGCCGCGCGTGTCGACGATGCCCGCAAGCTCGGTCGCGTACTCGCCGACAGCCAGACGCTCCAGCATCCGACGTTCGCCAATGCTCGCGTGCGCACGCCGCTCGTGCTGCAGCTCGACGTGGCCGACCGCGCAAAATTCACGCAGGAGTGGTTCGGCCCGATCTCGTTCGTGATCGCGACCGACTCGACCTCGCAGTCGCTCGATCTCGCCGGCGAGATCGCCGCTGAACATGGTGCGCTGACGCTCTCCGTCTACAGCACCGACGACAAGGTACTCGACGCTGCGCACGGCGCGGCGGTGCGTGGCGGCGTGGCGCTGTCGATCAACCTGACCGGTGGCGTGTTCGTCAACCAGTCGGCTGCATTCTCCGACTTCCACGGCACCGGCGCGAACCCGGCCGCCAACGCGGCGCTTGCCGATCCGGCGTTCGTCGCCAACCGGTTCTGCGTAGTGCAAAGCCGTGTCCATGCTGCGCCGAAGGCAGTACCTGTGGAAGCCGGCCAAACGGCATAACCCGAATGGCCGACGTGCAAACGCCGTCACGTTCTCTACCATGAACGAATCCGCCAACCGGCGGGTTCGTTGCACATCGACACCCCCATGACCGACGCCTACATCTGCGACGCGATTCGCACCCCCATCGGCCGCTACGGCGGCGCCCTGAAAGACGTTCGTGCCGACGATCTCGGCGCAGTGCCGCTCAAGGCGCTGATCGAGCGCAACCGCAACGTCGACTGGTCGGCGATCGACGACGTCATCTACGGTTGCGCGAACCAGGCAGGCGAGGACAACCGCAATGTCGCGCGCATGTCCGCGCTGCTCGCGGGCCTGCCGACAGTCGTGCCGGGCACGACGCTGAATCGACTGTGCGGCTCTGGCATGGACGCCGTCGGCACCGCCGCGCGCGCGATCAAGGCGGGCGAGGCGCGCTTGATGATCGCGGGCGGCGTCGAGAGCATGACGCGCGCGCCGTTCGTGATGGGCAAGGCCACCAGCGCATTCGCGCGCCAAGCTGCCATTTTCGACACGACAATCGGTTGGCGCTTCATCAATCCGCTGATGAAACAGCAATACGGCGTCGATTCGATGCCGGAGACGGCCGAGAACGTCGCGGACGACTACAACATCAGCCGTGCCGACCAGGATCTGTTCGCGCTGCGCAGCCAGCAGAAAGCCGCGCGTGCGCAGCAGGACGGTACGCTCGCCGAGGAAATCGTCCCGGTGACGATTCCACAGAAGAAAGGCGAGGCGCTCGTCGTATCGCGTGACGAGCATCCGCGAGAAACGTCTTTCGAAGCGCTTGCGAAGCTGAAGGGCGTCGTGCGCCCGGACGGGTCGGTGACGGCCGGCAACGCGTCGGGCGTCAACGATGGCGCATGCGCGCTGCTGCTCGCCAATGCAGAAGCAGCCGACCAATACGGGCTGCGCCGCCGCGCACGCGTAGTCGGCATGGCGACCGCCGGCGTCGCGCCGCGCGTGATGGGAATCGGCCCGGCGCCGGCCACGCAAAAACTGTTGCGCCAGCTCGGCATGACGATCGACCAGTTCGACGTGATCGAGCTGAACGAAGCGTTCGCCTCGCAGGGTCTCGCGGTGTTGCGCATGCTCGGTGTCGCCGACGACGATCGTCGCGTGAACCCGAACGGCGGCGCGATCGCGCTCGGTCACCCGCTGGGCGCATCGGGCGCGCGGCTCGTGACCACGGCGCTGCACCAACTCGAGCGTACGGGCGGCCGCTTCGCGCTCTGTACGATGTGCATCGGCGTCGGCCAAGGCATCGCGATCGCCATCGAGCGCGTGTAACCGACGCGCCGCGCGCCTATAACGAAGTCATGAAGGAGACACTGCATGTCATATGAGGCGATCCAGCTGGATATCGATCAGACTGCCCGGGTGGCCACGATCACCCTCAACCGTCCGGACAAGCTGAACAGCTTCACGCGAGCGATGCACCGCGAACTGCAGTCCGCGCTCGATGAAGTCGAGACGGCCGGCGCACGTGCGCTGATCCTGACCGGTGCGGGGCGCGGCTTTTGCGCAGGCCAGGACCTGGCCGACCTCGACTTCACGCCGGGCGCGTCCACCGACCTCGGCACGCTGATCGACGAGCATTTCAATCCGCTGATCCGTCGGCTGCAACGCATGCCGGTCCCGGTGATCGCAGCCGTCAACGGCACGGCGGCCGGCGCCGGCGCGAATCTCGCACTCGCCTGCGACCTCGTCTTCGCCGCACGCTCGAGCAGCTTCATCCAGGCCTTCGTCAAGATCGGACTCGTGCCCGATTCGGGTGGAACGTGGTTCCTGCCGCAACGCGTCGGCATGGCACGCGCGCTGGGGCTCGCCCTGACCGGCGACAAGCTCGGCGCCGAACAGGCCGAACAATGGGGCTTGATCTGGCGCGCGGTCGACGACGATGCGCTCGTCGCGTCGGCCCGTCAGCTCGCCAATCAGCTCGCGCAGCAACCGACGCTCGCGATCGCTTCGATCAAGCAGTCGATGCGCGACAGCGTCACGAACACGCTCGACCAGCAACTCGACCTCGAGCGCGACCTGCAGCGCAAGCTCGGCCAGTCATACGACTACGCGGAAGGCGTGAAGGCGTTCATCGAGAAGCGTGCACCTCGCTTCGAGGGGCGTTGACATGACCGCCTCCAACGACATGCTCGACCCCAATGCGCTCGCCCGTGCGACGGCACGGGCCATGTACGACGCGGACGCCTGCAGCCGCGCGTTCGGCATGGAAATTGCCGAAGTGCGGGCCGGCTACGCACGCCTGCAAATGCGCGTACGGCCGGAGTTCCTGAATGGACATCGGACCTGCCACGGCGGCATCATTTTCACGCTCGCCGATTCGACGTTCGCGTTCGCGTGCAACTCGTACAACCTGAATACCGTTGCGGCCGGCTGCTCGATCGAATACCTGCGTCCCGTCTACGGTAACGACCTGCTGACGGCCGAAGCGATCGAGCAGACGCGCAGCGGCCGGCACGGCATCTACGACGTCCGCGTCACGAACCAGACAGGCGAAACGGTCGCAATGTTTCGGGGCAAATCGGCCCAGATCAAGGGCACGGTGCTGCCGGAAGAACATTGACGTCCACGGCTCGCTCATAACAATCACTGGAGACAGGCATGACTACCCCGCTACCGCTCGAGCCGATCGAGACCGCCTCGCGCGACGAGCTGACGGCACTGCAGCTCGAGCGCCTGAAGTGGTCGCTCCGGCATGCGTATGACCACTCCCCCGTCTATCGCAGCAAATTCGACGAAGCGGGCGTGCATCCCGACGACCTGAAGACGCTCACGGATCTTTCGCGCTTCCCGTTCACGACCAAGAGCGACCTGCGCGACAGCTATCCGTTCGGGATGTTCGCGGTGCCGCAGGACCAAGTCTCGCGCATTCACGCGTCGTCGGGCACGACCGGTAAACCGACCGTCGTCGGCTATACGGCGCGCGACATCGACACTTGGGCCAATCTCGTCGCGCGCTCGATCCGCGCGGCCGGTGCACGGCGTGGCGACAAGGTTCACGTCAGTTACGGATACGGGCTGTTTACCGGCGGGCTCGGCGCACACTACGGCGCCGAGCGCGCGGGGCTGACCGTGATTCCGTTCGGCGGTGGCCAGACCGAAAAGCAGGTGCAGCTGATCCAGGACTTCCGGCCCGACATCATCATGGTGACGCCGAGCTACATGCTGTCGATCGCCGACGAGTTCGAGCGCCAGGGCCTCGATCCCGCACAAAGTTCGCTGCGCATCGGCATCTTCGGCGCGGAGCCGTGGACCAACGACATGCGCATGGCCATCGAGCAGCGAATGGGCATCGATGCGGTCGATATCTATGGGCTGTCCGAAGTAATGGGACCCGGCGTCGCATCGGAATGTGTCGAGACTAAGGATGGCCCGACGATCTGGGAAGATCACTTCTATCCGGAAATCATCGACCCCGACACCGGCGAAGTGTTGCCGGACGGCGAACTCGGCGAACTGGTTTTCACGTCGCTGACGAAGGAAGCGCTGCCGATCATCCGCTACCGGACACGGGACCTCACGCGTCTGCTGCCCGGCACCGCCCGCACGATGCGCCGGATGGAAAAGATCACCGGGCGTTCGGACGACATGATGATCGTGCGTGGCGTCAACGTCTTCCCGACGCAGATCGAGGAACAGTTGCTGAAACAACGCGCGCTCGCGCCGCATTATCAGATCGTGCTGACGAAGGAAGGCCCGCTCGACGTGCTGACGCTCAACGTCGAGCCGTGTCCCGAAACGGCCCCCGACACGGCGGCGATCCATGCAGCCGGACAGGCGCTCGCGCACGACATCAAGTCATTGATCGGCGTGACGGCTGTCATCAACGTGTTGCCCGTGAACGGAATCGAACGCTCGGTCGGCAAGGCGCGTCGCGTGATCGACAAGCGCAAGGGTTGATACCCGCCATTGCCTGACCGCCGCGAGCAACAGCAACCGCGCGCATCAAAAAAAACAGCCCGACCGGCCAACAACACCGGTCGGGCTGCTTCATTTCGAGCGCCGGTCAGACGTGAATACCGGCGCCATTGCACGTCACGAATTCGGGAACAGCAGCCACATCCGGCCAATCTGCTTCATCCGTCCGGCCAGGTCACCGGCATCGTCGCCCAACCCCCAGAAATAGTCGGCCCGCACGCCGCCCTTGATCGCGGAACCCGTGTCCTGTGCGAACACGAGCCGGTTCATCGGCGTATTCGTCAGCGGACGCGTGGTCTGCAGGAACACGGGCGTGCCGAGCGGGATCGACGATGGATCGACCGCGATCGAGCGCTCCGCCGTAAGCGGCACGCCGAGTGCGCCGATCGGGCCGTCCGCGCCGCCGTGCGGCGCATCTTCCTTCGTCGGCATGTCGCGGAAGAAAACGAATCGCGGATTCGTGTCGAGCAACGCATCCACGCGAGTCGGGTTCGCCTTCGCCCAAGCCTTGATGCCCTGCATCGTCGCCTGCGCGGGCGTCAGTTCGCCGCGATCGAGCAGCCACTTGCCGATCGAGCGATACGGCTGGTTATTGGTACCGCCGAAGCCGACCCGCATCACCGAACCGTCGTCGAGGAGCACGCGCCCCGAGCCCTGTACCTGCAGGAAGAACGCCTCGATCGGATCATCGACCCACACGAGCTCGTTGCCGTTCAGGATGCCGGCCCGCTCGAGCAGCGCGCGAGCGGGCAGCGCAGCACCGGCGCGATAACCAGCCGGCCAGCGATACAGCGCGTATTGGTAAGGACCACGACGCACGCGCGAGCCGTGCAGCAGCGGCTCGTAATAACCGGTCACGAGCCCGTCGAGCGTGCCATCGGTGTTCGCCAGTTGAAACGGTGTGAAATACGTTTCGAAGAATGCGCGCGCGCTGCCGACGTCGAGCTCGTCGAGGCGGTCGGCGGCAGCGCAGGCGCGCTGCCACGCCGGCTGGCGCGCGAGCCGCACGCAGTTCTGCCGCAGCGCGGCCGTCGCGCCGATCAGCGAATCGTCCTGCCACCCCGGCACCTGCTGCCACGCGACCGGCGTGAGCCGCTTCGCGGCAACCTGTCCCGGCACGATCGCCGCGCCGGTCGGCGGCTTGAGCGCCGACGTCCGCGTCGGCGCGCCGCCGCACGCGGCAAGCAGCGCTGCCGTCGCGGCCGCCGCGACCCAGCCGGCCGCCCGGGGCCCAAACCACATACAATGTCCGTTCTTGATGGAAACCGCCATGTCAGATTTTCTCGACCAATATCCGATGCTCATCTTCGCGCTCGAGGCTTTCGTAGCGCTTGCCCTGCTTGTCTTCATCGTCGTGTGGACGTCGTCGGGCAGGAAGAAGCACGCCCGCGGCAACGACCGCCAGCCGCGCTGACCGGGCCGCGCACGCTCAATGCAGCGTGCGCGGCATGTGCAGCGCGAACTCGTCGACGGGCGCGTCGAACCGCTCGCCGTCCTCCGCGACGCAGAAGTACGCGCCGCGCATCGTGCCGACCGGCGTCGCGATCACGGCCCAGCTCGTGTATTCGAACTGTTCGCCCGGCTGCAGCAGCGGCTGGTGCCCGACGACGCCGAGCCCCTTCACTTCCTGCACGTGGTTTTCGCTGTCCGTAATGATCCAGTGGCGCGCGATCAACTGCGCCGCGACCTGCCCGGTATTGCGGATGGTCAGCGTGTACGCGAATGCGTATTGACGCCGATCGGGGTCGGATTGTTCCGGCAAGTAGCTGGTTTTCACCGCAACGGTGAACTGATACTGACTCATGGTGTTTCCGCTATAGGTAACCGCCCGCGCCGACTCGAGCGGCCGGGCCGCGGGCGCGCCGCACTGGTTCGGCATTCTATTCGGAATCGGGCCGCAACCGCACGGCCCGTCGCCGCGCACCGGGTCGCCGGACGGTAGAATGGCGATTTTGCGCCGCAGCGTCCCCGCTCCCCTGTCATGACTCAATTCCGCATCGCTCCCAGCATCCTGTCGGCCGACTTTGCACGGCTCGGCGAAGAAGTCCGTAACGTGGTCGCCGCCGGCGCCGACTGGATTCACTTCGACGTGATGGACAACCATTATGTGCCGAACCTCACGATCGGCCCGCTTGTCTGCGAGGCGATCCGCCCGCACGTGCAGGTGCCGATCGACGTGCATCTGATGGTGCGCCCGGTCGACCGGATCGTGCCCGATTTCGCGAAAGCCGGCGCGAACCTGATCAGCTTCCACCCGGAAGGCTCGGACCACATCGACCGTACGCTGTCGCTGATCCGCGATCACGGCTGCAAGGCCGGCCTCGTGTTCAACCCGGCGACGCCGCTGAACTATCTCGATCACGTGATGGACCGCCTCGACTTCGTGCTGCTGATGTCGGTGAACCCGGGCTTCGGCGGCCAGTCGTTCATTCCGGAAACGCTGAACAAGCTGCGCGAAGCGCGCGCCCGCATCGACGCATACACGGAGCGCACCGGCCGCGAAATCCTGCTCGAGGTGGACGGCGGCGTGAAGGCCGACAACATCGCGGAAATCGCGGCGGCCGGCGCCGATACCTTCGTCGCGGGCTCGGCGATCTTCGGCAAGCCCGATTACCGCAAGGTGATCGACGAGATGCGCGCAGCACTCGCCACCGTCGAGCGGAGCTGACGCCGTGGCCGAATCCTCGCTGGACGGTCTGGCACCGGCCGAAGCCGACGGTACGATCCGTTTCGCGACGCCGCGCATCGACGCGGCGCTGATCGACCTCGACGGCACGATGGTCGACACGGCTGACGATTTCACGGCCGGGCTGAACGGGATGCTCGCGCGGCTGGGCGCATCGGCCACGTCGCGCGACGAGGTAATCGGCTACGTCGGCAAGGGCTCCGAGCACCTGATACAGAGCGTGCTGAAGCCGCGCTTCACGCCCGACGAGGCACACGCGCGCTTCGACGACGCGCTCGCGATCTACCAGACCGAATACGCGAAGATCAACGGCCGGCACACGCGCCTCTATCCGGACGTCGCAACCGGCCTCGACGCACTGCGCGCGGCCGGCATCCGGCTCGCGTGCGTGACGAACAAGCCACACCGCTTCGCGGTCGAGCTGCTCGAGCAATACGGGCTGATCGATCGCTTCGGCATCGTGCTCGGCGGCGACAGCGTCGCGCGCAAGAAGCCCGATCCGCTGCCGATGCTGACCGCATGCGACGCGCTCGGCGTCGCACCGGAAGCGGCGGTCGCGATCGGCGACTCGGAAAACGACGCGCTGGCCGGCCGCGCGGCGGGGATGGCGACGCTGACGGTGCCGTACGGCTACAACCACGGCAAAGCTATACAAACGATAAATTCGGATGGTATAGTCGATTCGTTGCTGGTCGCGGCCCGCGCGATTACCGCGCACAACGCCGGCCGGCCAACCATCTGATTATTTCTTCCATCCGCATGTTTCTGAATAAAAAACGGAGTCTGAGCAGCATCGACCGGGGAGCCTGGCCCTGGCGTCGCTGGTCGCGCTAACCTCTTCGATGAGGTACGCTGAGGCACGTCTTCAGCGCCGTTTTTTATCTCGCTGCGCATCCGCGCGCCGATCGTCGCACCACCTCGAGTTCCACCGCGTCCGAACGCTTGCGTTCAGGATCGGCCGCAGGCTCGCGACGTTCACGCCCGGAATGCCGGCCGGCAACAGGCACTTCTCGATCGACCGCCCTTTCGCCGACGGCAGCCCGCGCAGCGTCAAGTGATCCCTGGCGCACTCCGCCGCTCGTCCCCGAACAGGACCGGAACATGACCGAACTCGAATTCCAATCGCTGGCGAACGAAGGCTATAACCGCATCCCGCTGATCGCGGAAGCGCTCGCCGACCTCGAAACGCCGCTGTCCCTCTACCTGAAGCTGGCCCAGCCTGAGCGCGCGGGCGCCAACTCGTTCCTGCTCGAGTCGGTGGTCGGCGGCGAACGCTTCGGCCGCTACTCGTTCATCGGCCTGCCCGCTCGCACGCTGGTGCGCACCCGCAACGGCGTGTCCGAAGTGGTGCGCGACGGCCAGGTCGTCGAGACGCACGACGGCGACCCGTTCGAATTCATCGAGTCGTTCCAGGCGCGCTTCAAGGTCGCGCAGCGTCCGGGCCTGCCGCGTTTCTGCGGCGGCCTGGCCGGCTATTTCGGCTACGACGCGGTGCGCTACATCGAGAAGAAGCTGGCGAATACCGCGCCGCGCGACGACCTCGGCCTGCCCGACATCCAGCTGCTGCTCACCGAGGAAGTCGCGGTGATCGACAACCTCGCCGGCAAGCTCTACCTGATCATCTACGCGGACCCGGCCCAGCCCGAAGCCTATACGAAGGCTAAGCAGCGGCTGCGCGAACTGAAGCAGCGCCTGCGCACGACCGTGCAGCCGCCCGTGACGTCGGCGAGCGTGCGCACCGAGACGTTCCGCGAGTTCAAGAAGGAAGACTATCTGGCCGCCGTGCGCCAGGCGAAGGAATACATCGCGGCCGGCGAGCTGATGCAGATCCAGGTCGGCCAGCGCCTGACGAAGCCGTACCGCGACAATCCGCTGTCGCTGTATCGCGCGCTGCGTTCGCTGAATCCGTCGCCGTACATGTATTACTACAACTTCGGCGATTTCCACGTGGTCGGCGCGTCGCCGGAAATCCTCGTGCGCCAGGAAAAGCGCGGGGAAGACCAGATCGTCACGATTCGTCCGCTGGCCGGCACGCGTCCGCGCGGCAACACGCCCGAGCGCGACGCTGAACTCGCGACCGAACTGCTGAACGATCCGAAGGAAATCGCCGAGCACGTGATGCTGATCGACCTCGCGCGCAACGACGTCGGCCGCATCGCGGAGATTGGCTCGGTGCAGGTGACCGACAAGATGGTGATCGAGAAGTACTCGCACGTGCAGCACATCGTCAGCTCGGTCGAAGGCAAGCTGAAGCCCGGCATGACGAACTACGACGTGCTGCGCGCGACGTTCCCGGCCGGCACGCTGTCCGGCGCGCCGAAAGTGCGTGCGATGGAACTGATCGACGAGCTCGAGCCGATCAAGCGCGGGCTCTACGGCGGCGCGGTGGGCTACCTGTCGTTCTCGGGCGAGATGGATCTCGCGATCGCGATCCGCACGGGCCTGATCCACAACGGCAACCTGTACGTGCAAGCGGCGGCCGGCGTCGTCGCGGACTCGGTGCCGGAATCCGAATGGCAAGAGACCGAGAACAAGGCGCGCGCGGTGCTGCGTGCGGCCGAACAGGTCCAGGACGGCCTCGATAGCGACTTCTGACCGGAGACTGACCATGCTGCTCATGATCGACAACTACGACTCGTTCACCTACAACCTGGTCCAGTACTTCGGCGAACTGGGCGAGGACGTGCGCACGTACCGCAACGATGAAATCACGCTCGACGAGATCGCGCGCCTGAACCCCGACACCATCTGCCTGTCGCCCGGCCCGAGCAACCCGCAGCACGCGGGCATCACGCTCGACGTGCTGCGCGAATTCGCGGGCAAGAAGCCGATCCTCGGCGTCTGCCTCGGCCATCAGGCGATCGGCGAAGCATTCGGCGGCCGCGTCGTGCGCGCGAAGACCATCATGCACGGCAAGGTGAGCCGGATCGAAACCGACTGCCGCGGCGTATTCGCCGACTTGCCGAAGCATTTCGACGTCACCCGCTACCATTCGCTCGCGATCGAACGCGAATCGTTGCCCGACTGCCTGGAGGTGTCCGCGTGGACCGACGACGGCGAAATCATGGGCGTGCGTCACAAGACGCTGCCGATCGAGGGCGTGCAGTTTCACCCGGAATCGATCCTCTCCGAGCACGGCCATGCGCTGCTCGAGAATTTCCTGAAGCAGCATCGCGCAACGGCCCGCGCGGCCGCGCCGGCAGCCTGACGGGAGACGCACGATGACGATTACCCCGCAGGAAGCGCTGCAACGCACGATCGAACACCGCGAGATCTTCCACGACGAGATGCTGCACCTGATGCGGCTCATCATGCGCGGCGACATGTCGCCCGTGATGGCGGCCGCGATCATCACCGGGCTGCGCGTGAAGAAGGAAACGATCGGCGAGATCGCCGCCGCCGCGACCGTGATGCGCGAATTCGCGAACCACGTCGAAGTGCAGGACAACTCGAACTTCGTCGACATCGTCGGCACGGGCGGTGACGGCGCACACACGTTCAACATCTCGACCGCGTCGATGTTCATCACGGCGGCGGCCGGCGCGAAGGTCGCGAAGCACGGCAACCGCGGCGTGTCGAGCAAGTCGGGCAGCGCGGACGTGCTCGAGGCGCTCGGCGTGAACATCGACCTGCAGCCCGACCAGGTTGCCGCGTCGATCGCCGAAACCGGCATGGGCTTCATGTTCGCGCCGAACCATCATCCGGCGATGAAGAACATCGCAGCCGTGCGCCGCGAGCTCGGCGTGCGGACGATCTTCAACATCCTCGGCCCGCTGACCAATCCGGCCGGCGCGCCGAACCAGCTGATGGGCGTGTTCCACCCCGACCTCGTCGGCATCCAGGTGCGCGTGATGCAGCGTCTCGGCGCGCAGCACGTGCTGGTCGTATACGGCAAGGACGGGATGGACGAAGTCTCGCTCGGCGCCGCGACGCTCGTCGGCGAATTGCGCGACGGCGAGGTGCACGAATACGAGATCCATCCGGAGGACTTCGGCCTGCAGATGGTGTCGAACCGCACGCTGAAGGTGGAAAATGCCGAGGAATCGCGCACGATGCTGCTCGGCGCGCTGGACAACCAGCCCGGTGTCGCACGCGAGATCGTCACGCTGAACGCGGGCACCGCGCTCTATGCGGCCAATATCGCCGAATCGATCGCGGACGGCATCCAGCTCGCCCGCGAAGCGATCGCGAGCGGCAAGGCGCGCGCGAAGGTCGACGAACTCGTGCGCTTCACGCAGCAGTTCAAGCGCTGACTCCCCTTTCGAATCAAGCAGGAATCCACATGAGCGACATTCTCGATCGAATCATCGCCGTCAAGCGCGAAGAAGTCGCGGCGGCCATGCGCAGCACGCCGCTCGAGGCACTGAAACTGGAAGCGTCCGCGCGCGACCTGCGCGACTTCGTCGGCGCGCTGCGCGCGAAGCAGGCGGCCGGCAATGCGGCGGTGATCGCCGAAGTGAAGAAGGCGAGCCCGTCGAAGGGCGTGCTGCGCGAGCATTTCGTGCCGGCCGACATCGCGCGCTCGTATGCGGCCCACGGCGCGGCCTGCCTGTCGGTGCTGACCGACGAGCAATTCTTCCAGGGCAGCGTCCGCTATCTCGAGGAGGCGCGCGCGGCCTGCACGCTGCCGGTGCTGCGCAAGGACTTCATCGTCGACGCGTACCAGATCCTGGAAGCGCGCGCGATGGGCGCCGACGCGATCCTGCTGATCGCAGCCGCGCTCGACACACCGCTGATGCAGGACCTCGAGGCATATGCGCACTCGCTCGGCCTCGCGGTGCTGGTCGAAGTTCACGACCGCGACGAGATGGAACAGGCGCTGACGCTGAACACGCCGCTGCTCGGCATCAACAACCGCAACCTGCGCACGTTCGAGACGACCATCCAGACCACGCTCGGCATGCTAGACATGATTCCGCAGGACCGCATGGTCGTGACCGAATCGGGCATCCTGTCGCGTACCGACGTCGACACGATGCGCGCGGCGAACGTGAACGCGTTCCTCGTCGGCGAGGCGTTCATGCGCGCCGACCAGCCGGGCGAGGAACTTGCGCGGATGTTCTTCTGATGGCGATCGAAAAGGAAATCAAGCTCGCGCTGCCGGCCGGTCAGGCCGATGCGGCGCGACGCTTTTTCGAGACGCTGACCGGCGAAGCCGGTGACGTCATCGTGCTCGCGAACGTCTACTACGACACGCCCGATCTCGCGCTGGCCCGTTCGAAGAGCGCGGTGCGCGTGCGCCGCACGCCGCACGGCTGGCTGCAGACCTTCAAGACGGTGGGCAGCGCGGACGCCGGCCTGCATCGCCGCCATGAATGGGAGCTGCCCGTCGCCGGCGATGCGCTGGAAATCGATGCGCTCGTCACCGCATGCGACGTGCCGGATGCCGCCACCGCGCTGCGCGATGCGGCGCCCGCACTGCATGCGCTGTTCCGGACGGATTTTTCGCGTACGCTGTGGCGCATCGCAATCGGCGGCGCGACCGTCGAGGCCGCGGTGGACGTCGGCGAGATCGTCGTCCAGGCGGAAAACGATACGCGCCGCGAACCGATCAGCGAAATCGAACTCGAATTGATCGACGGCCCGGAAGCGGCGCTCGCGACACTCGCCGCCGAACTGCAGCAAGCGCTGCCGGGCCTCGCCCCCGAAAACATCAGCAAGGCGCAGCGCGGCTACCGGCTGCGCGCGCAATAAACCCGCATCACGCATGGCAACCCGCAAGACTCTCCGCACGCCGCAACAGGCGTCGCTGTTCGACGATCCCGTGCCGGAAACGGCGCAGGACGATGTTTCCGCCGAGGCGCCCGCGCCCGCCGCGGTCGGGCGCAAGCCCGCAAAGAAGGCCGCGGCGACCGCCCCGGCGTCCTCCTCTCCGCAGCCGGCTGCCGCGCACGTCCCGCACCTCGCCGCGCAGTTCGACGCGCTGCCGGCCGTCTGGCGCGACGTGCTGAAACCCTTCACCGACAGCGATGCGTACGCACCGCTGTGCCGCTTCGTCGACGACGAACGCGCAGCCGGCAAGACGGTCTACCCGACCGATGTGTTCCGCGCGCTGCGCCTGACGAGCCCGGACGACGTGAAGGTCGTGATTCTCGGCCAGGACCCTTACCACGGCGACGATCGCGGCACGCCGCAGGCGCACGGCCTCGCATTTTCGGTGCCGCCGGCCGTACGCACGCCGCCGTCGCTGCGCAACATCTTCAAGGAAATCGCCGCGAACTTCGGCCACGACACGCCGCGTCACGGCTGCCTCGATAGCTGGGCGCGCCAGGGCGTGCTGTTGCTGAACACCGTGCTGACAGTGGAGCGCGGCGCGGCCGCGAGCCATGCGAAGCGCGGCTGGGAGCAATGCACGGACACGCTGATCCGCGAACTCGCCAACCGCCATCGCGGGCTCGTGTTCATGCTGTGGGGCGCGCATGCGCAGGCGAAGCGCGCGCTATTCGATGCGAGCGCGCACTGCGTGCTCGAGGCGCCGCATCCGTCGCCGCTGTCCGCACACCGCGGCTTCCTCGGTTGCCGTCACTTCGCGCTCGCGAACGACTATCTGGTCGAAGCGGGCCGCGAGCCGATCGACTGGCGCCTGCCGGAAGTCGCCGAAACGCTCGCGTAACCGCGTTCAGCGTTTCGCGCTCACTTCGGTCTGCAGCACGCAAAAACGCCGCGCCTCTTTCGGGGCGCGGCGTTTTTTCGTCTGGCGACGCAGCGGGAGTGACTGACCCGCATCGGCCTTACGCCGCGGCGATCGCTTCGCGGGCGCCGGCGAGCGCTGCGCTTTGCGCATCCGGGCCGAGGTTCAGGCCTTCCGCATGGATGAAGCTCACGTCGGTCAAACCGATGAAGCCGAGGAACGTGCGCAGGAACGGCGTCTGGCTGTCGTTCGGCGTACCCAGGTACTTGCCGCCGCGCGCCGTCACCACGTGAACCTTCTTGCCCTTGATCAGGCCTTCCGGGCCGTTCTCGGTATAGCGGAACGTGACGCCTGCTCGGGCGATCCAGTCGAAATACGTCTTCAGTTGCGACGAGACACCGAAGTTGTACATCGGGGCGCCGATCACGATGATGTCGGCGGCCTGCAGTTCGGCGATCAGTGCATCGCTCTTCGCGACGATCGCATTCTGCTCCGCGCTGCGCTGGTCGGCCGGCGTGAAGAATGCGCCGAGCACCGATTCGTCGAGGTGCGGCAGCGCGTCGGCCAGCAGGTCGCGAACCACGACCTTCGCGCCGGGGTTCGATTGTTGCAGCTTTGCCGTCAGTTCGTTGGCCAGCAGCGTGGATTGCGCACCTTGCGAGCGCGCCGCGGAATTGATTTGCAGAATGGTCGTCATGTCAGGCTCCGGTTTGGTTGCGCTTCGGTAGCGCGAGTGACGCCATTGTGCGTGGCCGCATGGTCGCGAAAAAGCGGGCTCAGGGCGACGGATTGTTGCAGCAGCAGAACGATCGCCGATCGCGCCCCGAAACCCGCCCGTGCATGCTCAGCCCTTCAGCCAGGCTTCGCGGGCCTTGTGCGCAGCAGCCGGCTTCGCGGCCGCCGTGAGCCGGTAGCGCGCGACTTCCGGCCCGTCGAGCTTCAATTTCGCGGTCCGCAGCTCGTCGCGGCGGAATGCGTGCACCTCGACCTTGTCGCCCGGCCGGTAGCGCGCGAGCAGCGTGTCGAGGTTCGTGCCGGTGACGCGCAGCCCGTCGAGCGCGATCAGCGTGTCGCCGGCCGACAGTCCCGCGCGATGCGCGCCGCCGCCTTCGTACACCGCCGCCAGCGTGCAGTCCGCGCCGCCGCGCAGGCGCGCGCCGATCGTCGGCTTCGCGGCCGCGCCAGGCGCGACGTCGGGTGCGAGCGTCACGCCGAACGGTGCGAGCAGTTCGGCGAGCGGCAGGTCGCGCGTGCCGTGCACGGCGTCGGCGAACAGCCGGCCGAGCGCGACGCCCGTCGCTTCCTCGATCAGCGTCTCGACCTCGTTTTCCTCGACGCCCGCCTGCTTGCCGCGATAGAACTCGCGTCCGTAGCGTTGCCACAGCAAGCGCATCACGTCGTCGAGCGACTTGCGGTTGCGCGTCTGCGCACGAATCGCGAGATCGAACGCGAGCGCGACGAGCGAACCCTTCGTGTAGTAGCTGACGATCGCGTTGGTCGCGTTCTCGTCCTGACGGTAGTACTTGATCCACGCGTCGAACGAGCTGTCCGCGACGCTCTGCTTCAGCCGCCCGGTGCCGCGCAGCACGCCGCCGATGGTGCGGCCGAGCGCCGCGAAATATTCGTCCTGCGACATCAGCCCGCTGCGCACGAGCATCAGGTCGTCGTAATAGGACGTGAAGCCCTCGAACAGCCACAACAGCGACGTGTAGTTTTCGCGTGCGAGGTCGTACGGCACGAACGCGGCCGGCTTGATGCGCTTCACGTTCCACGTGTGGAAATACTCGTGGCTGCACAGGCCGAGGTACGTGCGATAGCCTTCCGTCGTTTCCGGCCGGCCCTTCACCGGCAGGTCGGTGCGATTGCAGATCAGCGCGGTCGACGCGCGATGCTCGAGACCGCCGTAGCCGTCGCTGACCGCGAGCGTCATGAACACGTAGCGGTCCATCGGCGCCTTCTTCGATTTCGGCTCGAACAGCGCGATCTGCGCCTCGCACACGCGCTTCAGGTCGGTGCGCAGGCGCTCCATGTCGAGCTGCGTCACGCGCCCGGCGATCACGATGTCGTGCGGCACGCCGTGCGCGTCGAACGTCGCCAGCGCGAATTCGCCGATCGTCACCGGATGGTCGGTGAGTTCGTCGTAGTTCGACGCACGATATGCACCGAAGCCATAGCGCTTGGTGCCGCGCGCTTCGGGCAGCGACGTGCCGACGCGCCACGTGCGGAACGCCGCGCCCGCCGGTTTCGCGATGTCGACCTCGCACGGCGCATCCTCGTGGCCGGCGACGCTCAGGAACACGGCCGTGCCATTGAAGAAGCCGCCCGATTCGTCGAGATACGCGGAACGGACCGACAGGTCCCACGCGTACACGTCGTAACGCAGCGTCAGCGCGCCGCTCACCGGCGCGGCGCGCCACGTATTCTTGTCGGTTTTCGCGATCCGCACCTTGCGGCCCGCGTCATTGAACGCGGCGAGCGTCACGATGTTGCGTGCGAACTCGCGCACGAGGTAGCTGCCCGGAATCCACACCGGCAACGAGAAGTGCTGGCCTTCGGGATCGGGATCGTCGACCGTCACCGACACTTCGAACAGGTGTGCGGCGAGATCTTTCGGGGCAATCGAATAACGGATCGGCTGGGTCATCGTGGGAATCGGACGAAAATCGGACGGAATACGGCGGCGGAAACGAAGAGAGGCGCCGGCTGATATCGCGGGCGCCCCTCGCTGGCCGGACCATGCAGCCCGGCGTGTCGATCGGTTACTTGCTCGACGCGAGCGCCTGGTTCAGCTGATCGGCCGATACCGCGCCCGGCAGGCGACGGCCGTCGGGCAGGAAGATCGTCGGCGTGCCGGTGACGTTCATCCCGCGGCCGAGCGCGAGGTTCTTGTCGAGCGCGGTCGTGTCGCAGGTGCCGGCGCCGGTCGGTGCACGATGATCGAGCATCCAGCCCTCCCAGGTTTTCGCGCGATCGGTCGCGCACCAGATCGCCTTCGACTTCGCGGTCGAATCGGGCGACAGCACCGGATACAGGAACGTGTAGACGGTCACGTTGTCGATCGACTGCAGCGTCGTCTCGAGGCGCTTGCAGTACGGGCAGTTCGGATCGGAGAACACCGCGATCTTGCGCGCGCCGTTGCCCTTGACGACCTTGATCGCGTTCGCGAACGGCAGGCTCGCGAAGTCGATCTTGTTGAGGTCGGACAGGCGCGCGTCGGTCAGGTTCTTGTGCGTCTTGGTGTCGACGAGATCGCCGAGCAGCACGTAGTCGCCGGCTGCATCGCTATAGATGATCTGGGAGCCGAGGTTCACTTCGTAGAGGCCCGCGACCGGCGATTTCGACACGCTCTTGATCGGCGCGTCGTTGCCGAGACGCGCTTGCAGCGTGGCTTTCAGCTTGTCGGTGGTCTGGTCGGCCTGCGCGGTGCAGCCGAGCGTCGCCATCGCGACGGCCAGCGCCAGCGATGCGATGCGGATCGTTTTTTTCATCCTGTAGTTCCTTCAGCTCAATCGGAGTGCACGTCACAGTGTACGCCGTAACGCAGCCCTGTCCGACAGGCCGAAGGCGCGAAGGTTCGATCAGCCGAGCGCGGCCGACACGAGCCAGCGCTTCACCAGCGGTTGCGCACCGACGAACGCCATGCCCGCGTTGCGCACCGCCTTCGCCAAGGAGCCAGGCACCGCGAACAGCCGCTGCAGCCCGTCGGTCGCGACCATCAGCGCGCGGATGTCCTCGCGGCGCGAACGCTCGTAGCGGCGCAGCAGCACCGTGTCGCCGAGGTTGCGGAAGCTCTCCTTGTTCGCGATCGCATCGGCGAGCGCCGCGACGTCGCGCAGCCCGAGGTTCATCCCCTGCCCCGCGAGCGGGTGGATCAGGTGCGCGGCATCGCCGACGAGCGCGACGCGCGGGGCGATCAGCTTGTCGACGGTCTGCAGCGCGAGCGGGAAGCCGGCCGCCGGCGTCACGCATTCGAGCGTGCCGACCTGGCCGTGCGACACGCGCTCGACTTCGGCCGCGAGCTGCGCGGGATCGAGTGCGAGCAGTTCGTCCGCGTGTGCGGTGTGCGCGGACCATACGAGCGATACGTGACCGTCCGGCAGCGGCAGCAACGCGATGATCTCGCCTTCGTGAAACCACTGGCAGGCCGTCTCGCGGTGCGGCAGCGACGCCTTGAAGTTCGCGACGACGCCCGTCTGCCGGTAATCGCGCCGCTCGACCCTGGCCCCCATTTGGGAGCGCACCCAGGAATGCGCGCCGTCCGCGCCGACCACGAGATCCGCTTCGAGCACCTGGCCGGACGAAAGCGTGAGCACGGCTGCGTCGTCGCGCACATCGAAGCCCTGCGCGCGCGCATCGAACCATGTGAGGTTCGGCTGGAACCGCAGCGCGGCATCGAGCGACGTCTCGATCAGCGACGATTCGACGATCCAGGCGAGTTGCGGCACGGAAGCCTGGTACGCGGAGAAATGCAGTTCCGCGTGCGCATCGCCGTACACGCGCATGTCGTAGACCGGCGCGAGCCGCCCATGGTCGAGCGCCTGCCAGACCCGCAGCCGCTCCAGCAGTGCCTGCGAGCTGGACGACAGCGCGTAGATGCGCGTGTCGAACGCGAGATCGGCGGGGCGCGGCGTGGCCGGCTGGGCGAGCAAGGCGGTCTTGTAGCCGGACTGGGTCAGCGCGAGCGCGGCCGTCTTGCCGACGAGCCCGCCGCCGACCACGGCGACGTCGAAGGTGTGGTGGGCAGTCATGGCGGGCATTATAGCCGCGGGGCCAATCCCTTACGCGGCCGGACTTTGCGGGAAATCAGCAGAATCGCAGGCCGCCCCCGGCAGCGCGGCGGCCCGTCGCATCGGGTATTCGGGGGAAGGCCGGAAACCGGGGCGTCGGCACGGTACAATAGCGCGTTTGAACGTCGGCCCGCCGCGCCCCAGGCGCCGGCCGTCCCTATTTTCCCGCGCCGCCGTGCCCAGTCCGGCCGCGCCGCCTTACCCGTCCGAAGGATTCCATGAGTCTCAAATGCGGCATCGTCGGCTTGCCCAACGTCGGCAAGTCCACACTGTTCAATGCGCTGACCAAGGCCGGCATCGCCGCCGAGAACTACCCGTTCTGCACGATCGAGCCGAACGTCGGCATCGTCGAAGTGCCGGACACGCGCCTGAAGGCGCTCGCCGAGATCATCAACCCCGAGCGCATCGTGCCGGCCGTCGTCGAATTCGTCGACATCGCGGGCCTCGTCGCGGGCGCGAGCAAGGGTGAAGGCCTCGGCAACCAGTTCCTCGCGAACATCCGCGAAACCGACGCGATCACGCATGTCGTGCGCTGCTTCGAGGACGACAACGTCATCCACGTCGCCGGCAAGGTCAGCCCGATCGACGACATCGAAGTGATCAACACCGAGCTCGCGCTCGCCGACCTCGGCACCGTCGAGAAGGCGCTCACGCGCTACTCGAAGGCCGCGAAGTCGGGCAACGACAAGGAAGCGGTGAAGCTCGCCGCGGTGCTCGAAAAGGTTCGCGCGCATCTCGACCAAGGCAAGGCCGTGCGCGGCCTGGATCTGTCGGACGACGAGCAGGCGCTGCTCAAGCCGTTCTGCCTGATTACCGCGAAGCCGGCGATGTATGTCGCGAACGTGAAGGACGACGGCTTCGAGAACAACCCGCACCTCGAAGCGGTGCGCAAGTACGCGGAAAGCGAGAATTCGCCGGTGGTCGCGGTGTGCGCGGCGATCGAAGCGGAAATCGCCGACCTCGACGATGCGGACAAGGAAGCTTTCCTCGCCGACATGGGCATGGAAGAGCCGGGCCTCGACCGCGTGATCCGCGCGGGCTTCAAGCTGCTCGGCCTGCAGACCTACTTCACCGCGGGCGTGAAGGAAGTGCGCGCATGGACGATCCACATCGGCGACACGGCGCCGCAAGCAGCCGGCGTGATCCACACCGACTTCGAGCGCGGCTTCATTCGCGCGCAGACGATCGCATTCGACGATTTCATCGCGTACAAGGGCGAACAGGGCGCGAAGGAAGCCGGCAAGATGCGCGCCGAAGGAAAGGAATATGTCGTGCACGACGGCGACGTGATGAACTTCCTGTTCAACGTCTGATACGTGCAATGCCGATGCCGTGCGATACGCTCGGCATCGCATGATGCGCGTCCGGCACGAAAAGCAAATGGGCCGATCGGCAAATGCCGATCGGCCCATTTTTCATCCACGGACATGCCCGTCAGTCGAAGACGAGCACGTTGCCCGCCTTCGGATGTCACGCCATCAGGTCGCCGACACCCGCCGCCCCGCGCCTGCCCGCGCGTCACGACCGCGCTTGTTCAGCCACGAAGCGAGCAGCACGAGCAGCGCGAGCACGGCCGTTGCCGCCACTTCCATCCGGTGCTCCTCGCTCACGAACATCACGGTCAGCGTACCGCAGATGAACAGGATCACCGCCCATGTGAGCCACGGGAACAGCCACATCCGCAGCGTCAGGTCGGCGCCGCCCGATTCGAGCGTCTTGCGCATCCGCAGCTGCGAGATCGCGATCACGAGATACACCAGCAGCGCGATCGCGCCCGAGGTCGCCAGCAGGAAGCCGAACACCTGCTCCGGCATCAGATAGTTCGCGATCACGGTCAGGAAACCGAATGCGGTCGACGCGAGCACGGCCGCTCGCGGCGTGCCCGTCGAATCGGTGTTGTGCAGGAACGCAGGCGCATCCTTGCGCTTCGACAGCGAGAACAGCATCCGCGATGCGGTGTAGAGCGCGGAATTCAGGCAGCTCGCGACCGACACGAGCACGATCACGTCGATGATCGCCTTCGCGTTAGGAACCCCGATCAGTTCCATCGCGCGCTGATACGAGCCGTGCTTCGGCAGCAGCGGATCGTTCCACGGCACGATGGCCGCGACGACGAGGATCGAGCCGAGATAGAACAAAGTGATACGCCAGATGACGGAATTCGTCGCACGCACGATCTGGCGTTGCGGGTTGTCCGACTCGGCGGCCGCGATCGTCACGATCTCGGTGCCGAGGAACGAGAACATCGTCGTCAGCATCGCCGCGAGCACCGCGCCGGCGCCGTTCGGCATGAAGCCCTGGTGCGCGAAGAGGTTCGACACGCCCGATACGGCCGGCGCGGGCACGATACCGACGATCGCCGCGCCGCCGATGCACAAGAACACGACGATCGCGACGACCTTGATCAGCGCAAACCAGAATTCGAATTCGCCGTAGTTCTTGACCGAGAAGAGGTTGGTGATCGTCAGCAGCAACGTGATGCCGAGCGCGAAGATCCAGGTCGCGACGCCCGGGAACCATGCGTTGAGAATGGTCGCGGCGGCCGTCGCCTCGATCGGAATCACGAGCACCCAGAACCACCAGTACAGCCAGCCGATGGTGAAGCCGGCCCAGTGGCCGATCGCACGATCGGCATAGGTCGAGAACGAACCGCTGTCCGGATGTGCGACGGCCATCTCGCCGAGCATGCGCATCACCAGCACGACCAGAACGCCCGCGATCGCATACGCGAGGATCGAAGCCGGGCCGGCTTCCGCGATCGCGTGGCCGGAGCCGACGAACAAGCCGGCGCCGATGACGCCGGCAATCGACATCATCGTCACGTGACGCTGCTTCAGACCCGTGCCGAGGCCTGTCTTGCTTCCACTCATGTGTCTCTCTCCAAAAAACGGTTCCGATATGACCGGTGTTGCGTGAAGGCGGCGCGGGATTTGTCGTTGTTGAATCCGGCAGCCCGCCGCGCATGCGCGGCATGCGGGCAGGAGGCCGGATCGAGCCGGTTCCGGTCGGCGCAACGCAGTCTGCGAAGCTGCGGGTGCGATGCGGCACTCGGGGCGCCGGCGCATCGCATGCGCCCTTTTCCGTCGGCTGTCGGTCAGCCGCCTTCGAAGCGAAGGAGTGTAAGCATCAAACGGTTCGCGACTAAGAACCAATTGAAGAATTTCGATGGAACCACTCGTTGCATCGACGCGAACCGATGCAACGCTTGGTCCGGTTCGGCGTCCGCCTGCGCGGCGCTGGATCGGGAAATGCGCGGTGAGTCAGGCACGCGCGACACCGCGTGGACGCCTTCCGCCAAGGAGCTTTGCGTGCCGCGCGGGCGCTGCGCCGGATGTTCAGTTCGCGCCGCCCGGCCCTGCGTCGCGCCATTTGGCCGGCACGATCGCGTGCCATTCTCGCAGAAGCAGGTTTTTCACGGCGTCAGGACGCGCGGCCGACAGGCGCACCAGCACGATCGGCCAGCCCGCATAGTGGTCGGTCATGTAGTAGACGTCGGGCTCCGATTCGATCAGCCACGCGCGCTCGTCGGGGCCGACGCCCTTCACGACCAGCGTGTCGCCATCCTCGCGCAGGCGCGCGAGCATCTTGCCCTTCACCTTGAATGCGGGCGTGCCGTACGACGTGCCTTCCTCGACACCCCGCCATGCCAGCACGATCTGCCGAACTTCATCGAATGTCACGATGCGCCTCCGCCGGTCGGTGATCGATGTCCCGGACACCGTAGCGGAAATCGTGGATGACGCCTAGCCGTGCGACAGGCGTCTAGCGGCCGGCCGCGCGCGCCGCCACTGGCGCGCGGCCGGTGGCGGCAACGATCGCGAACGCGATCGCATTCGCGGTCGCGCTGGCCAGGATCGGCATGAGATAGCCGCCACCGGCGTCGTAGATGAAGCCGGCGGCAGCAGGCCCGATCAGCGTGCCGAACGCGACGCTCGTGTACAGCATGCCGATGATCGCGCTCACGTTGCGCCCGCCGAAGTAATCCATCACGACGGCCGGCAGCACGGCGACCCAGCCGCCGTAGAACACGCCGAACACGAGTGCGAACGCGGCCAGCGTCGCGACGCTGCCGGCACCGGCCCACGCGACGAGCGCGGCCGCCATGCCTGCGAACATCGCGAGCAGCGACGCGCGGCGGCCGAAGCGGTCGGCGAGGCCCCCAAGGAAGAAGCGCCCCGCCGTGCTGCCGACACCGATCGCGCCGAGCAGCAGCACGGCCGTCGACTGCGCGACGCCGTGATCGAGCGCATACGGCACGAGATGCACGAACGGCACGAATACGCCGAACGAGCAGACGAGGCATGCCGCATACAGGCTCGCGAACGACCGCGACGTCACGGCTTCACGCACGGTCGCGCCGGCCGGCACCGATGAAGCGGCACCGGGCTGCTCGTCGCCCGATTGCGCACGCGCCACATCGCCGTCAGGCAGCAATCCGCGCCCGCGCGGATCGTTCTCGATCAGCAGCGACATGCCGGCGCCCACGATCACCGCGATCGCCGCGAGCGTGACGTACGCGCCGCGCCAGCCGACGTGCGCGATCAGCGCGGATGCGAGCGGCGGCATCACGAGCGTGCCGACGCCGATCCCCGCGACCGCGAGCCCCGATGCGAAGCCGCGCCGCCGCACGAACCAGCGTTGCACGGCGCCGACGGCCGGCACATACGCGCAGCCGACGCCGAGGCCGACACCGAGCCCGTACGCGACATAGACCTGCAGCAGCGTATGCGCGGCACCGGCCGCCGCGAGACCGGCGGCCGTCAGCAACATGCCGGCGACGGCGAGCCGCCGGGAGCCGAAGCGATCGGCAAGCGGGCCGCTGACGATGCCGAAGCCGAAATACAGGAAGCCGGCCAGCGAGAACACGAGCGAGATCTGCCCGCGCGAGGCGGCAAAGTCCCGCTGCAGCGATTCAACGAACGCGCTGAACGTATATGCACTGCCAAAGCCGACGAACGTGACGGCAAAGGCAGCCGCCACCACATACCAGCCGTAGAAGACGCGCGATGCGCGCGTGCCGCTCATGACGATCCTCCTCTCGGGCTCCGCCGGACGTCGCACGGCGCCCGGATTGCCTCACGGATATAGTTGAACTATGTTGATCGCATCGACACAGCAAAACCCGGTCGCGACGATACGATCCAATGCAACCACGGTACTCGTGCGCACTCGTCCCCTCAAACGATATTTCGTCGGCCTTTCGCTTTAGAAAAACTCAATGACCCGTTCCCGCCTGCCACCGCTCAACGCATTGCGCGCGTTCGAAGCGGCCGCCCGCCACCTGTCGGTGAAATCGGCGGCCGAGGAGCTGTCGGTCACGCCGGGGGCGGTGAGCCAGATGATCCGCACGCTCGAGACGCACCTCGGCGTACAGCTGTTCGAGCGCGTGAATCGCGGCATCCTGCTGACCGCGGCGGGCCGCGACTACCTGCCGCCCGTGCGCAACGCGTTCCGGCAGATCGCCGACGCGTCGCAGCGCGTATCGGGCGCCGCTGACAGCGGCGTGCTGACCGTGAGCGTCACACCCTTTTTTGCGTCCGCGTGGCTCGTGCCGCGCCTCGCGCAGTTCCGCGACGCGTGCCCGGACGTCGACCTGCAGATCGTCACGAGCCACGCGCTCGCCGATTTCTCGCGCGACGGCGTCGACGTCGCGATCCGCCACGGTCTCGGCCGCTACATCGGGCTGTGCAGCGAACGACTGCTGACCGTGGAGATCGTCGCGCTCGCGGCGCCGGCACTCGTCGAGCGGCTCGGCATGCCGGCCACGCCCGCCGACCTGGCCGGATGGCCGCATCTGCACGACGCCGAGCGCAAGGGATGGCACATCTGGCTCGATGCACAGCGAATCGCCGATTTCGGCCCGCCGCGCGGCCCCGCGTTCGACGATTCCGGCCTGTTGCTGCAGGCGATCCTCGCCGGCCAGGGCGCCGGCCTGCTCCCGGCGGCGATGGTGCGCAACGAGCTCGCGAGCGGCCGGCTCGTGCAGCTTGCCGACGTCGCCTGGCTCGACGATTTCGCGTACTACCTCGTCTATCCGCCGCATCACGCCGAACGCGCGAAAGTCACCGCGTTCCGCCGATGGATTCTCGAGGCCGCGCAAGCCGACGGAGCCGCGTCGATGACCAGCGCGGTGTAGCGTCGCTGCCCTGCAGGGCGGTGGCAACGTTCTTCGGCCGATCGGCTAACATGCGTCCCGCAACCGACAACGACATCCGGAGAGAGACCATGCCTGCCCTGCTGCGTCGCATGACGCGCATCGCGACCCTGTCGGCCGCGCTGTTCGTCGCGTGTGCCGCCCTGCCGCCCGCCGCGCACGCGTATCGCACGTCGCCCGGATACGGTAGCGAAGCCGACCTCGACCGGCACGACACGTACCGCAATCGCGACGGCGACACCGTCCATGCGCCGGCGCACTCGAAATCGGGCCGCGTGCCCGACGGCGCGAGCGCGCGCTGCCGCGATGGCACGTACAGCTTCAGCCGACATCGGCGCGGCACCTGCTCGGGGCACGGCGGCGTCGCCGCGTGGCTGTGAACGCGGGTCGGCCGAATGGCCTGCGCGGTGCCAGCGGCAGCCGGCGGCGAAGTACAATACGCGCTCGCGCCGCCAACCCGCGGCGACACCGCTGCGCCTCGCGCGGCACGCTCCGTACCGAATCGCCCGACGCCACGCAGGCCCACGCGCTGCGCGGCAGTCTCAACCTTTTCTGAGTTTCACATCCAAATGGCCCAATACGTTTTCACGATGAACCGGGTCGGCAAGATCGTGCCGCCCAAGCGCCAGATCCTGAAGGACATCTCGCTGTCGTTCTTTCCCGGCGCGAAGATCGGCGTGCTCGGCCTGAACGGCTCGGGCAAGTCGACGCTGATCCGCATCATGGCGGGCGTCGACAAGGACATCGAAGGCGAAGCGACGCCGATGCCGAACCTGAACATCGGCTACCTGCCGCAGGAACCGCAACTCGATCCGACGAAGACGGTGCGCGAAGCCGTCGAGGAAGGCCTCGGCGACCTGTTCCAGGCGAACAAGAAGCTCGAGGAAATCTACGCCGCGTATGCGGAACCGGACGCCGACTTCGACGCACTCGCGGCCGAGCAGGCGAAGTACGAAGCGATCCTCGCATCGAGCGACGGCGGCAGCCCCGAGCAACAGCTCGAAGTGGCCGCCGATGCGTTGCGCCTGCCGCCGTGGGACGCCAAGATCGAGCACCTGTCGGGTGGCGAAAAGCGCCGCGTCGCACTGTGCAAGCTGCTGCTCGAGAAGCCGGACATGTTGCTGCTCGACGAACCGACCAACCACCTCGACGCCGAATCGGTCGACTGGCTCGAGCAGTTCCTGGTGCGTTTCCCGGGCACCGTCGTCGCCGTCACGCACGATCGTTACTTCCTCGACAACGCGGCCGAGTGGATTCTCGAGCTCGACCGCGGCCACGGCATTCCGTGGAAGGGCAACTACAGCAGCTGGCTCGACCAGAAGGAAGAGCGCCTGAAGCAGGAAGAAGCGTCGGAATCGGCGCGCCAGAAGGCGATCAAGAAGGAACTGGAGTGGGTGCGCCAGAACCCGAAGGGCCGCCAGGCGAAGTCGAAGGCGCGTATCGCGCGCTTCGAGGAGCTGAACAGCCAGGAATACCAGAAGCGCAACGAAACGCAGGAAATCTTCATTCCGGTCGGCGACCGCCTCGGCAATGAAGTGATCGAGTTCAAGAACGTCAGCAAGTCGTTCGGCGACCGCCTGCTGATCGACAACCTGAACTTCAAGATTCCGGCCGGCGCGATCGTCGGCATCATCGGCCCGAACGGCGCCGGCAAGTCGACACTGTTCAAGATGCTGACCGGCAAGGAACAGCCGGATTCGGGCGAAGTCGTGTTGGGCCCGACCGTAAAGCTCGCGTACGTCGACCAGAGCCGCGACGCGCTCGACGGCTCGAAGACGGTATTCGAGGAAATCTCGGGCGGCGCCGACGTGCTGACGGTCGGCAAGTACGAAACGCCGTCGCGGGCGTACATCGGCCGCTTCAACTTCAAGGGCGGCGACCAGCAGAAGATCGTCGGCAACCTGTCCGGCGGCGAACGCGGCCGCCTGCACCTCGCGAAGACGCTGATTTCCGGCGGCAACGTGCTGCTGCTCGACGAACCGTCGAACGACCTCGACGTCGAAACGCTGCGCGCGCTGGAAGATGCGCTGCTCGAATTCGCGGGCTCGGTGATGGTGATCTCGCACGATCGCTGGTTCCTCGACCGGATCGCGACGCACATCCTCGCGTTCGAAGGCGATTCGCAGGTCACGTTCTTCGACGGCAACTACCAGGAATACGAAGCCGACAAACGTGCTCGCCTCGGCGAGGAAGCGGCGAAGCCGAAGCGTCTGCGCTACAAGCCGATCAGCCGCTGATCGGTGCGGCTCGCACATCCGGCAACGCGGTAATGCGCTGCCGGATGCGGAACGCGGCGGCTTCCGGGCCGACAGAACGAAAAAGCAGGCCCATGGCCCGCTTTCGTCATCCGGCATTCGTTCGGCCGCCGCCTACGCGAGCGCGCCCAGCTCGCGCAAGCGCGCCTCGGTCGCCGCCGCGCTCGTGTGGTGAATGCCATGCCAGCCGAGCGCCGTCGCGGCAGCGGCGTTCTTCGCGTTGTCGTCGATGAACACGAGCTCGTGCGGCGCGATGCCCGGCACGTGTGGATCGATCCGCGCATGCATCTCGCGGTAGATCGCCGGATCGGGCTTCACGAGCTTCACGCGACCCGACACGACGATGTCCTTGAAGCGCCGCAGCACCGGGAAGTTGTCCCATGCATACGGAAACGTCTGCGCGGACCAGTTGGTCAGCCCGAAGAGCGGCATCCCCTGCGCATCGAGCCGATCGACAAGCGCGGCGCCGTCGTCGAGCACGCCGCCGATCATCTCGTGCCAGCGCGCATAGAACGCGCGGATCAGCGCCTCGTGCGCCGGAAACTTCGCGACGAGCTCGCTCGTCCCTTCGTCGATCGTCTGCCCGCCGTCCTGGCGGATCACCCAGTCCATCGCGCACACGTGCGTGAGGAACCAGCGGCGCTCGGTTTCGTCCGGAATCAGTTGCCGGTACAGATACTCGGGGCTCCAGTCGATCAGCACGCCGCCGAAATCGAACACCACCGCCTTGATCGTCATGCGAACTCCGTCGCGAGCACGTCGGCAAGCGTGCGCGGCGTCACGGAGTTGCCCGACAGCGTATTGTTTTCCCACACGAAGTGATGATGCGCGACGATCTGCGCGGCCGACAGGTGCGTGCGTTCGTTCGTGGTGTGCAGGTCGGACACGACGGTTGTCCGGTAGCCGAGCAATGCCGCGCGGCGCGCGGCCGAATCGACGCAGAACTCGGTCGCATAGCCGCAGATCAGCACCGAACGGATGCCGTGGCCGTCGAGTTGCGCGGCGAGCGACGTGTCGTGGAACGAATCGCTCACCTGCTTGCGGATGCGCCAGTCGGCATGATCGACGATCAGTTCCTCATGCAATTCCCAGCCGGACGTGCCGGGCACGATGTCGTCGTCCGCGTCGCCGTCGTGCTGCACGAAGCACACGGGCGCGTGCGCCGCGCGCGCCGCCGCCGTCAGCCGGTTGATGCCCGATACGACGTCGTCGAGCCGGTACGCGGGCCGCGCACGCTGCACCAGCCCGCGCTGCATGTCGATCACGATCACTGCGGTATCTGCCATCGGTTGCCCTCTCTGTCGTGGCCCGGCCGTCAGGCGGCCGGTGTCGCGCGTTGCGTGTTGCGTGTTGCGTCAGATCGGCTGCGTGCGCGCGTCGAGCCACGCCTTCGCATCGCCGCTCACGTGCCGGCCGACGCGCTCGCGCACGGTCGCGTGATATGTGTTCAGCCACGCGCGCTCTTCTTCGTGCAGCATCTCGACCAGCACGCAACGCGTGTCGATCGGACACAGCGTCAGCGTCTCGAACGCGAGGAAGTCGCCGAATTCGGTCTGTCCGGCCGCGCGGTTCACGACCAGGTTCTCGATCCGGATGCCCCATTTGCCGGGCCGGTACACGCCCGGCTCGATCGACGTGATCATCCCCTCTTCCATCGCGGTGTACGACTCGGCCGGCGCGTAGTGCGAGATGACCTGCGGGCCCTCGTGCACGTTCAGGAAGTAGCCGACGCCGTGGCCGGTGCCGTGGCCGTAATCGAGTCCGGCCGCCCACATCGGCGCGCGCGCGATCGCGTCGAGCATCGGCGAACGGATGCCGCGCGGGAAACGGGCACGCGACAGCGCCATCATCGACTTCAGCACGATCGTGAAATCGCGGCGTTGCAGATCGCTGACCGTGCCAACCGGCACGACGCGCGTGATGTCGGTCGTGCCGGTCGTGTACTGGCCGCCCGAATCGACGAGCAGCAGGCCGTCGCCGGCGATCGTCGCGTGCGACTCGGGCGTCGCGCGATAGTGCGGCATCGCGCCATTGGCGTTGAAGCCGGCAATCGTCGCGAAGCTCGGCGACACGTAGCCGGGACGCCGAGCGCGCGCGGCCGTAAGCTGCTCGTCGATCGTCAGCTCGGTGATCGTCTCGCGGTTCACCGCTTGCTCGAACCACGCGAAGAATTCGGCGAGTGCGGCGCCGTCGTGCTCCATCGTCACGCGCACGTGCTCGATCTCGGCGGACGTCTTGCGCGATTTCGCGAACGTCGACGGGTTCACGGCCTCGACCAGCTTCACGCCGGCCGGCACGGCCTCGAGCGTGCCGAACGTCACGCGACGCGGGTCGATCAGCAGCGTCGCGCCGTCAGGGAGTGCCGCGAGCGCCGCGCGCGCGGCGTCATACGCGCGGACCTCGACGCCGTCCCGCGCGAGCGATGCGGCCAGCGCCGGCGACACCTTGCCGTCGGCGACGAACAGCGTCGCGCGATCGGCGCCGATCATCGCGTGCGCGACGAACACGGGGTTGAAGTTGACGTCGGCACCGCGCAGGTTGAACAGCCACGCGAGATCGTCGAGCGTCGACACGAAATGCCATTGCGCGCCCTGCGCGTGCATCGCACGGCGGACTTCGGCGAGCTTGCTCGCGCGCGTCGTGTCGGCCTGCGGCGCGACGTGCTCGAACACCGCGTCGCCCGGCAGCCCCGGGCGCTCCGGCCAGATCGCGTCGAGCAGGTCGAGATCGGTGCGCAGCGCGATGCCGCGCGCGCTCAACGCGGCCGTCAGCGCGCGCGCCGCCGCGACCCCGAGCACGGCACCGTCGACGCCGACCGTCTCACCGGCCAGCACATTCTGAGCGAGCCAGTCGACATGCGGCGCGCTTTGCTGCCCGCCCGTCATCTTCATCAACTGGACGCCCGTGCCGGCCAGTTCCGCCTCGGCCTGCACCCAGTACCGGCTGTCGACCCACAAGCCCGCGAAGTCCGCGGTTACGACCAGCGTGCCGACCGAGCCGGTGAAACCGGACAACCAGCGGCGCGCCTGCCAGCGTTCGGGCAGGTACTCGGACAAGTGAGGATCGGCGGACGGCACGAGATAGGCGGCCAGGTCCTCGCGGACCATCGCGCCGCGCAGCAGCGCGAGGCGGGCCGGCACCGACGAGACTTCGGGGAGACGGGCATTCATGATTTCACCTGAGAGGCTTTCAGCGACGGGCAGACACCGCGACCGTCACGGCTACGGCAAGGAACGCGACACCGGTGCAGACCGGCCATTCGAGCGTTTCGCCATCGTAAAACAGTCCGGAGAGATTGCCGGCCATGCGCGCGGCGGCTGCGCCTGCGATGCCGACCAGCACCGCGATCCACCACGCCGGCCGGCCCGTGCGCCGCATCGGATGCAGCCACCGGCCGAACAGCCCGACGGCCGCTCCCAGGACAAGGATTCCAAACCAGTTCATTCGACGCCTTCTATAAATTCAGATTCGTCCCATAGGCGTGAACGTTGCCAGCGACTAGCATCGATTCATCCATCGAACCCGAGACCAGCCGGGCGCCGCGAACATTCGAGTGTAGGGGCCGACCCGACGTTATGGCAAGCGCGCACCGGCAGCCGTATTGAAGAAATCCTCATGCGAATCGCCCTGATCGATCCGGAGGCACGTCATGCTGCGCTCCTGAACCGCCTGCTCTTCGCCGGCGGTCACGTGTGCCACGCGTTTCCGTCCAGCGCCGCGTTCTTCGAGTGGCTCGCCACCGATACCTGCGACATGCTGATCACCGGCAACTGGGCCGGCGATCAGCCGGCCGAGGAAGTCATTCCGCGTGCGCAGGCGATCCTGCCCGGCCTGCCGGCCATCGCCGTGATGCAACTGCCGCGCGAAAGCGAAGTCGTGTCATGCCTGCACGCGGGCGCCGACGACTGCCTCGTGCGCCCGGTGAGCGGGCCCGAATTGCTCGCACGGGTGAATGCGCTCAGCCGGCGCGCCGGCGTCCGGCGGCCGCCGAATCGCTCGCGCGAAATGTATGGAGAATACGCATTCGATGCGACCCACGGCCTCGTGCGCTTCGGCGACGTCGTCGTCGCGCTCACGCCGAAGGAGTTCCGGTTCGCGCAACTGCTGTTCGCGAACCTGTCCCGGCCCGTGTCGCGCGCCCATATCCTCGAAACCGTCTGGGCTCGCCGCCGCGACATGAAGTCGCGCACGCTCGACACGCACGCATCCCGGCTGCGCAGCAAGCTGCAGCTGCTTCCGGAGCATGGCTACCGGCTTCTGCCGCTCTACGGCTACGGCTATCAGCTCGACCGCGTGCCGATCGAGCCCCCAAATTCCAGGCCACGCCACGCTGATGCACGGTATGCGGCGAGTGAGGAAATCACCGAAACGCTATAATATGGGGCTAAACGATAGCCCTCGATATGCAACTCCTCACGATCGGAATCAATCACCACACTGCGCCTGTCGCTCTGCGCGAACGCGTGGCGTTTCCGCTCGAGCAAATCAAGCCGGCTCTCGTCACGTTCAAGAACGTGTTCCTCGGCCCCCAGGCGCCCAATGCGCCCGAAGCGGCGATCCTCTCCACCTGCAATCGCACCGAACTCTATTGCGCGACCGATGATCGGGCCGCCCGCGAGGGAGCGATTCGCTGGCTGTCGGAGTACCACCGGATTCCGGTCGACGAACTCGCGCCGCACGTCTATGCGCTGCCGCAGTCGGAAGCCGTCCGGCATGCATTTCGCGTCGCGTCGGGCCTCGACTCGATGGTGCTCGGCGAAACGCAGATTCTGGGCCAGATGAAGGACGCGGTGCGTACCGCAACGGAAGCCGGCGCGCTCGGCACCTACCTGAACCAGCTGTTCCAGCGCACGTTCGCCGTCGCGAAGGAAGTGCGCGGCACGACCGAGATCGGCGCGCAGTCGGTATCGATGGCCGCCGCCGCCGTCCGCCTCGCGCAGCGCATCTTCGAAAAGGTTTCGGATCAGCGCGTGCTGTTCATCGGCGCCGGCGAAATGATCGAGCTCTGTGCGACGCACTTCGCCGCGCAAAGCCCGCGCGAGCTCGTCGTCGCGAACCGCACGGCCGAACGCGGCCAGCGGCTCGCCGAACGCTTCAACGGCCGCGCGATGCCGCTGTCTGACCTGCCCGCCCGCATGCACGAATTCGACATCATCGTGTCGTGCACCGCGTCGACGCTGCCGATCATCGGCCTCGGCGCGGTCGAACGCGCGGTGAAAGCGCGCCGCCATCGGCCGATCTTCATGGTCGATCTCGCGGTACCGCGCGACATCGAGCCGGAAGTCGGCAAGCTGAAGGACGTGTTCCTCTACACCGTCGACGATCTCGGCGCGATCGTGCGCGAAGGCAACGCATCGCGCCAGGCCGCGGTTGCGCAAGCCGAGACGATCATCGAGACGCGCGTGCAGAATTTCATGCAGTGGCTCGACACGCGCAGCGTCGTGCCGGTGATTCGTCACATGCATACGCAGGCCGACGCGCTGCGCCGCGCGGAAGTCGAGAAGGCGCAAAAGCTGCTCGCGCGCGGCGACGATCCGGCGGCAGTCCTCGAAGCGCTGTCGCAGGCGCTCACCAACAAGCTGATCCACGGCCCGACGAGCGCGCTCAACCGCGTAAACGGCGCCGACCGCGATTCGCTGATCGACCTGATGCGCGGCTTCTACCAGCACGCGCCGCGCTCGAACGACCAGTCCGGCCACTAGCGCCGGCCGTCTGCCCTGCCGCCGGCCGCGCGCCGGCCTATCCTTTCCGAATACCCTTGCCCGGGAGCGCCGCTCCACACCATGAAGACGAGCATGCAACGCAAGCTCGACCAGCTGTCTATCCGGCTGGCCGAACTGAACGACCTGCTGAGCCGCGAAAACGTCACGGCCGACCTCGACCAGTACCGCAAGCTGACGCGCGAACACGCGGAACTCGGCCCGGTCGTCGAGCAGTACGCGCTGTGGCGCCAGTCGCGCAGCGACGAGACGGCCGCGCAGGAGCTGCTCGCCGATGCATCGATGCGCGATTTCGCCGAAGACGAGATTCGCAGCGCGCGCGAACGCATGGCTCGCCTCGAAGGCGAGTTGCAGAAGATGCTGCTGCCCAAGGACCCGAACGACGACCGCAACATCTTCCTCGAAATCCGCGCCGGCACCGGCGGCGACGAATCGGCGCTGTTCGCGGGCGACCTGCTGCGCATGTACCTGCGTTACGCGGAACGCCAGCGCTGGCAGGTCGAGATGATGTCGGAGAGCCCGTCGGACCTCGGCGGCTACAAGGAAGTGATCGTGCGGATCGCGGGCCAGGGTGCATACTCGCGCCTGAAATTCGAATCGGGCGGCCATCGCGTGCAACGCGTGCCGGCGACCGAGACGCAGGGGCGCATCCACACGTCCGCTTGCACGGTCGCGGTGATGCCGGAAGCCGACGAGATCGGCGAGGTCGAGATCAATCCGGCCGACTTGCGGATCGACACGTTCCGCGCGTCGGGCGCGGGCGGCCAGCACATCAACAAGACCGATTCGGCGGTGCGCGTCACGCACATCCCGACCGGGATCGTCGTCGAGTGCCAGGACGACCGTTCGCAGCACAAGAACAAGGATCGTGCGCTGAAAGTGCTCGCCGCGCGCATCAAGGACAAGCAGTATCACGAGCAGCACGCGAAGGAAGCGGCGACGCGCAAGAGCCTGATCGGCTCGGGCGACCGCTCGGAACGGATCCGCACGTACAACTTCCCGCAGGGCCGGATGACCGACCACCGGATCAACCTGACGCTGTACCGGCTCGAGGCGCTGATGGACGGCGATCTCGACGAACTGATCGGCGCGCTCGTCAGCGAACATCAGGCCGAACTGCTCGCGTCGCTCGGCGACACCGACTGAGGCCGAGATGCCCGACACCACCGCCGACGAACTGCTGCGCGCGACGCCGCTCGATCCGGTCGATGCGCGCGTGCTGCTCGCACACGCGCTCGGCTGGACCCGCACGCAATTGATCACGCGCGGCGACGCCCCGCTCGAACCGGCCGCGATCGCGCGCTACCGCGCGCTCGAAGCGCGCCGCGCGGCCGGTGAGCCGGTCGCGCAGCTCGTCGGGATGCGCGAATTCTTCGGCCGTCCGTTCGACGTGACGCCCGACGTGCTGATCCCGCGCCCGGAAACCGAACTGCTCGTCGAAGCCGCGCTCGACGCGATCGACGGACGGCCGCATCCGGCGGTGCTCGATCTGGGCACCGGCAGCGGCGCGATCGCCGTGTCGATCGCCGCCGAACGGCCCGATGCGCGCGTGTGGGCGCTCGACCGTTCGCCGGCCGCGCTCGAGGTCGCTCAACGCAACGCGAACAAGCTGCTCGACGCGGGCCGCCCGGGCGGCCCGCTGCATTGGCTGCAGAGCGACTGGTATGCCGCGCTCGATCCGGTGCTCGCGTTCGACACGATCGTCAGCAACCCGCCGTACATCGCGCAGCACGATCCGCACCTCGTGCAGGGCGACCTGCGGTTCGAGCCGCGCGGCGCGCTCACCGACGATGCCGACGGCCTCAGCGCGATCCGCACGATCGTCGCCGGCGCCGGCGCTTACCTGAAACCCGGCGGCACGCTATGGATCGAGCATGGCTACGACCAGGCCGAAGCCGTGCGCGCATTGCTGGTGTCACGCGGCTTCGTCGCTGTCGAATCGCGCGCCGATCTGGCGGCGATCGAACGCACGACGGGCGGCCGCCGGCCCGGTTGATGGTCGGCCCGTCCGGTTGAAATCCGCTATCATTTCCTTCTAACGCCCCGCAAACGCAAGGTCAGTCATGGATACCCAACAACGAATCAAGCAAATCGTCGACGAAAACCAGGTCGTGCTCTTCATGAAGGGCAACGCGCAATTCCCGATGTGCGGCTTCTCGGGCCGCGCCGTGCAGGTGCTGAAGGCCTGCGGCGTCGACCAGTTCAAGACGGTCAACGTGCTCGAGGACGACGAAATCCGCCAGGGCATCAAGGAATTCTCGAACTGGCCGACCATCCCGCAGCTGTATGTGAAGGGTGAATTCATCGGCGGCTCGGACATCATGATGGAGATGTACCAGTCCGGCGAACTGCAGCAACTGTTCGCTGCCGCGTAACGCCCCCGTTCCCGATGGCATCTCACAGCGCGCCGCCACGCCGGCTGATCGTTGCGATCACCGGCGCCACCGGCGCGGTCTACGGCGTGCGGCTGCTCGAATTGCTGCGCGCCGCCGGCGGCGTCGAAACGCATCTGCTGGTTTCGAACGCCGGCTGGCTCAATATCCAGCATGAACTGAAGCTGCCCAGGGCCGACGTCGAAAGCCGGGCGGATGTCGTGCATTCGGTGCGCGATGTCGGCGCGACCATCGCATCCGGTTCGTTCGCGACCGACGGGATGGTGATCGCGCCCTGCTCGATGAAGACGCTCGCCAGCGTCGCGCACGGCCTGTCGGACAACCTGATCACGCGTGCGGCCGACGTCACGCTGAAAGAACGCCGCCGTCTCGTGCTGATGGTGCGCGAAACGCCGTTCAACCTCGCGCATCTGCGCAACATGACCGCCGTGACCGAAATGGGCGGCATCGTGTTCCCACCGCTGCCGGCGTTCTATGCGATGCCGAAGACGATCGAGGAACTCGTCGATCAGACCGTCACCCGCGTCCTGGATCTATTCGCACTCAGTACACCGATGACGACGCCCTGGGCCGGCATCCGACCGGCGGAATAAGTTGCTGACACGGCGCTCCGGCGCCATTCTTCATGCATCTTCGCCGATTCAGCCGCCTTCCCGCTCGATCCGGCAATCTCGAAGCCCCGCTGCCACCGAAGGCACGAAATCGGCCGAATTATCAACCTCAACGATTCAATCAAATTCCCATAAGCCGATTTATCAATGCCAGGTGCGGGCCTATAGTCACAGGCAAATCCCTTTGCAGGCTCTCCCACCATGAACCGCTTGCCCTCGCTTTACCTGTCCCACGGCGCCCCGACGCTGCCGATCGATCCGACGCTGCCGTCCGCCGCATTCACGCACCTGGGCGCCGAATTGCCGCGCCCGCGCGCGGTGCTGATGCTGTCCGCGCACTGGGGCACGCAGCAGCCGGTCGCCAGCGTGGCCGCGCACCCTGACACGATCCACGACTTCTACGGCTTCCCGCGCGCGCTGTACGAGATCCGGTACCCGGCGCCGGGCGCGCCCGAGATCGCCAAACGGGCGGCCGCGCTGCTGAACGCGGCCGGCATCGCGACCGAGACGACCGAGCATGGCCTCGACCACGGCGCGTGGGTGCCAATGCTGCTGATGTTCCCCGAGGCCGACATACCCGTCGCGCAGTTGTCGATCCAGCCGCGCGCGGACGCCGCCCATCACTTCGCGCTCGGCCGCGCGCTGCGGCCACTGCGCGACGAAGGCGTGATGGTGATTGGCTCCGGCCAGATCACGCACAACCTGCGCGCGGCCGATTTCAGCGCGGCGCCCGAGGATGCGGACCCGCGGGTCGCGGAATTCACCGGCTGGTTCGAGGCAAAGCTCGCCGCGCGCGATGTCGACGCGCTGCTCGACTATCGCCGGCAGGCGCCGCACGCCGCGTTGATGCATCCGACCGACGAACACCTGCTGCCGGTGTTCACCGCGCTCGGCGCGGCCGACGACGACTACCAGCTCGGCATCCAGTCGCTCGGCACGTATCAGCGCGTGCTCGCGATGACGAACTACGTGTTCGCGAGCGCAGCTGCCTGAATCCTGCGACACCAGCCGACGACCGCAAACAAAAAGCCCGCCCGAGCAGCGCTCGGGCGGGCTTTTTTATGCTTTCACCACCGCCGATTCCGGTGGCGGGCAGCCGTCAGACACCGACCCCTTCGAGGATCTCGTCGTGCGACTCGCGCTCGTCGAGATACTGGGTCCGGTAGCCCGTGTTCACACCCCAGAAGTAGAACACCAGCGAGATGGCCGCGACGATCAGCATGTCCCAGCCGTACGGCAGCACGCCGTAACCGCCGAACTCCTTGCTGCCGATCAGCGACAGCACGGCCATCGTCGGCAGGTACGCGACCATCCACCAGGCGGCCTTCAGGTCGGCGCCCCAGCCCGTCCAGCCCGACTTCGCCTGGAAGTAGAAATACACCGGCAGCGCGACGATCATCAGCAGGATGATTTCGCCCGTCAGCGGCCACTTTGCCCAGTACAGGATCAGCGAAGCGCAGACGAACGCGAACGGTGCGATCAGCTTCATCAGCGGGATCGACAGCGGACGCTCGATGTCGGTCGCCGCGCGGCGCAGCGCCATCAGGCTGATCGGGCCGGTCAGGTACGAGATCACCGTTGCGACCGAGATCACCGCCGCGAGCGAGCTCCAGCCGCGGAAGAAGAACAGGAAGATGAACGACACGAGCAGGTTGAACCACATCGCCTGGCGCGGCACGCCGTAGATCGGGTGCACGTTGCCGAACATCTTCGGCATCGTGTTGTTGCGCTCCATCGCATAGATCATGCGGGTGGTCGTCGCCATGTAGGTCGTACCGGTGCCGCTCGGGCTGATGAATGCGTCGACATACAGCAGGATCGCGAGCCAGTTCAGGTTCAGCGCGATCGCGAGTTCCGCGAACGGCGACGAGAAGTTGAAATGCGCCCAACCCTTCGCGACGTCGGCCGGGTTCACCGAGCCGATGTACGCCATCTGCAGCAGCACGTAGATCACGAGTGCGAGCAGGATCGACGAGATCACGGCGAACGGCACGCTGCGCGACGGATTGCGCGCTTCACCGGCCAGGTTCACCGGGCTCTGGAAGCCGTTGAACGCGAACACGATGCCGCTCGTCGCAACCGCGGTCAGCACGGCCGACCAGCCGTACGGCGCGAAGCTCGCATTCGACGCGGTGCCGAGGTTTTCCGAGTGGAAGCTCGACAGCATCAGGCCGAGGATCGTGAGGCCTGGGATCAGGAACTTGAAGATCGTGATCGCGGTGTTCGCACGCGCGAAGGCCTTGACGCCCCAGTAGTTCAGCATGAAATAGATGACGACCAGCACGGCCGACAGCAGCAGGCCGGGTGTCGTCAACTCGCCGTTCACGAACAATGCGTGCGCCCACGGATACGGCCACGTGCTCATGTACTGGATCGATGCTTCCGCTTCGATCGGAATCACCGATACGATCGCGATCCAGTTCGCCCACGCGCTGATGAAGCCCACCAGCGAACCGTGCGAGTAACGCGCGTAGCGCACCATGCCGCCAGACTCGGGGAACATCGCGCCCAGTTCGGCATACGTCAGTGCAATCGCGAGAATCACGACCGCGCCGATGATCCACGCGCAAATCGCCGCCGGACCGGCAATCTTCGCAGCCTTCCAGGCGCCGAACAGCCAGCCCGAGCCGATAATCGAACCCAGCCCCGTCAGCATCAGTGCAAACGGGCCGATGTTCCGTTGAATAGAACTCTTCACATCCTCTCCTATGTCTCAAAAAGCATGGTCGGCTCGCTGTCCGGGATCGGCTCGAACAACACCGCGCATGCCATTTTGGGGGGTAGGATCACCCGATCGGGGCAACCCTTCCACGCGGCGCGTAGTTTAACGGTTGCACCTGCAAGTTGGCGCCAAAATCGTTCGGCCCCTACAAAAAATTCGCGTCGCTTGCAAGGTTTGTAAACCTGAACTCCGCAATAACCCTGACAGCATGGAAATACGGTTGACCGCGCGACCGAATAGCCGTATAAACAACGTTGCAGGATTTCAAGCGGCGAGTGAATTGGTTCTTTCGTAGTTCGCCCATCAACGGTACTCCGGTTGGTCCTATTACCCCCTTCCTTGATTTTCCGCACCCATGGGCCTCGGCCCCGTTTTATCTTTTTAGGAACAAGTAACATGGCAACCGGTACCGTCAAGTGGTTCAATGACGCAAAGGGCTTCGGCTTCATTACCCCGGAAGGCGGCGGCGACGATCTGTTCGCGCACTTCTCGGAAATCCGCGTCGAAGGCTTCAAGACGCTGCAAGAAAACCAGAAGGTTGAATTCGAAGTGAAGACGGGCCCGAAGGGTCTGCAAGCTGCGAACATCCGTCCGGTCTAAGTTCGGCGCGATATTTCGTGTAAAAAAGCCCCGCTTCGGCGGGGCTTTTTGTTTTCCGGCGCGGGCAACCTTACGGCCACCGCCGGTCCGAAAGGCCTTCGCTCAGCCGAACAGCCGCTGCGCGTGAATACCGAGCCCGGTCGCGACGCTCGCGAGGCGATCGCCGAACACCGGCTGCGCGTCCGGGAACGCACCGGCGAGCGCACCCGACAGGAACGCGAGCCCGGTCGAGCCGCCGGTGAAATACAGCGCGCCGACGTCGCGCGGCGCGACGCCCGCAAGCCGCACCGTTTCGCGCGCGGCATCGACGATGCGCGCTGTGTCGTCGACGCTCGCATCGACCAGGCGTTCGGCGTCGAATGCGATCTGCAGATCCTCTTCCACGTCGTTCAGGTCGATCATTGTCTCCCCGCCTGCCGCCACGCCGATCTTCGCTTCTTCCGCACGCGCCATCAGCGCATGCCCGAGCCGCTGCTCGACCACGCGCGTGAGCCGGTCGTGCTGCCGCACGTCCTGGTACAGATGCTTCATCAGTTTCAGCTCGCCCAGCCGCTTCGGCGTGTACACCGTGTTGATCAGATGCCAGGTCGCCAGGTCGAAATAGATACGGTTCGGCAGTTCGCGCCCCTCGGAATCGAGCGAGCGGTAGCCGAACGCGGGCATGATCGCCGCCAGCTCGACGCGGCGGTCGTAATCGGTGCCCGCGACGTGCACGCCGTGGTGCGCGAGCACGTCGTCCTTGCGCTCGAGGCGCGCCATCCGCTCCGGCCCGACGCGCACCAGCGAGAAGTCCGACGTGCCGCCGCCGATGTCGGCGACCAGCACGAGCCGCTCGGCCTGCTGACGCGACTCGTAGTCGAACGCGGCCGCGATCGGTTCGTACTGGAAATGCACGTCCTTGAAACCGACCGACTGCGCGGCCGCTTCGAGCTGGTCCTGCGCGAGGCGGTCGGCGCGCGGATCGTCGTCGACGAAGAACACCGGCCGGCCGAGCACCGCGCGCCCGATCGGCGCACCGGCGCGCGCTTCGGCCTTGCGCTTCAGGTGCGTCAGGAAGCGCGCGATGATCTCCGTGTACGCCATCGCGCTGCCGTCGCCGAGATCGGTCGTGGTTTCCGCGAGCGGCGAACCGAGGATGCTCTTCATCGAACGCATCAGGCGGCCATCGAAACCGTCGATATAGGACGCGAGCGCCGCACGACCGTATTCGACCGTCTGCTCGTCGTTGTTGAAGAAAATCGCGGTGGGCAGCGTCAGGTGGTCGCCCTCGACGGGCGCGAGGCGCATGCCGTCGCCGTCGGGCAGTGCCACGGCGGAATTGGACGTGCCGAAATCGATCGCGCAGTAAGTCATGGGAAGGTGCCGCGGCATGGCCGGCGCGAAAACGGAAAGGACGGGCTTTTTAACATGAAGCCCGCCGGATCACAACCGGATCGGCCACCGGTGTCGCGCAACCGGCCCGGCCGCGATCGGACGCACCCGCGACGCGCCGGCAGCGGGTGCGACGGGGCATCCAGCGCGTCGATGCCGCCCGCTTCCGGCTCGCCGGCAACTGGCGCGGACAGCGTGCGATGGATGCCTGCCCGCGCGCGGAATCAGGCTGCCGCGTCGAAACCCTTCTTCCATGCGCCCGCATAGACGACTTCGCCGATCGCATGACGCGTGCGGGGGGCCTTTTCGCGTTCGCGCAGCACCGGATCGAGCTTGTCGACGTTGCCGTAGTGGCCGAGCGAGATGATCGCAGGGATCGCGACGTCGGCCGGAATCTCGAATGCGTCGCGGAACGCCTTCACGTCGAAGCCGCTCATCTGGTGTGCGGCGAGACCCAGCGCGTGCGCCTCCAGCACCAGCGACATCGCGGCCGCGCCCGCGTCGTACAGCGCGGTCGGCGCCGGCTCGCCCTTCGGCGTGAGCGTGTGCGCGGTCACGGCGATCAGCACCGGCGCCGGCGCGTTCCAGCCCTGGTTGAACGGCACCAGCGTCGCGAATGCGCGCTTGAACGCCGCTTCGTCCTGTGTGCGATCGAACACGATGAAGCGCCACGGTTGCGCGTTGTAGGCGGACGGCGCCCAGCGCGCGGCTTCGAGCACCGCATGCAGATCGGCGCCGCTGATCGGCTCGTCCGAATACGCGCGCGGGCTCCAGCGGCCGGCGATCAGGTCGTGAATCGAAACAGTGGTGGGAGCAGGTTTGACGGACATGCGGTTCCTCGCTGATATCGATGAAGGGGCGCGAACGCCCGGCGAACCGCAAGCATAACCGCTCGAGGAGACACGCGCCCGATCATCCCGCGCAATGCAAATCACAGATTCCGCATTGAGCGGCCTCCCCTCCGCGCACGGACGGCCGGAGCGCCGCGCTCAGGCGGCCTGCGCGGCCGCGCGGGACGGGCCGCGGTTGATCCGCAGCACGATCAGCGCACCGACGATGCAGAGCCCGCCGGAAATCATCGAAGCGACCGTATAGGTGCCGAGGCTCGCACGCAGCAGCCCCGCGCCGAGCGCCGCGAACGCCGCGCCGAGCTGGTGGCCGGCGACGATCCACCCGAACACGACAGGCGCCGCAGCCTTGCCGAACACGTCGGTGGCAAGCCGTACCGTCGGCGGCACGGTCGCGATCCAGTCGAGCCCGTAGAACATCGCGAACAGCGGCAGCCCGAAGAAATCGATGCCAAATGCATGCGGCAGGTAGATCAGCGACAACCCGCGCAGCCCGTAGTACCAGAACAGCAGCACGCGGTTGTCGTAGCGGTCCGACAGCCAGCCCGACAGCGTCGTGCCGAACAGGTCGAACACACCCATCGCGGCGAGCAGCGATGCACCCTGCACTTCGGTCATCCCGTAGTCGCTGCACATCGCGATCAGGTGCGTGCCGACATAGCCGTTGGTGCTCGCGCCGCAGATGAAGAAACTGAAGAACAGAAGCCAGAAGTCACGCGAGCGGCTCGCCGTCGACAGTGTGCGGAACGCGACCGCGAGTGGATTCTCCTTCGTCGCGTCGGGCGCGGCCGGCGTGTCGGCCGGCTCGCCGTACGGGCGCAGCTTCACGTCGGCCGGCCGCTCGGGCAGCAGGAATGCGACCAGCGGAATCACGATCGCGGCGGCCACCGCGACGACCAGCACGACCGGCCGCCAGCCATGACGCTGCGCGATCGCCGCGAGCATCGGCAGGAACACGAGCTGGCCAGTGGCCGTGCTCGCCGTCAGGATGCCCATCACGAGGCCGCGCCGCGCGTGGAACCAGCGCGTGACAAAGGTGGCGGACAGCGTCAGCGCGACGACGCCGGTCGAGCAGCCAACCATCAGCCCCCAGATCACGACCATCTGCCAGCTCTGCGTCATCATCGACGACAGCGCGACGCCCGCGCTCATGGTCACCAGCGCGGTCAGGATCGTCGGCCGCAGCCCGAAGCGCTGCATCGCCGCGGCCGCGAACGGGCCGGTCAGGCCGTACAGCGCGATGTTCACCGAAATCGCCAGCGAAATCGCCGCGCGGCTCCAGCCGAGCTCGCGCTCGAGCGGCACCATCAGCACGCTCGGCGTCGCGCGCGTGCCGGCCGCAGCCAGCAGGATCAGGAAAACCACCGCCGCCGCGAGCCATCCGTAGTGGAAACGCCCGCCGATTCGTGTCACCGCCCAGTTCATCTCGTCGCTCTCCAGTTGGCGGCCCGGCGCCCGCGCGCCTGCCCCGCCTCACCACCAGGCCACCTCCGCCGCACGCTGCATCGGCTGACCCGGGCCGATACCTGGCATTTGTCTGTCGATCCGGCCGGCGTTGTTACCGATCGGTCACAAGTGTGTTGCGATCGTAGTGACCAGTCGGTAACATGTCAAGCAATTCACCACGCAGTCGAGGGTCATCATGTCGGGCATCGAGGCCGCCAACAAGGCGCCGGCACGCCGCACGCGCCAGCCGATCGCCGCGGCCGCCGCGCAGGAGCACCTGCTGCGCGCCGCCGAGGAGTTGTTTTACAAGGAAGGGGTGCGCGCGGTTGGCGTCGAGGCGGTCGTGGAACGGGCGGGCGTCAACAAGATGAGCCTGTACCGCCAGTTTTCGTCGAAGGACGAGCTGATCCTTGCGTATCTCGAACGGATGGATGCATGTTTCTTCGAGCGCCTCGATTCGAGCGTCGCGAAGCATCCCGGCCAGCCGAAGGCGCAGTTGATCCAGTATTTCGTCGATCTCGCGGAGCGCGCGACGCAGAAGGACTATCGCGGCTGCCCGTTCGTCAACGTCGCGGCCGAATTCCCGGATGCGTCGCATCCGGCGCGCGAGCGCGTCGCGCAGAACAAGGAACAGTTGATGAAGCGGCTCGTCGCGCTGTGCGAAGGCGCAGGCGCCCGTCAGCCGAAAGCGCTCGCCGATGCGCTCGCGCTCGTGATCGAGGGTATCTACGCGGCCAGTCAGACCTACCGGCACGGCGAAACGCCGATCGGCACCGCGCCCGCGCTGGTCACGCAGCTGATCGAAGCCGCCTGCGCGTGACGGGCGGCGCGCGCCCGGACCGGGCGCACCCGCTCCCGCTACAATGCGGCCCTCGCTGCCGCTTTGCCCGACCGCCCTTGCCATGACCGATACCCGCTCCGACTCACACGACGACATCCTCGCCGCCACACGGCACTGGCTCGCGCGCGCGGTGATCGGGCTCAATCTGTGCCCGTTCGCGAAGAGCGTCTACGTGAAGGAACAGGTGCGCTATGCGATCAGCGAAGCGACGACGCTCGAGGACGCGCTCGCCGACCTCGAAACCGAGCTGCGCGCGCTCGAAGCGGCGGATCCGCGACAGGTCGACACGACGCTCGTGATCTATCCGCGTGCGTTCGCGGATTTCGTCGACTACAACGATGCGCTGTTCTTCGCCGACCGGCTCGTGCGGCAACTGCGGCTCGACGGCGTGCTGCAGATCGCGAGCTTCCATCCCGCGTACCGGTTCGAAGGCAGCGAAGCCGACGACATCGAGAACTACACCAATCGCGCACCGTATCCGATCCTGCACCTGCTGCGCGAGGACAGCATCGCGCGCGCGGTCGACGCGTTCCCGGACGCGTCCGCGATCTACGAGAAAAACCAGGAAACGCTACGCCGCCTCGGCCACGATGGCTGGCGTGAATGGATGCGCCGGCCGGGCGACGACGTCTGACGCATTACGCGACGGCCGTTTGGCGCGCGGCAAGCGGGCCGCGCGTCGGCCTGCGTCAGTCCGCGGCCGGCTCGACGGCCTCGTTGGACGTCGCCGCGGGCGTCGGCGCGAAGAAGCGCTCGTTCAGTTCGGCGAGCCCGAACATGCCGAGGATCTCGTTCAGCCGCTCGCTGGGCTTGCGGCGCGGCAGGTTCTTGTACTGCGCGATGATCAGCTCGTTTTTCATCGAATGCTCCCAGCCGACCAGCTCGGTCACGCTCACCTGGTAGCCGTGCGCCTCGAGCTGCAGGCAGCGCAGCACGTTGGTGATCTGGCTGCCGAATTCGCGCGTATGCAGCGGATGCCGCCACACTTCCGTCAGCGCGTTCGCGAGCGACTTGCCCTTGTTCTTGCGCAGCACGCCCGCGACTTCCGCCTGGCAGCACGGCACCAGCACGATATGCTGCGCGCGCTTCGCGAGCGCGAAACGGATCGCGTCGTCGGTCGCCGTGTCGCACGCATGCAGCGCGGTGACGACATCGACCGTTTCAGGCAGCTTCGGCGACGTGATCGAATCGGCAACCGACAGGTTCAGGAACGACATGCCGCCGAACCCGAGTCGCGCGGCGAGTTCGGTGGAACGCGTGACGAGCTCCTCGCGCGTCTCGATCCCGTACACGTGCGACGCGAACGCCGGCGTGCCGTGCCCCGGCTGCTGCTTGAAGAACAGGTCGTACAGGATGAAGCCGAGATACGACTTGCCGGCGCCGTGATCGACGAGCGTCACGCCGCCCTTGTCGGCCTGCACGCTCGCGAGCAACGGCTCGATGAACTGGAACAGGTGATAGACCTGCTTCAGCTTGCGGCGGCTGTCCTGGTTCAGCTTGCCGTCGCGGGTAAGGATGTGCAGCTCCTTCAGCAGCTCGACGGACTGCTCCGGACGGATTTCGTAGGTCTTGTTCGACATCGTGAAGCGGCGCCGGGCCACGGTCGGTCGACCACGGCCCGGCGGCGGGAATTCGTGAGGAATGGCGATAGTTTACCGAAAATGCGCGATCAGGCTCGCGCGCCGAGCCGCCAGAGCGACGTGACCTCGGCGCGCCGGGCCGCGTGCAGCGGATCGTCGGCGTCGGCAGACTTCGGGTGCGCGGGGCGGATGTCTTCGCGGCCGAGCACGACGAGACCGGCTTCGTCGATCCATTGCAGCAGCGTGTCGCGCGGCCGCAGGCCGAGATGCTCGGCGAAATCGGACAGGATCAGCCAGCCTTCGCCGCCCGGCTCGAGATGGTCGGCAAGCCCCGCGAGGAATCCGCGCAGCATGCGGCTGTCGGGGTCGTAGACCGCGTATTCGATCGGCGCGCTCGGGCGGGCCGGGACCCACGGCGGGTTGCACACGACGAGCGGCGCACGGCCGGCTGGAAAGAGGTCGGCTTCGACGATGTCGACACGGTCGGCATAACCGAGCCGCGCGACGTTCTCGCGGGCACATGCGAGCGCACGCGGATCCTGGTCGGTCGCGACGATCCGCTCGACGCCGCGCGATGCGAGCACGGCCGCGAGCACACCGGTGCCCGTGCCGATGTCGAACGCGAGCGACGTCGCGGGCAGCGGCGTGCGCGCGACGAGTTCGACGTATTCGCCGCGCACCGGCGAGAACACGCCGTAATGCGGATGGATCGGCGCGCCGCCGAGTGCCGGAATCGGCACGCCCTTCTTGCGCCATTCGTGCGCGCCGACGAGGCCGAGCAACTCGCGCAGCGACACGACCGACGGCGCGCCGCCCGGCCCGTACGCTTCCTCGCACGCGGCGCGCACGTCGGGCGCGCGGCGCAGCGGGATCGTGTAGTCGGCGTCCAGCGGAATCAGCAGCATGCCGAGCGTGCGGGCGCGCTGCGACTGCGCGAGCCGGTGCAGGTTGAATGCGTCGACGCCCACCGCGGCCTTCGCCTTCTTCGGCTTGCGTTCGACACGGCGCGCCATCGCCTGCACGAGCTGGCGCGCGTTCTGAAAGTCGCCTTGCCAGACGAGCGCGGTGCCCTCGCACGCGAGGCGGTACGCGGCGTCGGCGGTGAGGCGGTCGTCGGCGGGCACGGCGCGCCGGGGCGGCTGCACGCCGGCTTCGGAGCGCCAGCGAACGGCATGTTCGGCGCCGTCGGCGTCGGTCCAGTGGAAAACGGGGAAATCGGTCACGCGAGCTCGGCTACAGTTGGCTTCAGACAGGCGGCGCTACGGAAGTGCGCGCGGACCACACCATACCGCGCTTTGCCCGCGCGGCAAAGCGCGCGCAGCCGCCCTCGCCTCGCGCCGGCATCGCCTACCCGCCCCACCCCGGCATCGCCGGCATGCGCAGCGTGCCCGCATCGCTGAAGCGCACGGTGCCGAGCACGCCGCCCGCGAGCCGGCCGCGCAGCGAGTACGGCAACTCGCCGCTGGCAGCCGCGCCGGGCAGGTTCCACGCCTGCCGCGCGGCGGCGAACGCCGACACGGAAACGGGCACGTCGATCACGGCCTCGCCGAAGCGCGGCACGACGCCCGAACGATCGCTGACGCCGCTTGCGAACGGCGTGCCGTTCAGTTCGAGCGCAACCGAAATGCCGTCGTATTCGATCGGCGCGTCATTCGGGTTTTGCACGCGCAGCTTCAGGCTGAAGCGCATCTCGAGGCCCTGTCCGACCAGCGGATCGAGCCCGGCGACGGTCACGCTCACCGGCTCGCGCGTCAGGCCCGCGCAACCGCCGAGCGCGAAGACGGCGGCGAACAGCAGCAGCATGGCGCGCAGCGGCGCGATACGGAACAGGGCTCGTGACATGGGCTGGCCTCCTTGCGTCAATCGATCGACGGATCGTCGCTGCATTGTACCGAGCGCGCCACGCTCCGCCCTGATTCGTAGTTTTCGCTCGCCGCCGAGATCGTTAATAGATTAAAACTACGGAAAAAGACGGTCGAATGGAAAGCGAATTAATGCTTCCCGGCATTCAATGGCGCGCAAAAAATCCAATAGAAGCACTTTCTAATTTTTTCGTTTCCTTTACCCAAAACCATCAAGTATATTTACGCATCCTTCGAGCAGGCCGACAAACCTTCAAGCCGCATGACGGCGATTTTACGGAACGGCGACATGCCGTCCTTCCGTCCTGCGGCCTGGCACGGCCAGCCCCGTGGGTCGTCGGTTCAGGGGGAATGCACGCCCGCGCAGGGCGGGCGGCCCCGTGTCGTGCGCGCGAAATCAATTCAGTACAACACGCGCCCGGCCATTTTGAACCGGCAAGTTAACCGACATCCGGAAACACAGAGGGGGCAGTAAACCATGATTACCTTCACGTAGTCGGCCGGCCGTCTTTTCGAATAATCCGTCATTGGCATTTCTCGTCGCTGTTGATTAACGGCGAGGGATTTCTTTTGCCGGCGTTTTCGCAGCACTGAACGATTCTTTCAACAATCGAGGTTTCAGTCATGTCGATCAACATTCACAAGATGCGTTACCTGCCGCTGATCGCCGCACTCGCGCTCGCCGGGTGCGGCGGCGACGACAGCGGCGTCGGTTCGGCTTCCGCACTCAGCTCCGCCGGCGCGCCGCACTCGAGCTCGTCGCCCGCCGCCAACACGCCGCCGAGCGCGTCCAACGTCGACAAGAGCGTATCGCCTGTCGAGCTGCCGGACACCGTGGTACCCGTCAACTACCGGTTGTGGTTCCGCCCGAACGACGCGCTGAACGCGTTCGACGGACGCGCCGATGTCGAGATCAAGGTGCTGAAGCCGGTCAACAACATCGTGATCGCCGGCCACCGGATCAAGTTCACGAACGGCCGCATCACGCTGCAACCGGGCAACATCCAGCTGATCGCGACGCCGCAGGACAAGGGCGATTTCTACCAGCTGCGCCCCGTGGCCGGCACGATCGCGCCGGGCAACTATTCGCTGCACATGGAGTGGTCGGGCATCATCAACTTCAAGTCGTACGACGATCCGGCCACGCAGACGGGCGGCAGTTGCGGCAACGATCCGTATCCGGGCTGCTCGGCCGCGGAAGGGGTGTTCCGTGTCGACCTGAAGGCCACCGACGGCACGACGAGCGGCGCGATCCTCACGCAGGGCGAAACCAACCTGGCGCGCCAGTGGTTCCCGGGCTGGGACGAGCCGGCATTCCGGCCGACTTATGAAGTGACGGCCGAAGTGCCGCAGAACTGGCGCGTCGTGTCGAACGCGGCCGAGAAGCCGTCGACCAACGTCGGCGGCGGCTACAAGCTCGTGCAGTTCGAGAAGACGCCGCCGATGCCGTCGTACCTGCTGTTCTTCGGCGGCGGCATGTTCGACACCTACGAGGACGATTTCTCGAGCCCGCTGCCGGGCGGCAAGGGCGGCCTGCACCTGCGCGTGTTCACGCCGCCGGGCATGAGCGACTGGGCGAAGCCGGCGATGGACCGCACCAAGCAGGCGCTCGACTTCTACTACCGCTACACGGGCATCCCGCTGCCGCTGACGAAGTTCGACACGGTCGCCGCGAACGATGCGTTCAAGGAACAGAAGGACCTGAACTTCGGCGGGATGGAAAACTGGGGGTCGATCCTCGAGTTCGCCGACGATATCCTGCCGCAACCGGGCCAGCCGATGTCGCACTACGGTAACGAGGTGCTGACGCACGAAGTCGCGCACCAGTGGTTCGGCGACCTCGTCACGACCGACTGGTGGGACAACGTCTGGCTCAACGAATCGTTCGCGACGTTCTTCGAGACGAAGACGACGATCCAGTTCTTCCCCGACGAGTTCAGCTGGCTCGACCAGGTGAAGAACAAGTATCGCGTGATCAATCGCGACATCGGCCCGAACGCGTTCCCGGTCGCACCGAACTTCAACGACTGGGCGTCGAACGACTTCGTGCTGAGCGCGAGCGCGTTCACGTACGACAAGGGCGGCCACGTGCTGAAGACGCTCGAGAACTATCTCGGCGAGCAAACCTTGCGCAAGGGTTTGCAGCAATACCTGGTCGACTACTCGTTCGGCAACGGCACGCCGAAGCGCCTGTGGGATGCGCTGTCGAAGGCGAGCGGCCAGCCGGTCGGCCCGATCGGCGATAGCTACGTGCGCCAGACGGGCGTGCCGCTGATCTCGCTCGATACGCAGTGCGACATGACGAAGAACCAGACGATCGTCACGCTGAAACAGCAGCCGTTCCCGAACAAGAACGCGTATCCGGGCCTGCAGTGGACGGTGCCGATCACGCTCGCGTACGGCCAGGGTCTCGCGAAACGCACGACGCTCGCGCTGAAGGATACGCAGACGCAAACGCGGATCGACGGCTGCACGGGCGTGGTCGCGGATCCGAGCGGTCTCGACTACTACGTCGTGAACTACAGCGACGCCGCGTGGAGCGGCCTGCTCACGCAGGTCAACGGCTCGACCGATCCGGTGCTGCTCGCGAACCTGAAGAGCGAGGCCGCGCTGCTCGTCGCGAACAACCTCGCGCCGGCTTCGCGTTCGACGTCGATCGGCTCGGTCGCGTCGCCGGCCGCGATGAAGCTGCGCCAGACGCCGAGCTTCGGCGGCATCGCACCGATGGTGAAGGAACGTCCGTCGCTGCGCTACCAGGGCATGTTCAAGCCGCGCAAGACGCTGGTTCAGTAACGTCGTGGTCCGGCCGTCCGGTGCCGCGCAGTTCGCGGCGCCGGACGGCGTTCGATCTTTCACGTCCTTCGGCAGGCCCCGGATGCGGGGCCTGTTTTTTTGTGACGGCCGCTAGCGATCGTCGCGCCGGCGAAACGCCCACCACGCGGCGAGCGCGGTAAAGCCCGCGACCAGCAGCACCATCAGCCAGAACCCGTGCTTGTTCTCCGAGAACGGCACGCCGCCGACGTTCATCCCGAAGAAGCCCGCGACGATGTTGATCGGCAACGCGATCACGGTCACGAGCGTCAGCGTGAACAGCGTCCGGTTGTTCTGTTCGTCGAGACGCGAACCGATCTCTTCCTGCAACAGCTTGATCCGCTCGTTGAGCCCCGACAGATCGGCGAGCACCAGCGAGAACTCCTCGGTCGACTCGCGCAGCTCCTGCACGTCTTCGGCATGCAGCCACGCGGGCGGCTTCGCGAGCAGCCGGAAGATCGATCCCGGCTCGGGCGCGAGCATGCGCTGCAGCCGCGTGAGCGTACGGCGCATCGCGCCGAGTTCGACGCGATTCGACGTGAGCCGTTGCGACAGGAAGCGATCCTCGATGCGGTCCACGTCGATGCTCGTGCGCCGCATGATCTGGATCAGCAGGTCGGCCTGGTCGCGCAGCAGGTGCACGAGCAGTTCGGCCGGCGAACGGAACCGCTCGCCGTCGCGCACGCACGCGCGCAGCGTGTCGACCGAGCGCAGCGGCTTGAGCCGCGCGGTGACCATGATGCGCCGCTCGACGTGGACGAACAGCGTCGCGATTTCCGACGGCGTCAGCTCGAGATTGAACATCACGTCGTTGACGATCGCGCGCAGCGCGCCGTCCTCCTGCTCGATGCGCGTCGAGCGCGATCCTTCATGAAGGAATTCGAAGAAACTGTCGGGCAATCCGAGGTGCGTGCGCATCCAGCGCTCGCTCGCGCCGTGCGCGAGATTGAAGTGCAGCCAGACGAAATCGTCCGAGGCGGCCGCATCGTGCTCGCGGCACGTGCGCAGCCATGCGGCGGCCGCGTCGGCATCGAGCATCGCGCCCGATCCGCCCGGAACGAAGCGGAATCCGCACACCATGCCGGACGTATCGGCGCCGTAAGTCTGTACGATCAGGTCCATCGTGTCGAAGGTCGTGCGGCGCGCATCGCGTCGCGCATCGCGCCTCGCGGCGCCACGCCGGGAAATGAAAGGAAACGTATGCCCGACGCATGTGACGGTCTCGTGACGCCGTCACATGCGGCCGTGCGGCGTCAGCCGGCCCCAAAAGCAATGCGCCGCCCATCGGGCGGCGCATGTTCGACAGGCTGGCCGGCGTGACGCCCGGTTACTGCCGCGTCTCCGACTGCGCGGCGCTCGGGCAGGCCGGATCCTTGCCCCAGTGGCCGTCGCAGACGCGCCAGCGACACAGCTGATCCTCGAAGAAGCCGCGCTCCGAGCACTCCTTCACGCGCGCCGCGAGCGAACCGCCCGTCGTGGCGGCCGTCCTGGTCGGCACGACCTGCCCCTTCTGCGCGGCGACTTTCTTGTCGGCCGGCTTCGTGCGCGCGACGAGCGCGGCGAGCAGGTCCGCATCCGGGTCGTCCTTGCCGGCGGCCTTCGCGCTCGCGGTACGGGTCGTCGCGTCGCGACGCTTCTTCGCCTGCGCGAGTTCCGCCTGCTGTTCCTTGTGATGCTTGCGGGCCTCCGCCTTCGCGTCGGCCTTCGCATCGGCCTTGCTGCGCGCGGCGACCTTGCCGCTCTGCGCGGCGTCGGCCTTCGCGGATTTCGTCGTCGCCGCGGCGGCGGCCGTCGCGGCGACGGCGCCAGCCGTGGCCGCGCCCGATGCATCGTCGGCACCGTTCGCGAGCGCGCGCGACAAGCGGCTGTTGTCCGCGCCCGACGCACCCGATGCGGACGCAACGGTCTGGGACGCCGCATCGTCATTGACGATCGTGGCCGGTTGCGCGGCGGGAGCGGCCGACGCGGCATTCTGCGCGACCTGCACGGCGGCGGCGCTGGCTGCCGCGGCCTTCGCCGCTGCCTGCGCGGGCGCAGCGGCCACGACGGCCTGCTCGCCGGATTGCTGCTGCCAGCGCCATGCCCCCCAGCCGCCGACGGCGACCACGAGCGCGACGACGGCCGCGATCGGCGCCTTCAGCGAACGGCGCGGCGCTTCGGCCGGCGGCGTGACACGTCCTTCCAGATTCGCGAGAATGCGCGACTGCTGCGGTCCGCCCTCGCCTGCCGGCTTGGTATCGGACAGCAGGCTCGGCGGGGTTTTCGAATTTGAATTTTCCGGCGCACTCATTCAGCGTCTCATTGAATCCTGGTTTAATTCACCGCGATAATATAGCCCGGCCTCTCAAAGCAGCCTGATTCTAAGAGCAAGCATTGCAAAACACAATCAATTCCAATTTCCGGGGATTTCGTTGATTGCCGTCGCACTCGTCGCCTATTTCGCCCTTGCCGTCGCGGTTGCGGCACTGTTGCTTTTACCGGGTATCCGTGCGGCGGTTTTCGAATCCGTCGCCCAGTTTCACGGTCGCCTGACGCGCCGTGCGAACGATCGCGCCGCACGCACGCGAAGTCAAATTGTTAAATCGGCAACCGTTACGCGCGGCGCATTAAGCGATGTGCAAAATTTACTGATTCGGCGGCGCTTGATGATTATGGTATCGGCAGGTATTCTTGCGACGCCGCCATTGGTGGCCATTGCGTTACGCGGTCGGCAATTGTTTCAGTACGACGACACGGCGCGCGTGCCCGACGAGAAGATCGCCGCGCTGCTGCAGGGCGAACAACTCGTGCCGCCCCCGCCGTTGCCGCCGGAAGTCTTTGCCACGAAGGAAGTCGAACAGGTGCGGCCGGCACTGAAGGATGCGAGCCGCGACTGGAATCTGCTGGATCCCGATTTCCGCACGCGTTTGCTGCTGGTCTACAAGATCATGCACGAACAATATGGTTACGAAATGGCGCTGCTGGAAGGTTATCGGAGCCCGGAACGTCAGAACCGGCTCGCGCAAATGGGCACCAACGTGACCAATGCGGCAGCCTTCCAGAGTTATCACCAGTTCGGGCTCGCGGCCGACAACGCATTTCTGCGCGATGGCAAGCTGGTCATTTCCGAGAAAGATCCCTGGGCGATGCGCGGCTACCAGTTGTACGGACAGGTTGCCGAGCAGGTCGGCCTGACCTGGGGAGGCCGATGGAAAATGATGGACCTCGGACACGTGGAATACCATAAACCCGGTTTTAAACTGGGACGCGGCAGCTAGTCAGGGCTGCCGGACAAGAAATAATGAGGGCGGCATGGGGCTTTTTAATCACCCGGCAGGAAACGATTTGGGCGGCGCAATCGATCGGGCATTCCGTTGCGCGATTTTTTCAGGCCGCCGCTTCCGTTTAAATTCTCACAGCGTCCTTTCATTATTGCGCGCGCCTTCTCCGATGCCGCGGGCGCATTGATGCCAGCCCCTTTCATCCCGTTTGACAGCATGGCGACACATCGCGGCGCCACGCTTGCCGCTCGGCGCGCCTGCGTCGCCTCACCGAATCGCACCGGAACCTGAACGTCCTATGCAACGCATCCTCAACGTGCTGACTCATCCGCGTACGCTCTCGATTGTCGGGATCGTCGCGCTAGCGGCGATTCTCTTCATCGTCGCCGACATGCTGCAGCTGCCGCTCCTGTGGGCGGCGATCGCCTTCGCGGCAATCCTCGTGCTGTGGCTCGGCGTCGCGCTGGTGCGCCGCTGGCGCGTGAAGCGCGCGAACCAGCAGCTCGGCCAGGTGCTGGAAGAGCAGGCGGAAACCGGCAAGATCGCCGCGCCGGCCGCGGCCGCGCTCGCACCCGACACGAAAACCGCCGACCTCGACGTGCTGCGCACGCGCCTGTCCGACGCGGTCAAGACGATCAAGACGTCGAAGATCGGCCAGGTGTCGGGCGGCTCCGCGCTGTACGAGCTGCCGTGGTACATCGTGATCGGCAACCCGGCCGCCGGCAAGAGCAGCGCGGTGCTGAACTCCGGCCTGCAGTTTCCGTTCGCGGACAAGAACAGCGCCGTGATCCACGGCATCGGCGGCACGCGCAACTGCGACTGGTTCTTCACGACCGAAGGGATCCTGCTCGACACGGCCGGCCGCTACTCGGTACACGAGGAAGACCGCAGCGAATGGCTCGGCTTTCTCGGCCTGCTGAAGCGCTATCGCCCGAAGGCGCCGATCAACGGCATCATCGTGACCGCGAGCATCGCCGAACTCACCGGCAACCGCCCCGAATTCGCGATCAACCTCGCGAAAAACCTCCGCCAGCGCGTTCAGGAGCTGACGGAAAAGCTCGAAGTGTTCGCGCCGGTCTACGTGATGTTCACGAAGGCCGACCTGATCACCGGCTTCACCGAATTCTTCAGCAGCAGCGACAAGCACGAATACGACCGCGTGTGGGGCGCCACCCTGCCCTACGAGCCGGACGACAAGCGCGACGTCGTTGCGCAGTTCGACACACACTTCGAGGAACTGTACGAAGGGCTGAAGGAAATCAGCGTCGCGCAGCTGTCGCTGTCGCGCGGCAATCAGTTGTCGCCGGGCCAGTTGAGCTTCCCGCTCGAGTTCTCGACGATCAAGCCGTCGCTGCGCGCGTTCCTCGCGACGCTGTTCGAGAACAACCCGTTCCAGTACAAACCGATCTTCCGCGGCTTCTACTTCACCAGCGCGCTGCAGGAAGGCGAAACCAACAGCGCCGCCGCGCAGCGTATCGCGCAGCGCTTCGGTCTCGACGCGACCGCGCTGCCGAAGCCGCACAGCGCGTTCTCGAAGAACGGCTTCTTCCTGCGCGACCTGTTCTCGAAGGTGATCTTCGCGGACCGCCAGACCGTGCGCCAGTTCGCAAGCCCGACCAAGACCCGGCTGCGCTACGCGACCTTCTTCGGCTTCGTCGCGGCGCTCGCGCTCGCGCTCGGCGGCTGGACGTGGTCGACGATCGGCAACCAGCAGCTCGTCGCGAACGTGCAGGCCGACCTCGACAACGTCACGCGCCTGCAGCAGGGCCGCAACGATCTGCAGTCGCGCCTGCAGGCGATGGACATCCTCGAGGACCGGATCGAGCAGCTCGAACAGTTCCGCCGCGACAAGCCGATGTCGGTGTCGCTCGGCCTGTACCAGGGCGACCGGCTCGAACAGCATCTGCTGACCGAGTACTACAACGGCGTGCGCCAGATCCTGCTGGCGCCGGTCTCGCAGAACCTCGCGTCGTTCATGAAGGACGTGAACGCGCATCCCGAACAGCTCGTGCCGATGACGCGCCCGCCCGAATCGGGCGCCGTGCAGGCCGGCGCGATTCCCGTGTCGACGAACCCGCCGGGCGCCACGCCGCTCGCCGGCGCCGCGCAAGGCGCATCCGCCGCGACGGCCGCCGCGCCCCAACAGGCGGCGGCACCGCAAGGCGGGCTGTACAGCGACGCGTCGCCGACCAACGTGCAGGACGCGTACAACGCGCTGAAGACCTACCTGATGCTGTCCGACAAGCGTCACGTCGAACAGGCGCACCTGACCGACCAGTTGGCCCGCTTCTGGCGCGGCTGGCTCGAGACGAATCGCGGCAACATGCCGCGCGACGAGATGATCAAGAGCGCCGAGCGCATGATCTCGTTCTACCTCGCGCGCGTGAACGATGACGACTGGCCGATGATCGACGCGAACCTCGCGCTCGTCGACCAGACCCGCGAGAACCTGCGCCGCGTCGTGCGCGGCATGCCGGCCCGCCAGCGCGTCTATGAGGAAATCAAGGCGCGCGCGTCGACCCGCTTTGCGCCGATGACCATCGCGCGCATCGTCGGCGACGGCAACCAGGGGCTGGTCGCCGGCAGCTACGCGATTCCGGGCACGTTCACGCGCGAGGCGTGGTTCGACTACGTGCAGCCGGCGATCCGCGACGCGGCGACCAAGGAGCTGCAGGCGAAGGACTGGGTGCTCAACACGTCGACGCAGGACGACCTGACGCTGGAAGGCAGCCCCGAACAGATCCAGAAGACGCTCGTCGGGATGTACAAGACCGAATACGCGCAACACTGGCAGAAGTTCATGCAGGGCATCGCGGTGCAGGGCTTCACGAGTTTCGGGCAGGCCGTCGACGGGATGAACCGCCTTGGCGACCCGCAGGATTCGCCGATCCGCAAGATCCTCGAGACCGCGTACGACCAGACCTCGTGGGACAACCCGTCGCTGGCGAACGTCGCGATCAAGAAGGCGCAGACCGGCGTCGTGAACTGGGTCAAGCAACTGTTCACGCGCTCGCAGGCTGGCCAGATGGCGGCGGCGAACATCGACATCAACGGCAATCCGGCCGAGGTGCCGATGGGTCCGATCGGCCAGGAGTTCATCGGGCTCGCCCGGATCGTCGCGACGCACGACGGCACGTCGATGCTCAAGGGCTACATGGATTCGCTGTCGAAGGTCCGTACGCGCTTCAACGTGATCAAGAACCAGGGCGACCCCGGCCCCGGCGCGCGCCAGCTGATGCAGCAGACGCTCGACGGCAACGGCTCGGAACTCGCCGATTCGCTGAAGTTCGTCGACGAGCAGATGCTGACCGGCCTGACCGACTCGCAACGCAAGTCGCTGCGTCCGCTGCTGGTGCGCCCGCTGATGCAGGCGTTCTCGGTGGTGATCCAGCCGGCCAGCGCCGAAGTCAACAAGGTGTGGAACGCGCAGGTCTACCAGCCGTTCCAGAGCTCGCTCGCGACCAAGTATCCGTTCGCGGCGAACGCGAAGGTCGAGGCCGGCGCCGGTGAAATCGCGCAGGTGTTCGGTCCGGACGGCGCGATCGCGAAGTTCGTCGGCACGACGCTGGGCCCGCTCGCGGTGCGCCGCGGCGACACGCTCGCGGCCCGCACGTGGGGCGACATGGGCATCGGCCTCACGCCGGACTTCACGAACGGCTTCGCGCGCTGGGTCGCGCCGCTTTCCGGCGGCGCCGCAGGCGGCGCGGCCGCGGCGGCCGAACCGCAGACCGTGTTCCAGATCCTGCCGCAGCCGAGCACGGGCACGACGGAATACACGATCGCGATCGACGGGCAGCAGCTGCGCTACCGCAACACCCCGCCGCAGTGGACCAACTTCGTGTGGCCGAACCCGCAAGGTTCGCCCGGCGCGACGCTGTCCGCGACGACCTTCGACGGCCGCACCGTGCAGCTCGTCAACGAGCCGGGCCGCTACGGTCTCGAGAAGCTGATCAACTCGGCGCAGCGCAAGCGCCGCCCGGACGGCACCTTCGACCTCACGTGGGCGCAAGGCAGCGTCAACGTGTCGGTGACGATGCGCATCATCAGCACGTCGCAGCCGACGAGCGGCGGCGGCGACCAGCCGCAGCAGCAAAGCCTGCGCGGCCTGCAGCTGCCGTCGTCGGTCGCCGACGCGAGCGCGGGCGCCGCGCAGAACGCGACGCAGGCCGCCACGGGCGCGCCGGCCGCGGCACCGGCACCGGCCGTCGCGGCCGCCGCCGCAACGAATGCACAGGGGGCGCAATGACGCAAACCGTTCAGGCGCAGATCGCCTACTTCGGCAAGATTCCGTCGCGCGGCGACTTCGTGAAGAGCCCGCACAACCCGCAGCTGCTGCAGACGCTCGATCGCTGGATCGCGCAGGCGCTCGAGCTGCTCGCGGAAGATCCACGCTGGAAGATCGTCTACGAGGATGCGAAGCCGATGCATTTCGCGTTCCTCGGCTCGCGCAGCAAGCTCGCGATCGCGGGCCACATGGTCGCGAGCCACGACGTGTCGATGCGCCGCTTCCCGTTCCTCGGCGCGACCGCGCTCGAGGTCGACCGGCCGCTCGCGTTCCTCGCGCGCAGCCCGCTCGCGTTCGCCCGGCTGTGGTCGCGCGTCGCCGCGCAGATGCCGCCGCTGCTCGCGAAGGAGGAGCCGCCCGGCGCGCTGCAGGCGCTCGGCGACACGCAGGTGCCGATCGACATCGGCGGCCCCGGCACGTCGCATGACGGCACCTTCAACGACTTCATCGAACACCAGTCGCTGTACGGCCTGCAGCAGATGCTGCTCGAAAGCGGCCATCCGGTCCGGCTGCGCGGCGCGATGCTCGCGCTCGGCTCGCTGTTGCGGCCCGTGATGCAAAGCGGCTCGTCGCACATCGAGCGCGGCCTGACGCTGCCGCTGCCCGTCGATCCGTTCTATCGCAGCCTCGTCGCCGCGTTCTGGCTCGAACTGATCGCGCCGTTCGTCGCGCAGGCCGACTTCGAGCTCGCAATCTTCATCGGCACGATCGCCGAGCGCGAACGGCTGATCATCGGCTTCAACGGCGCGTCGTCGAAGACGCTGCTGAGCGTCGTCGACCCGCAGACCTACGCCGCCCACAACATCGACATCGACGATCCCGAATGGATCGACGCCCATGCGCAAAACGATCAACGGATCAGCAAGCTCGTCAGCTATCTCGACCAACCGCAACTCTCGCTGCGCGTCGCCATCGACGCGTTCCGCGAAGCGTTCATCGGAGGCTGACCGGATGCAACGCACGACTCACGCCCGCCTGTCGCCCTTCGTCGTCGCCCTCGCGACCGCCGGCCTCTTCGCCAGCGGTGCGGCCTGCGCGCAGAACACCGGCGGCGCGACCGTCACGCCGGTCGGCAACGGCACCGTTGCAGCCGCCGCCCTGCCCGCTACGCCGAACGCCGGCGCCGCACCGGGCACGGCATCCGGCACGGTGGTGCACGGCACGGCCGGCACGATCACGCCGCCGCCCGCAAACGCGACGCCCGGCCAGGTGGTGGTCGGCGGCAAGGTGCCCGACGAGGCAACCAAGGCCGCCGTGTTGCAGAAACTGCGCGACACCTACGGCGCGACGAACGTGGTCGACCAGATCGAGGTCGGCGACGTCGCGACGCCGCCGAACTGGAGCGCGAACGTGCAGAAGCTGCTCGGCGCGCAGCTCAAGCAGATCAGCAAGGGGCAGCTGAAGATCAACGGCACGCAGATCGAGATGAAGGGCGAGGTGCACAACGAGGCGCAGCGCCAGCAGCTCGCGAGCGACATGGCGAACACGCTGAACCCGACCTATACGATCAAGAACGGGCTGCGCGTGTCGGCTTCCGAGCAGGGGCTGCTCGACCAGACGCTGGCCAATCGCACGATCGAGTTCGAGACGGGCAGCGCGACGCTCACGCCGCAAGGCAAGCAGATTCTCGACCAGATGGCGGCCGCGCTGTCGAAGCTGCAGAACCGCACCGTCGACATCATCGGCCATACCGACAACTCGGGAAACCGGACGTCGAACATCGCGCTGAGTCAGGCGCGCGCGGATGCGGTGAAGGGGTATCTGATCACGAAGAGCGTCCCGCCGCAGCAGATGACGACGACAGGGGTCGGGCCGGATCAGCCGATCGCGCCGAACGATACGGCGGAGGGGCGGGCGAGGAATCGAAGGATCGAGTTCAGGGTGGGGCAGTGACCGAAGTGGCGACCCGTGTACACGGGTCGCCGGCCGATTCCGGCACGAGCAAGAAGCGATCTGATTTTCTGGCGGCGAGGGCCGACAGATCGTGGCCTGCGTCGCTCGTTGCAGATGATACGTTCGACATCACGCAACATTCGCCCGCAGGAAAACGCGGCCTATTCGGCCACCAGCACACGCTTGCCACGCTGTTTCTCGATCCGCTTGGGCAAGGCGATCATCAATACGTAGTTGCGCACGAACAAGCTGACAAACAGCAATGCCAGCGGCATGCTCATTACGGCCCAAAACAGCAGCACGCCGTTTGCCCCGAAACCCGACGAAAGCAGGCGACCCAGTATCAGGTAAAGCGGCGCCAGCCCGAACACGATATGTCGGCCGAATTTCGGGATGGCGGAAGGCTCCTTGTGATGCCGCTCGAACTCCGTCACTCCACGCTGGACGTCATAAACGACGAACTCGCCTCGATCATCGAACACGTTGCCGACAAAGGGCGTTGCCTCGACCGTATGACACACGCTTCGGTACGCGATTGCCGCCCAGAAAATGTTCAGCACGATGCCGCCGCTCAATCCCGGCCAACGCGCCAAGGCGGGCATGGGCGCAAATATGAAGAAGCAGAAGTATCCGAATATGCCGAAAAAGTAGTACGTCGCGAACGTGCCCAGCGACATGACCAGTCCGTAGGCGAACAACTCGTTCGTGCCGCGGTACCTCAAATGGATGAGCAGGAGTCCCGTACAGCAACCCAATGCAACCAGAACGCCGATCCTCCACGGCCAGGTCGATATCGACAATTCGTCCGTATAGGCAGCGTACGATATCCCTGCGCCAAGCAAGGGCAACGCCATACACAGCGGCACGGCTTTCCGCACCATCGCCAGTACGTGATCAGGCCGGAGCCGATCAACACCGCTCATACATAAGCCCCGACATCGCTGAGTGTCACCCGCGTTCGTATCACATGGTTTGACGTGCTGTTGTTGCATCGGTTAAGGGCCCGAGTTCGTTCCGTCGCGCTGACGGAAGTCACCGGCCCTATCCCCACTAGAACGATGCGTCAGGCGCCATCACCACCGGCTTCCGGTATTTTCGCTCCATCGCATTCGGCAACTGGATCATCGTCACACCGACCCTGATCATGACGCCGATCAACCAGAGCGATGCAGGGAATGTGATGGCCGCGACAAAGAACAGCACGCCCCCTGTCCCAAAGTACATCGAAAGCAGTCGGCTGAGTACCAGAAAGAATGGCGCAAGCGCCATGACGATCCAGGAATGCCATTTGACGAACGGGCTGCGTTCGGCGTAGGTGGCGTCCAGAATCTCGAAGAAGTCCTTCCGGCAGACGATCGCACCGTCAAGGACGTCGAAAGCCCTGCCCTCGAAATCCGATTGCTCGATATGGCGCGTCAGCGCGACGTAGGAAAACACCAGCCAGTAGACGCTGAGCCCGCCACCGATCACCAACCCGGCGATCCGGGCAAGAACCGGCATCGGGGCGAAAATGAAGTAGTAAAAGTAAAAGGCGATCCCGATCAACGCATAGGCCGACAGCAAGCTGATCAATCGGAGGCATCCATAGACGATGAATTTCTTCGTGCCCCGGCACACGAGCCAGCAAATCACCGGCGTCGCCACGCATGCCACAGCAATCGCGACACTGATTTGGCCGGGCAGGCTGGAAACACCGTAATCGAATTTGTAGGCGGTAAACGCGAGTGCAACCGCCAACGCGTTGAGCAGAATCCCGATCCAGACAGCCTGGGCGACGGCCGGTGACAGCGATTTCTCCGCGCTGTGAGCGACGGCCTCGTTCCTCATGGCAGGGCTCCAAACATCGGCGTGCTCGGATTGTTGGGCATGCATTTCACATAGCTTTCCGTAGACAACCAGCGGACGAGCGGAATTGCCAACGTCGATACCAAATGGCTTGCACAGGCGGCTACCGTTGCCACGGCGATGACCTGTGAACCCATACACTGGCGCTCGCTGTCATCGCGCCATGCATATGTTCAGCCGACGAACGTCGCGGGCGTACTGTCGGCGGCAGTGTTCAGGCGGAGCGCATCATCCACAAACTATAAAAACCGAGCACATACGCGACTGGGTCACGAAAGCGCCACCGAGCGAATTCGCTTTGAAAATCACTCGGCACAGCTTCAACGAAACCTCTCTTTACACTCCCGCAACCACAACACTCACGAACAAACAACAACCTTCCTTCCGGTCTTTTTTTCAAGCTTCAACGGCAAGTAAACCCGAAAAAAAATTGACCGAACAAAGGCATTCCCAAAAATCCATACGGTCATTGGAAATCCAAGAATCGACAAAACAACACACAACACATGAGGACCCACGTTTTCACCAAAAATATGATTTGCACTCAATCCAAATGCCGCAGCAAATGGCAAAGAATAGCCTATCATCGCAAGCAGGGATCCTTTCAACGGATTCCTCGAGGTTAATTGATCAATATACCCGCCCAATGAATTTCTAAACACAAGATTCCCACCACTTTCATAGTAAATCGTGTTGACGACCGATTCTTTTTTTGCAGCAGAATCAAAATCCCGCCAAACCTTAAATGAATGCCACCCAATGACAGCAAAGCAAATTGCAATCACCAAACTCTTTAAAGCCACCGACATTGGAATATACAATATGTAGAACAACCAAGCCAGCGAGATCATCAGCCACGGAGCCAGAGCAAATAGCGAAACAACCCCCTCAATCCAAAGCCTTCGAGATCTCCGATTCGCGATGTAATGGATAAACAGAATAGTCGATACGAACAACTGAACAATTACAATTAATTTCCACACCGAGGCCGCCATCACCCCCAACTGAGAAAACACGTAATATATTCCAGCCACAAGCAAGCCAATAGCCAACTCTATTGCAGCCAACTTGCCGTGAAAATCTATCGGAGACCCGTCATCGACAGAACCTCCATCAATATTTGACCCCATCATCATATCAAAGCTCGAAAATTTCAATTATCGCTCAATCAAGGAAGCAGCGCCCATTGCGTTCCGGAATAGTAATCACCGTAGTCCTTCGGAAGCTGTTCCTCAAGCATCTTACCCGCCCTACGCACCATACCGTCGATTTCGTCCACGATAGACTTCGGATTATGAAACAGTAACTTTACAAATTTTTTGCCACTAGCATCAAAAAAATAATCAACAAGCAAGCCTACGCCCAAAATCAGGACAAACCCACCGATTGCCAAGGCGCCCACAGTCACCCCCGTCGCCGCAGCCATAGCGACTATCCCGGCGTTAGCCAGGCTTATTGCCGCACCAACCAATGCCGCTTTGAATGCATCCACCAACAATATTGCCATTAGGTCGCGCAAATCCTGATTTGAGTCCGAAAACCACACAACCGTATCTATGCCCGCGCCAATAAAGAATGCGATTAATGCATTACCGGAAAAGGACCCCTTGGCTGCGTTCCATGCTGCAGCCCCTGCCGACGACAATGATCCAGCCCCGCCAGCAATCGTTGCCAACTTGGTACCGGGCTGCACTTCCCGTGCATAACCTACCAGTAGGAATCCTAGAGTCTTCCAATCTTCCGGAACGGTAGAGAACGCGAGCACCGTTTCACCACCTCGCTTGATCAAATAAAATGACCTCTTGAAAAAATCTCTCGCCCAAGGCTCATTTCCATACCAAGCATCCCTCACATACGCACCGATATTCCCAACCTGCGCCAAAAGCCAATTCCTTGATATAACGTCGTGAGGATTTGCCTTGAATTCGTAAGGTCTGTCACCCTCCTTGAAGAACTTGGCGACCCAAATTGGTTCGTCCACCCCAGCATTTCGCTTTACTGAAAATAAATGGACTGAGTATTTTATTTCTCGCCCGTCTGCGGAAACGTTTAACGCCCCACCGCGAAAAACATTACCTGCCTCCGCCATCGTTGTTTTCGACTGAAACGGACTATTACTCAGTAGACCGGATGCATCACCGTTAGATTGCGCCCGGCGGGCCCGGTCCAAAGCGGACATCAGGGACGGCGCCGCAGCAGCATTGCCAAGAACTCCGGCATCCGAGATCCGGATTAAATCCTTAGCCCACTCCTTATCGTTGTGGAGCACAATCAGAACTGGCGCCGGCTTATCTTTCGGATCATCGGTACAGCCCTTGGTGCAATCCATTTTAGCAATCGGATAGTGCCCAAGCACTTTCTCGCCTTGCTTTAGAATCAGACTCCCTTCGAATGTACGTCCCAGCCAGATGTGGCACGGCGCCCCATCTTTGAACGTCGTCTTGCCGACATTCGCCTTCCGCTTCGTGTCATAAAAGCGCCCGTTAGGTTGATCGGGGTGCGTCGTAGTGATGGTATAGGTCGCGCCGGCCTGAAGCTTGATGTCGAATACCACATCCCGATGCTTGCGTAACAGCACCGTCAATTCCGTTTCGGCCGCGCACTTGACCGGCTCCCCTGGCAGATCGATACAGACCTGATGTTGAACGAGCGCCTTGCCACCCATGTTCACTCCCCCGTCCGCTTGACCTGACTGGCCACGAACTCGTCAAAATCGATGTTCTTCAATTCCGCCTTGCCTTCCGCGTCGAGCGCGACGCTATGCTCGGTCCCGTCTTCCGTCGTGAACTTGATCGGCTCCCCGTGCGGCACGTTGCCGTCGGCATCCACATAGCGAATCCGCATGTCTGCCTTCTTGCCTTCCGCCTTGAACGTCTTGTGCATGCTCGTCGGCCCGCTGAACGCATGTTGTCCGCCCTTCACGTCGATCTTGCCCGGCGCATGAATTTCGATGTTGCCGCCCTTGATCCGGACGTACGCGCCACCGGAAGTCAGCAGAATCTCTTCCTTCGCGACGCCTTCGATCGTTGAGGTCGCCGACAGCACCTTGATCGTCTTCTGCGCGACCATCTCGACGTTGTCGTTCTGTGCCTGAATCTCGACGGCACCTTTCCCGGCAAAGAGCTTCATGCCCGCATTTTGCGCAAACAGGCTGAGCTTCTCCTTGACGCTCGCCACCAGCGATTTCCCGCTGGCGAGATGCGTACTTTGCCCGCTCACGACGTTCACGTGCCGATCCGCGGCGATGTGCGTGCTTTGCTGCGACGCCATCCCAATCCCCGCCGGGCTCGCAAACAGCATCACCGGCTCCTTGAACGCATTTGCATTCCCCGTCCCGCCGCCAGCCGTCCTGCCCCCGCCCGCGCTCGCACCCGCCACGCTGTTCTGCGTCACGTCCGCGAACTGCTTCAGCGCCTCGTGCCCCGTGCCGAGACTCTCCGCCTGATGCATCTCGCTGACTTGCGACATCGACTCGACCAGCCCCTGCGCGTTGACGAGCTGCTGCTTCGCCTCGCTCACGTCGAGCGGCTGGCTGTTCGCCTGCTTCGGATGCGTCGTCACGTACAAACCTTGCCCGGCACGCATCGCGCCGTAAGCATCCGTGCGCAGATCGAAACCGGAACCGAGATACGCGCCGCGCGTGTTGCCGTTCTGCTCGATCAGATAACCGAGATGAAGCAGCGAATTCGCGCTGCTGCTGAACAGGCGCGCGCGGTTCTGCCCGGTCGCATCGTCGAGCACCATCTCGTTGTGCCCCGATCCCGCGTACTCCTTCGACCGGAAGCCCGACAGAATCCCGTCGCTGTGCCACTGCGGCTTGGCGGCCCCGTTGTATACGCGGTGCATGACGATCGGACGATCGCAGTCGCCGCCGATATAGCCGACCAGCACTTCCTCGCCAACGCGCGGAATATGCACGCCGCCGTACCCGCCGCCGGTATCGGACTGCACCACGCGCATCCAGCACGACGCGTTCTCGCGGCCCTCGCTCTGCCGGTCCCAGACGAACATGACCTTGATCCGGTTCAGCTCATCGGTATAAACCTCTTCGCCCTTCGGGCCGACGACGATGGCCGTCTCGAGCTGCATCGCGGGCTTGCGGTGCTCGAACGGGCTGCGATACGGCACGCTCGCGCGCTGCGCTTCGACTTCGACGAGATAGAACCCGGCGGAGCCGTCGTCGTGCCCGACCTCGAATGCCGCCGCTTCGCCGTGAGCGGCCTTCGCCTGCGCGAGCCGGCCCTGAAGGCTATGCGGGAAAGTCGCTTCGTGATCGGAAATCGGCAGGTTGTTCTCGATGTACCGCGTGACGCCGATGGCCGCGAACTCGCGATCGCTCTCGGCATCGCGACCGTGCTCGGGATGACCGGTCAGCGTAAAGCGCCGGCCCGCGTCGATACCGCGAACGCCGCCCACGCCGAAAAAGCGCTTCGCGCGCGACTCCCACTCCTCGAGGCGGATCTTCGACAGGTGTTCGCCGCGATCCTGGCCCGGATATGTGTATGCGCCGGTGTATTCGTAGATTTCCGCCTGCCCTGGCAGGTCGCCCTGGCCAGCCTTCGTCGGCAGCGACGTGCCGTTCGGATTGCCCGCCGACGACGGCGACTTGTAGTCGAACGTGCGCGTCGTGTGCAGCGTGCTTTGCAACGTCCGCGACGCGGCCCATTGCGTGAAACCGGCGGTTTCGGTGCCCGTGCCCGAGCGTTCGAACGTGACGGCATTCGGCGACAGTGCATCGACCGCATGCAGGTCGTCGGTGATGACGAGCGTATGCGACCGACCGTCTTCGCCGTGCCGCCAGAAACCGAACAGCCCTTCGTCCTCCATCAGCCGATGCACGAAGTTCCAGTCGGTTTCGCTCTGACGGCAATACGAGCGCGACGGCAGCGGCTTCGACAGCGCGAACTGGTATTGGCCCCGCGCCTGCGGATGCATGTCGAACACGTCGGAGAGAATCGCGTCGACCGGCTTGTCCTGCCAGTACCGCATGTCGCTGCGGAACTTGAGGAAGTGCATCCACGACGCGAAGCCGAGCTGGTAGCTCGACAGGCTGCCGTCGGCGCCGAGCCGGCGCGCCGTGTGGATATAACCGTTGATCGGCCGATACGACTTGTCCGCCTGCTGGATCCACAGCGTGATCGGCTGCGCGATCAGCGTCTTGAGCTCGACGTCGCTCGCGGTCGACACCAGGTCGAGCATCACGCTGAAATCGCGGCCGAGCTCGGAGCGCGTCACGGCGCGGCGCGGCACGAGCGCATTGTTCGGCAGCGACGGGATGTCCGTCTTCAGCAGGCGATCCTGCTGAATCAGGCCACCGCGGAGCGCTTGCGCCAGTTCGGTCACGTTCATCGTCACCCTTCTTCTCGTTCATCGCGAGCCCGCCGGGCCCGCGCTCTCAGGTCAAAACGTCATCGCTTACGACTGCTCGTCGGGCCTCACCCCGAGCAGCTCGCGAATGTGCGACAGCGATCCGTCGTCCTTCACGACGCTCTCGAGCCATTTGTGCAGCGGCATGTCGGCCCATTCGGCGGCCTTGTCGGCGAGATACGCGACGGGGCTGTGCGGCTCGGTCTGGCGGAAGTAGCGCGCGACGGCACGCAGCTGGTCCACGGCCTGCGCACGGTTCTGGATGCCGGCGATCATCTGCGTCACCGGCGGACGCGGAGCGGTCTGCGACTGCACGTGGGTCTCCTCGCTATGGAACGTGTCGCCGAAGCTCGGCTCGATACGCTCGGGCTGCGCCTGCGGCGCCGACGGCGCATGCGGCGCGCTACCCGTATAACCCTGCTCGCGCGCGAAGCGCTCGACGAGCCGGTACACGGTCTCGAACGCGTCGCGCGCCTGCCGGAAGCTCGGCGCCGAATCGCCCGCGCGCTCGACGAGCCGCTCCTCGAACGCGTCGAGCGCGAATTCGAACGCCTTCAGGTTGGCGAGCAGCGTCGTGTAGAACGCGATCGGCGTCACACGCCGCGACGCATCGACCTGCTCGACCGACGGCTTGCCGCGCGCGATGTCGTCCGCGTGTTCGGGGTCGCGCCTGACGGCCTGCGCGACGTGCTGCGCGACTTCCCAGTCCAGCGTGGTGAACGCGTTCGACGCACCCTCCGTCACCGGAATGCCGCGCAGCAGCTCGGCCGTGCGGCCGGACAACCACGCGACATTGCCGAGCCGGTATTCGACGTCGTCGCCTTCGGGCAGCGGATGCACTGTGTCCCAGTAGTCGCGGCACAGGCCTTCCAGCAGCGCGTAACCTTCGGTCAGGCCGGTGATGCCGTCCTCGAGCGCGAGCGCCTCGGTCAGCCACACGGCGAGCCGCAGGTCCTTGGTGCGCGTGCGCAGCAGCTCGCCCGCGCGATCGACGACGAAGCCCCAGTCGGCCTCCTTGATCTCGGTCACCCATTCGCCCTGGTCGAGCGTCGGATCGTCATAGCGCCGCGCGTCCTGGATCGCGTCGAATTCGTTCGAGAACAGCAGGTCGTCGCCACTGGGCGACGCATCGCTGATCGGCGTCAGCAGCTCGGGGAGATTGATCGGCATGGTTCAGTGAATCCGTTGATGCATGAGATGTCGCGCGCGGCGGCTCATTCGACCGTGTACGCGAATTCGCCGGCCTCGTCCGCGCGCACCGCGATGCGCGCGATGGCCGCGCCGTCGGCGATCCTGCCGAGCACGTGGCCCGCGATCTCCGGCAGCAGCGTGCCGTTCAGGATATGGTCGACGTTGCGGGCGCCCGAATCGACTTCGGTGCAGCGCGCGAGCACCGCGTCGACGAGCGATTCGTCCCACTCGAACGCGGCCTTGTGGTTCGCCTCGATGCGGCGGCGGATCCGTTCGAGCTTCAGCTCGATGATCTCGGCCAGCACGTCGTCGGAAATCGGGTAGTACGGCACGACCTTCATCCGGCCGAGGAACGCCGGCTTGAACGTCTTGTACAGCTGCGGGCGCAGCGCCTCGGCGAGCGCGTCCGGGTCGGGCAATTCCTCGGCCGGCTTGTTCAGGCACGCCTGCATCACCGCGGCCGACCCGACGTTCGACGTCAGGATGATCAGCGTGTTGCGGAAGTCGATCTCGCGCCCTTCGGCGTCGTCCATCGTGCCCTTGTCGAACACCTGGAAGAACATCTCGAGCACGTCCGGATGCGCCTTCTCGACCTCGTCGAGCAGCACGACGGAATACGGATTGCGGCGCACGGCCTCGGTCAGCACGCCGCCCTCGCCGTAACCGACGTAACCCGGCGGCGAACCCTTCAGGCCGGACACGCTATGCGCTTCCTGATATTCGCTCATGTTGATCGTGACCATCTTGCGCTCGCCGCCGTACAGGATGTCGGCCAGCGCGAGCGCGGTCTCGGTCTTGCCGACGCCCGACGGCCCGACGAACATGAACACGCCGCGCGGCTTGTTCGGATCCTCGAGATTCGCGGTGGCGGTGCGCACGCGCTGCGCGATTGCTTCCAGCGCGTGGTCCTGGCCGATCACGCGGGCAGTCAGCAGCGGCTGCAGGTTCAGCACGGTGTCGATCTCGTCCTTCACCATCCGGCCGAGCGGAATGCCGGTCCATGCGGCGACGATCTCGGCCACCACGTGACCGTCGACCTGCAGCGGCACCATCGGCTCGCCGCCCTGCAGCGCGTGCAGCGCCTCGACGCGTTCGGCCAGCTCCTCGCGGGTGGCCTGCACGTCGACCAGCTCGCCGTCTTCGGACGGGCCGCGTGCCTTGTCGAGCGTCTCGCGCAGCGCGGTAATCTCGGCGACGATCGCGCGCTCGGCTTCATAGCGCGCCTCGTCCTCGGTCAATTGCGCGAGCGCCGAGTCGCGTGCGCCGCGCAGCTCGCCGAGCCGCTCGTCGTGCGCCGCGCCGCCTGCCGCCTCACGCTCCAGCGACGCGATTTCCGCGTCGATGCGCTCGATGCGCTTCTTCGTGTCGTCGATCGCCGCCGGCGTCGCGCTGTGCGCGAGCGCGACCTTCGCGCATGCGGTGTCGAGCACGCTGATCGCCTTGTCCGGCAGCTGGCGGCCGCTGATGTAGCGATGCGACAGGCGCACGGCCTCGGTGATCGCGTCGTCGAGAATCCGCACGTTGAAGTGCTTCTCCATCAACCCGGACATCCCGCGCAGCATCGCGGCCGCGAGCGGCTCGCTCGGCTCCTCGACCTTCACGACCTGGAAGCGCCGCGCGAGCGCCGCATCCTTCTCGAAGTACTTCTTGTATTCGCTCCACGTCGTCGCGGCGATCGTGCGCAGTTCGCCGCGCGCGAGCGCCGGCTTCAGCAGGTTCGCCGCGTCGTTCTGGCCGGCCTGGCCGCCCGCGCCGATGATCGTGTGCGCCTCGTCGATGAACAGGATGATCGGGTGCGCGCTCTTCTTCACCTCGTCGATCACGCTCTTCAGGCGGTTCTCGAACTCGCCCTTCACGCTCGCGCCGGCCTGCAGCAGACCCATGTCGAGCACGTGCAGCGCGACGCCGCGCAACGGCGGCGGCACGTCGTCGGCCGCGATCCGCAGCGCGAGGCCCTCGACGACGGCCGTTTTGCCGACCCCGGCCTCGCCGGTCATGATCGGGTTGTTCTGGCGGCGGCGCATCAGGATGTCGATCGCCTGGCGGATCTCGGCTTCGCGGCCGATCACCGGGTCGATCTTGCCGTCGCGCGCGCGCTGCGTGAGGTTGGTCGTGTACGTGTCGAGCGCGGGCGTCTTCGACGGGCCGGCCGCCGGCGCGCCGTTGGCAGCGGACGCGACGTCGCCGTCTTCCGCATCCGCCTGGCGCGGCTCGGCCTCGCTCGACCCGGCCATGATCTCGTCGAACTTGTGCTTCAGGTCCGTCACGTTCATTTCCGCGAACTGCGACGACATGCGCTGCGCGAATTGCGCGAGATCCGGCGCTGTCAGCAGCGCGAGCAGCAGGTGCCCGGAGCGGATGCGGCCGAGCTGCGAATCGAGCGACGCAATCAGCCATGCCTGCTCGAACAGTGCGATCAGGTGCACGGAGAACACCGGCGTGCGCGTGTTGCCCGTCTTCAGGCGCGTGAGTTCGCGCTCGAGATCGGCACGCAGCGCATGCGGATCGACTCGGCTCGCACGCAGCGCGAGCGGCAGGTCGCCCGTCGCCTCGTCGAGCAGCGCGAGGAACAGGTGCTCCAGATCGACCTCGTAGTGGCCGCGCGCCAGGCACGCGCTCGCCGCGCGCTCGGTCGCGTGCCGGCACAGCGGGTTCAGTTTCGTGATCAGGGTCTTCAGAGGCGTGCTCATGGCGTCGATCTCAGGTTCGATTGCTTGTTGTCGGTATCAGTGAATCACATGCAGTTCGTAGCGGGCGTCGGACCGGTCCTCGGCCGCGTCGCGCGTGCAGAGGAACGCGTCCCAGCCGAGCCGCGAGCCCGCGCCGAGCACGCTCGCGCCCACTTCGGTGCGCTTGAGCACGAGCTTCACCTCGTATTCGAGCGTGACGCCGGCGAGCAGCGTCAGCATTCGCTCGAGCGCGACGGCCTGCGCGCCGCCCGGCAGGAATGCCTCGTAGTCGCGCTTGGACAGCGGACCGACGACGATCCGCGCACGCATGTCGCGCTGCCATACGCGTTCGCCCACGAGCGCCGTCGCGCCGAGCACCGCGTTCACCTCGCCGAGCACGCTCAGCTGGTCGGCCGGCACGTCGTACCACTTGCCGACGAACTGGTCGATCTTCACCGGCACGCGGAAATAATCGGACAGCGTGCGCTGCAGGTACGCGGCCGACATCGGGCGGTGCCGCGCGGCGAGCGCATAGCCGGCGACGGCCTCGTCGAGCACGCCGCCCGCGCCGGCCGCGAGGCTGTCGCGCACCTCGTCGCTCGGCACGCCGGCGATCGCGAGCAGCAGCGGCAGGTAGCGCTCGTCGCGGTCGAGTTCGTAATGGAACGGCAGCCGGTATTTCTTCCATGCCGCGTAGAACAGCGCGGTCGCGCGGTTCGAGAACACGTCGAAGAAGGCGCGCGCCGCGTGGTCGCGCTTCAGGTGCTCGCGCGCGACGATCTGCTCGGTATAGTGCAGCGGCAGCGCGCCCTGCCCGCCGAGCAAGCCGAAGAATGCGGGCGTCAGCTCGACGTGGCCGAGCTCGCCGGCCGCGAGCGCGGCGCCGCGTTCCTCGCCGGAATCGAGCAGCGTGCCGCCGTCGTCGAACGAACGGGCGCCTTCGATCTCGCTCGGCGGGAAGCCGAGCGACAGCGTGTTGCGGAATTCGATGCGCTGCGCGACGACGTCGCCTTGCCGCCATGCGCCGGGCGCATCGGACGCCTGCCGCGCGAACAGCCCCTCGAGCACGCGCACCGCCTGGAAGAACTCGAAGCGGTGCGGCTCGTCGAGCAGCGCGTCGACTACGCCAGGATCGATTCGCCGGTCCGGGGCTTGCATCGGATGATCTCCTCGCCGGTGCGCTTCGACACCACGACTAGTTGAACGAAACTGTTGAGGTGGACGTACAGCCCGAAGAAGCTGTCGAGCACGCGCACGAACGACGCGAGGCTCGCGCCGACGAAGTGCTCTTCATCGATCGTCAGCCGGATCTCGATGCCGCGCACGAAGGTGGCGAACGGCTTGCCGGGCAGCCATTGCACGGCGCCGCGCTGCTCGACGCCGGCGAGCCCGTCGATCTGGCGCATCGACACCGCGGTGCGCCGCAGGTCGTACAGCGTCAGCATTTCCTTGAGCGGCGCGAGCCCGTGCGCGACCAGCGACACGTGATTCAGCGCGAGATGCGACACGAGCCGCCAGTGCGCGGCGCGGCCGCGCTCGAAGCGCACGCTCTGCGTCGGGCGCCGCAGCAGCGAGATGCCGCTCGTCTGCGCGCCGCCCTCCTGGAACAGGTCGCCGCCTTCGAGCCCGAACGCAAGCATCGACGGCAGGTCGCGGTTCGTGCACGTGAGGTCGAGGCTCAGCGTGTCGGTCTGCGGCGACGTCGGCTCGAAATCGATGTCGACGATCGAGATCTCGGTTTCATAGCCGGGGCTTTTCTGCGCGACCCAGTCGTTGCGGCGCGCGAACCAGTAATGACCGATGCGCGCCGATTCGCCGTGATGCAGCGAATAGAACGGCCGGAACTCGATCACCGATTCCTCGTGCGCCTGTTGCCGGACGAGCTTCACCGAGTCGATCGAATACACCTCGTACGCGAACGCGCGACGCGCTTCGGCGATCACCGGGTACGACACCGCACGGTGCGTGATGCGGATCGGCTCGCCGTGCTGGCGGAACAGGTTGACGATCGGCGTGCAGAACAACCGGAAATGGCTGGCCGTGAGCAGCTCGAGCAGCCGCGCGACGTGCGAATCGCTGCGCACGTCCTGCAGCACCAGATGCAGCGTCGCGCGCTGGCAGCGGCCCGACGCACGCGCGATCGCCGCGAGATCGAAATCGACGAAATCGAACTTGTCGGGGAATGCGAAGTATTCGGTGAGCAGGCGATACGCGGGATGCGACTTCGCCGGGTAGTCGATCAGCGCATCGTCCTCGTCGAAGCCGGCATGCGCGATCGGCAGCTTGCGCAACGGCGTCCAGCGGCCGTTGCGCTCGGGCTCGACGTAGGCGCCGAGCACGTTCACGAACAGGCAGTCGGTCAGCGCGGCGACGAACGACTGTTCGCCGTGCAGGTGCGCGCGCAGCGTCGGCAGCTTCAACGCGCCGAGATCGAGCTGCGCGGCGAGCGATTCGAACGTGATCGAGATCACGCCCGTCGCGTTGGACGGCAGTACCGTCGCGCTCGGCGCGAGCGCGACCGGCGTGAAACGCGCGTCCGAGATGCGGATCGGCGCGAGCGTCACGTCGTATGCGGTGCGGAACCGGCACTGCACGCCGCGGATCGGACGGCTCTTCAGCTCGGTGCCGCGGTCGATCACGACCGGTTCGGTCTGCTGGCCGGGCGAGGCCGGCGTGAACTGCGCGATCGAGCACGACGGGAACGGCCGCAGGTAGTGCGGATACAGCACTTCCAGCAGCGCTTCGGTGAATTCCGGGTAGTCGTCGTCGAGCTTCTTGTTGATGCGCGCGCCGAGCAGCGCGAACGACTCGATCATCCGCTCGACGTGCGGATCCTCGCAGTGCTCGCCGGACAATGCGAGCCGCGCGGCGATCTTCGGATATCGTTCGGCGAAATCTCGCGAATAGCGCCGCAAAAACGATAATTCGCGCTCGTAATACGGCAGCAACTCTTCCATCGACGACCCCGAACCTCAATATTTCCTGCCGGACCCTGAACCATCACCGGGCGGTCCGGCCCGCTCGGCGGCTTGATTTACAGCATTCTGGCCGCGCGCGTGCGCGTGACCGAATATTGCAGCGTCGACGGCTGCAGCATCGCGTCGAAACTCACCGGCTCCTCGGCCGGATGCACGACCAGCAGCGCCTGGATCGCGAAATACAGTGCGTTGGTCGACTGCTCGTTCAGCTCGAACGTCACCTGCACCTGCTGAAGCCGCGGCTCGTGGCGCGCGATGGCCTGCTGGATCGACTTGCAGATGAACGCGCGGTCGTAGTGACTCGCGAGGCTCAGCCCCGCGAAATCGTTCAACCCGTAAGTCAGCACCGACTTCTGGCATTCCGGCAGCGCGGCCAGTTCGATCTCGGTGTGCGCGATACGGGTGTTGAGGATCGCCTCGACGTCGCGGGCGACCGTGTTCTTGAGCTCGTCCAGCGACAATTGCCGCATCGCGGCCGAGGCCGGAAGGTGCGGTTCGTCGTCGAACAGCTTGTCGAGAAAGCTGGGTTCGAATCGTTTCATCGGCCGGTGTATACAGCGAAAACGGCAACGGGACGCTGCACGCCCCGTTGCCGCAACCGACCTTAGACCGCGTAGGTCTTGTCGTTCTTCGTCAGGCTCCAGGCGCCTTGCGTGTTGCCGCCCTGGTTGCCGCCGATCTTCTGCTGGGTCTGCTTCCACTGCACTGCCGCGTACTTCAGCGAGAACGTCTCGAGCGGCAGACCTTCTTCGCGAACGCTCGGTGCGATGCTCGAGATGATCACGTACTTGAGCTTGACTTCCAGATACTGCACGCGCTTGCCTTCACCGTCCGCGCGCGAGAAATGGACCGTCACTTCATCGAACGTGGTGCCGCCCGATGCGTGCTGATACAGCAGCGGGCTCGACGAATCGATTTCCTTCGTGAAAATCATGTCGCCGTGCTCGCAGCGCGTCATCGTGTGACCGCCTGCGGTCGATGCCGTTGCCGAACGCGGCTGAACGATCGAGTGATCCCACGATTTCAGTTCGATCCAGCCTTGATGGTCCTTGTCCGCGGATTCGCCCTTCACCGCCGGACTACCAAACTGCAAGTGCATATGTAACATGGCCCTTCGACTCCCCAAAGAGGTGGTTTTAACGTCCTACCCAGGCGGCCCGCCCGGGCGATCTACTCGCTTATGAATTTGCCGGTTTGGGCAGATCAGCGACAAGTCGCAGAGAAATCGAGAGTTCGTCGAGCTGGAAGTGCGGACGCAGGAACGCGACCGAACGATACGAGCCCGGCTTGCCCGGAATCTCCGACACTTGTATGGATGCCTCGCGCAGCGGGAATTGCGCCTTCTGTTCCTGCGACGCGTTGTCGTCGAGCAGGACGTACTGCGAAATCCACCGGTTGAGGAAAGTCTCCACGTTCTGCGCCGATGCGAAGCTGCCGATCTTGTCCCGCATCATCGCCTTCAGGTAGTGCGCGACGCGCGATACCGAGAAGATGTACTGAAGCTGGGCGGACAGGACGGCATTCGCGTTCGCGCTGTCGGTGCTGTATTTTTTCGGTTTCTGCACCGATTGCGCGGCGAAGAACGCAGCGTAATCCGAGTTCTTGCAATGAACGAGCGGGATAAAGCCGAGGTCGCTCAGCTCCTTCTCGCGGCGATCGGTGATCGCGATTTCGGTCGGGCACTTCAGCGCGACTTCACCGTCGTCGGTCTTGAACGTGTGGGTCGGCAGGTCCTCGACGAGGCCGCCGCCTTCGACGCCGCGGATCGCCGCGCACCAGCCGAAGTCGTCGAACGCGGCCGTCAGGCGTGCCGCGAAGGCCCACGACGCGTTGCACCACAGGTACTTGTCGTGCTCGGTGCCGTCGACGTCCTCGACGAAATTGAAGTTCTCCGCGGTCTGGCCGTCCTTCGGATTGAACGGCAGCCGGCCGAGAAAGCGCGGCAGCGTCAGGCCGACGTAGCGTGAGTCTTCCGAATCGCGGAACGACTTCCACTTCGCGTATTCGACCGTGTCGAACACCTTGCCGAGGTCGCGCGGCTTGCCGAGATCGGAGAACGACTCGAGGCCGAGCAGCTCCGGCGACGCCGATGCGATGAACGGCGCGTGCGCGGCCGCCGCGACGTGCGACATCTGCTCGATGAAATACATGTCTTCCGGCTGGCGGGAGATCTCGTAATCGCCGATCAGCGCACCGAACGGCGAGCCGCCGAACGTGCCGAATTCTTCTTCGTAGACTTTCTTGAACAGCGCACTCTGGTCGAACTCGCTCGCGCCCTTGAAGTCGCGCACGAGGTCGCGCTTCGGTGCGTGCAGCGCCTTGATCTTGATCGTCTGGCCGGTGTTGCTTTCCTTGACCAGATAGTCCATGCCGCGCCACGTGCTTTCGAGGCGCTGGAATTCCGGCGCGTGCATCACCGCGGACAGCTGCGTGGAGATCAGGCGGTCGAGTTCCGCGACGCGCGCGTCGATCGTCGCCGACAGGTTGTCCGATACGATCACCGTGCCGTCGAGCACCTGGTGGACGAGCTCGCCGATCAGGTCCTTCGCACGCGCATGCTCGGAATCGGATTTCGCGACCTTGCTCTTCTCGACGATATCGTCGAGCAGCGAAGTCCCGGCGGCGTATTCCGCGCCGCTCGCTTGGGCCGCAGCCGTTTGCTGGTTCATCTCAACACTCCGTCGTCATTCGCCGTCTTTGTCGCCGCCGGTGCCCTTCGCGAGCTCCTGCAGTTGCTGCGTGTTCTTCAGCACCTCGGACAGCAGATCCTCGAGCTTGTCGTTGCCGGCGAGCTTGTTGCGCAGGTCGGCGAGCTTCGAGCGCGCCTCGAGCAGGCGGCGCAGCGGCTCGACCTGTTCGACGACTTCGTCCGGATTGAAATCCGACAGCGAACGGAACTTCAGGTCGACCGCGAACTTGCCGCCTTCCGGGCTCAGGCGGTTTTCCACCTGGAACGCGGCGCGCGGCTCGATCGCCTTCATCACGTCGTCGAAGTTGTCACGGTCGATGTTGACGAACTTGCGGTCGCGCAGCTTCGGCTGCTCGACTTCCGACTGGCCCGCCAGATCGCCGACGACCCCGACGACGAACGGCAGTTCCTTCACCTCGATCGCATCGCCCTTCTCGACCTCGTAGGTCAGCTGGACGCGCGGCGGCCGTATTTTCTGCAAGCTTTTCTGAATGCTTTCTTTCTTGGCCATCTCGACGGCTCCCAGGTTAGTTGTGGTTATCGCGTCAGTTGCGCTCAGTTGCGCAGCGCGCTGAACGGATCGGCGCCGCCCTTTTGCGAAGCCGCGGCCTGCGGCGTCGCAGCCGGCGTCGGCGCGGACGTTGCGGCTTCCGCAGCCGGCGCCGCGCCGGCCTTCGGACGATGAATCACGCGGCGAGCGGTGCGCGGCTTCGTCGCCCGTTGCTCCGGCGGGAACAGCGCCGATTCGCCGAGCGTGTCGCGCAGCTGCTTCGCGAGCGCCTGGGCATCCGACTTCGCATCGCCCGCGAGCGATGCATCCTGGCGCAGCTCGCCGAGCGACTGCGTCGCGATCCGCAGCCCCGCGACGGCGAGCACGCTCTTCGCCTGACGATCGGTCGCGTCGCGCTGCAATGCCTCCTGCGCGGCGACGATCGCCTGGCCATAGTGGTTCTGGGCAAACTGGATCTGCGCGATGCGCGACCACGGTTCCTCGCGCGTCGGATCCGACTTCGCGAGCTGCTGGTACAGGCCGAGCGCCTTGTCCTGGTCACCCGACTTCGCAACGGCGTCCGCATCGGCCAGCGACTTGTTGAACACCTCGGCAGTCGGCGGCGCCGGCGGCTGGCTCGCACAACCGGCGATCACGCCGCAAGCCAGCACTACCCCAGACAATTTTGCGAAGAGACGGTCTTTCATCGTTATATCCACCGGCGCGTGAGTATTAAAATCGTTGAGAATCTGGTTCTTTTGCTTTGCAAGAAGCGCGCGGGTATAGTACCGATCAATTTTTCATAATTCAATCGCTGCGTGCAGAGTAATTCCTTTTAAATCCGTGCGCTACCCCTCGAATCGCCTCTGGCGGCGGGCCGGAAGCGGTCTTTTCATCGATCGGAATGCGCAAGTTTTACTGGCTTGGCGGCACATCGCCGGCGCAACGGAAAAAATTTCCGAGAGCCTCGATGCCGCGCACGCGTGCTTAATAGTTGAACAGCTGATAAGGCGGGCATTCGCGGCGAACGCGGAAATACCCGGCAGATTTGACAGGGAGTTAAAGGCGGCAAGCCGGAAACACGATGAGAAGATCGCCCATGATTCGCTTTGCGCTGCCGCTGATTGCCTGCGCACTCCTGGCCGGATGCGCGGCCGCCCCGCTGCTCGGCTCCGCCGCGAGCGCCGTGATGCAGGCCGCCGGCGTCGGCAAGCCCGAACTGCCGGATGCCCAGAAGCCGCCGCGCAACATCGGGCTCACGCTCGCCGCGGCGCCCAATCTCAACGCCGCGAACGATCGCAAGCCGCTCGCCCTGGTGGTGCGGCTCTACGCGTTGAAGGATCCGACTTCGTTCCAGCAAGCGCCGTTCGACGCATTTACCGATCCGACCAAGGAAAAGGCCGCGCTCGGCGCGGATCTGCTGAACGTGCGTGAAATCACGCTGATTCCGGGCCAACGCTATACGGCGACCGAAAAGGTGTCGCGCGAAGCGCAGGCATTCGGCATCGTCGCGCTGTTCCGCGATCCGGCAATCCAGCGATGGAAACTGACGTTCGACCCGGCGAAGTCGGAGAAATCCGGCATAATCATCGGCCTGCATAATTGCGCGATGACGGTCACCGATGGCTCCGTCATCGCACCGCAACAAGGTGCGCCTTCGCAACCGCTGAATTTGCTTTCGTCGGTCACCTGCGGTTAAACATGACGCACGAATGTCAATTAACAAGAGTTAACAAATTGGCGATTAATTCGGGCACGACCAAATCGATTAGATCGCAACGCTACATTAACCGGATTTGACATGAGTTATTCGGCCAAGGTGCTGTGGGGGGAAGGGCTGTTCCTCCGGCCTCAACACTTCCAGCGGCAGGACGCCTACCACGAGGCGCGCCTGTTCGAGTCCATCCAGGCGATCCAGCCGTACAACTGGGGCGTGCGCTCCGTGCGCATCGATCGCGATGCACTCGGCAGCAACGTGCTGCGCATGGCGGAGCTCGCGCTCGTGTTTCCGGACGGTGCGCTGTATGCCGCGCCGCAGGCCGACGACCTGCCGCCGCCGATCGCGCTCGACACGCTGCCCGACGGCATCAACGAATTCGTGTTTTATCTCGCGCTGCACCCGCTGCGCGAGAACGGCACCAACTACAGCGACGATCCGGCCGCCGGCTTCATGACGCGCTTCGTCAGCGAGCAGACGAGCGTCGCCGACAACTTCACCGACGCCGCCGAAGCCGACATCACGTTCCTCAAGACGCAGGTCAAGCTGATCGCGCACAGCGAGCCGCGCGACCAGCTGCTGTCGGTGCCGCTCGTGCGCGTGCGCCGCACCGCGACGTCCGGCTTCGAGATCGACGACAGCTTCGTGCCGCCGTGCCTCGCGATCGAAGCGTCGCCGATCCTGCATCAGCGGCTGCGCCAGCTCGTCGACGCGCTGCAGGCGAAGGTGAATGCGCTGTACGGCTTTCACCGCGAGCCGTCGAAGAACATCATCGAATTCCGCTCGGGCGACATCGCGTCGTTCTGGCTGCTGCACACGGCGAACGCCGCGTTCGCGACGCTCGCGCACCTGCATCAGCATGCGGCGTTGCATCCGGAGCGGTTGTTCCAGGAACTGCTGCGCCTCGCGGGCCAGCTGATGACGTTCTCGAAAGGCTATACGCTCGCCGATCTGCCCGTGTATCGCCATGACGATCCGGGGCCGAGCTTCGCGCGTCTCGATTTGATGCTGCGCGAGCTGCTCGACACCGTGATCTCGACGCGCTACTTCGCGATCACGCTCGACGAGGTGCGCCCGTCGTTCCACCTGGGCCGCCTCGATTCGGGCAAGATCGACGACAAGACCGAGTTCTACCTGGCCGTATCCGCGGACATGCCGAACGTCGAGCTCATCGACGCCGTGCCCGCACGCTTCAAGGTCGGCGCGCCGGATGACGTCGACAAGCTCGTGCTGTCGGCGATGCCTGGCGTGCGGCTGTCGTACATGCCGCAGGTGCCGCCCGCGATTCCGGTGCGGCCTGGTGCATGCTATTTCCAGCTCGATTCGCGCGGCGCGCTGTACGAGCGCATGCTGCAGGCCCAGTCCGCGATGATCTACGCGCCGACTGGCATCAATGACCTGAAATTCGAACTGATCGCGGTCACATCATGAGCTACGCGCCCTCCCTGTTCGGCGACAACACGCCGGCTCCGTTGCACACCCCGGCGTCGACCGACGCCGCGTTCCAGGCTCGTTCGCTGCTCGACCTGCTGTACGACGGGTTCTTCATGCTGTTCCTGCTCAAGAACGGCCGCGAGCCGGACAGCGCGAGCGAGTTCAGCACGAAGATCCAGGAATTCCTGTCGGACTTCGAGCGCGGCGCGAAGAAGCTGAACATCCCGGCCGAGGACGTGTACGGCGCGAAGTTCGCGTATTGCGCGGCGGTCGATGAAATGGTGTTGTCGTCGCAATTCAAGATCCGCACCGACTGGGAGCGCCGGCCGCTGCAGCTCGTGCTGTTCGGCGAGCAGCTCGCGGGGGAGAAGTTCTTCCAGTATCTCGAGGAATGCCGCGCGCAGGGCGCGACGCGGCTGCAGTCGCTGGAGGTGTTTCACATGTGCCTGCTGCTCGGGTTCCAGGGCAAGTATCTGCTCGAGGGACCGGAGAAGCTCGCGTATCTCACCGCACGGCTGGGGGACGAGATTGCGCACATGAAGGGCAAGCGCGCCGCGTTCGCGCCGCATTGGCCGCTGCCGGATCAGATCGCGCACCGCTTGAAGCGCGAGGTGCCGGTTTGGGCGATCGGCGCGGTGTTCGCGCTCGTGGCCCTGCTCGGGTATCTCGGGCTCAATACCTATCTCAAGGACAAGACGCTGCAGGCGCTGGCGCCTTATTCGCAGGTCATCAAGGTCGGGCCGGAGTCGGCGAATTTGACGATTTCGTTGCCTTGACGGGCGTTGAGTCGTCGTTTTAACGCGGCTGCTGCTTCGTGGAAAAGGACCGCCCGGCGGTCCTTTTTTGCTGTGGTGTGCGGGATGCGTCGTCAGAGCAGAATGAATTCGTCGTTTTCGACGTAGTACACGAACGCGTCGAACAATTGCGCGATGCTCGGCTCGTCGACCTGGTCGTGCGCGTTGATGACGATGTCTTCGATCGTCGTGCTGTTCAGCGTTACGCGCCAGCCGGGTTGTGGGGCGGTGGTAGGTGGCGTGTCGGCTTCGGGGTCGTCTGGATCGTCGATGAATGCGCCGTCTGTATCGACCGTCCATGGCATCGGTGGCAGGCTCAGCCATCCGGAGAAGTCGCCGGGGTGTTCGAGGATGTGTTTCAGCGACGCGGTGGTCGCGGGCGTGCTCAGCATGGGTATTGGGGCTATAACTGGACTGAAGTCAATGCAGGGCGGGTGACGTCGCAGGCACGAGTGTGACTGTGACGCAGCGCTCGCGTCAGCAAGCCGAGATTATGCCAACTTCGGCTGCGATAGATTCCAGCGGGCCCAATTTACCGGGTCGCACACAACCTGCTCGCCCGGAAACAGCAAGGGCCACTTGTGAGCGGCCGTTCGTTCGTTTATTAAATGCGGAGCATTTTCCGAAGCCGTGCCAAGAAAGCAGAGCAGGCAAGCGCCTCTGTGTCGAACAACTCTTCTTCCGTACGACGTCCGCGCTCACTGTAATAAACACTCCAGCGCCCGTAGTTCTCAACAAGACAAAGTGCCTCGTCCTTTTCGCATCCAAGGCAATAGCTGTCTCGTGGTGCGTTTAGCGCAGCGAGTGCACTCTGTAACTCTTGACTATTCACCACACCCTCTCTTTAGGTGGCCCGATGCCACCAGATCCCCAACAGATTTCGGGAGCTTGTATTGCGTACCGAGTCCCAATTCACCGAACCACGGCGCAATCCTTCCCTCGGCCACGTTCTCAATCGGCTTGGCCACCTCATACACGTTGTATGGCTTTTCGTTGGACCCCGGCGGGAGCGCTCTTGCACCATAAGGAGTGCCGGCCGGTGATACATATGTGCCGCCTTCGTAACCGTATCGGTCCACCTTCGTTCCAGGCTGCAAGGTGACTGTTTTCTCCGGCCCCAAGGACCCATTGTTGGGAGTGACCTGCTCCCCGCGTTTAGTACGGTGACGGTGTAGAGTCCGTTCCAGAGAGGAACGGCAATGAAAAAGCGATTCACCGAAGAACAGATCATCGGTATCTTGAAGGAAGCCGAGGCTGGCCTGAAGCCGGCGGAGCTGTGTCGCAAGTACGGCATCTCGGAAGCGACCTACTACAACTGGAAAGCGAAGTTCGGCGGGATGACGGTCTCCGAAGCGCAGCGCCTGAAGGAACTGGAGCAGGAGAATAGTAAGCTCAAGCGTCTGTTGGCCGAATCGATGCTCGACAACGCCGCGCTGAAGGACTTGCTGGCTCGAAAGTAGCAAGCCCGCAGGCCAAGCGCGAAGCGGTCCGGATATTGATGACCGAACGTGCCATGGGTGTTACCCGGGCCTGCGGGCTGGTAGGGATTTCGCGCTCTCTGTTCTATTACGAATCACGCCGCCGAGTTGACGACGAAGTGCTGACTGGCCGGATGATGGCCATCGCCGCGCAGAAGCGCCGCTACGGCTATCGCCGGATTCACGTGCTGTTGCAGCGGGATGGCTACTTCGTCAATCACAAGCGTATCTGGCGCCTGTACACCAAGGCGGGACTGAGTGTGCGCAAGCGGCGACGCAAGCGTATTGCGGCTGTCGAGCGCACGCCGCTACCGTTACCAACAGGCCCGAATCAGAGCTGGTCGATGGACTTCGTTTCTGACGGGCTGGCCTATGGTCGGCGGTTTCGATGCCTGAACGTGGTCGACGACTACACGCGCGAGTGCTTGGCCATCGAGGTCGATACTTCATTGCCGGGCCTACGCGTTCAGCAAGTGCTCGAGCGGCTCAAGGAGATGCGAGGCTTACCCGCATCCATCACGGTCGACAACGGGCCGGAGTTCGCTGGTAAGGTGCTGGATGCATGGGCCTACGAAGCCGGTGTCACGCTGTCGTTCATCAGGCCTGGCAAGCCGGTGGAGAATGCCTATATCGAGAGCTTCAACGGTCGCTTCCGCGACGAATGCCTGAACGAGCACTGGTTCGTCTCAATGCGCCACGCCAAGCGGCTGATTGAGGAATGGCGTATCGAGTACAACACCGAGCGGCCTCATAGTTCGCTCGGCTATCTGACGCCTGCGCAGTTCGCCCGGGCGCACGACGCGAAGCAGCAGTTTTTAACTTCGGACTCTAACTGCAGTTCGGACTAAAACCGGGGGCAGGTCAGGAGGCCAATACAGCGCAAGCGCGGTACACGGACAACATTTTGTCAGCCCCAGCGGATCAATCCACCGCACCGGATTGGGCGCGTACTGATAGACGTTCAGGCCGCCTTGCAACCCGATCGGATCCTTGCTAACGAACCGCCCGCTACCCGGATCATAGTACCTATGCCGGTTATAGATCGTTGCCCGTTATGCGGCCGTCGTGGATTGCGGTCAGTCCGGCCACGAGGTCGCTTGCCAGTGGTTTGACTTCATCCTCAGCTAGCGCACCGAGCGGCACGACAACGAAACGTTCGTCCCTTCGGAGATCCAGAGCAAAGCAGTAATACCCACCGTCCGTACCGATGCCCACGAATCCCCGGCCCATGCGTGTCGTGATCGAGTACAAGGCATTGAGTTCGACAACTTGCTTAACGGTCCACATGGACAGATAGAGGTCACCAACTTCGCCCTCGCCCCCATCAGACCATGCAAGGAAATTCTTATAGTTCAATGGAAGCAAAACGCCTAGCGTCTTTTCTAGGCCAGCAATTTCTGCGGGGGCGGAGGGGGCGTTTTTGTGGAAGCCGACGCTCAGCAACGCGGTGAAGTCCGTCATTTGATGGCTCCGAGTTTGTCGAAGTATTTGTACGCCTCTTCAAGGCACTCTTCCGGCAGTCGTCCGAGATCCCAGCAGCCCGCATGTCTTGCGACGAATAGTTGAATTGATCCTGGATGCTGGTAGCCCACGGATCCTGGCCTGCAGCCGTCATTGCGTCGCGACGCGCGTTCTGGCTATCGCTGATCGCTCTATGGATCGGGTTTTGTGGGATGAGAATTGCAGGAGCTTCACGATAGTTGTACCCCTCAATTTCGTTCGCCTTAGCCCAACGATCCTGAATGATGTGGTGGCTCTGATAACCAGACGGTCGGGGGCTCGGTTGATTACCGTGTGGCTCAACGCCGCATGGGCACCCGCATCGCTTCGCGAGACCAAGCGGATCAATCCAGCCCGTTGGGTTATCAGCGTATTGATAGACGTTGATCCCGCCTGCAAGCCCGATCGGGTCCTTACTAATGAAGCGCCCCGAGTTCGGATCGTAATACCGATGCCGGTTATAGTGCAGCCCTGCTTACTTGCGTCACCTGTTACGGCTCCAGTATGTCGTACAGGTACACCGTTGGCTGCGCAGGATCGTCCTTCTTCACCCGAAAAACCGCGAAAGCATCCGAACGTCCATCTTCTGAAAAGATCGGCACCTCGATGGATAAGCGATCCAATTTCTGCCCATCAATCTCAAATACATATCCGTCCATTAGAGCTTCATCAGGAATCGCCCCCTCACTTCCTTTCCCAAGCAAGCCTCGAGCGCAGTTGTGTACTCTGACGCGGAGCTCGGCGCAGCTGACCTTGGCATACTAGATCATCAAAATGACCTTACCTCATCTCCTCGTAGATATATTTCACCAACGGCGCGTACATTGGATAATCCATCAACTTACGTTCCATGCTACCTCCTATCGCCGATTCTTCACGGTTCGCATTGGCGAGTCCCCGGTGAACCCAAGCTTTTCGAAATATGGATCAACATGCGCGGCAAATAGACATTTCGCCTCCTGAGCGGGAAGACCAGCTCGCCGAATTGCCTTGTAACCGATTCTTCGCTCGGCGGCGTACGATTCTCCGCCCGCTTGCCGCTGCACGCTTGTAGCTGCGTAATGCTCTGAGCCCAAGCGAGTAGATGGTCCTTCCAGTTGAACTGCGGGCGCCCCGCCATATGAGTAACCGCGCGTTGGTCGATTTCCGGACATCAGCAACCAGAAACAACAAGGGCCGCTCACGCGGCCCCAAGATGTTTCTCAATCGAGTCGTCAGTACAAGTCTAAGAAATCATCGTGTTGCGCGTAGTAGTTCAGGCACTGGATGACTTCTTTCGCCGAAGCCGTTGGTTTTTGCTTATATGCAAGATCGACAACCGCCTGGAAATTTTCACCTGAGTAAAGAAATGCATATCCTCGCTCGTTGACTTCCCGCGGATAGATTTCTTCATCATTGTCATCCACTTGAACGGTGTCGCCGACAAAAATAGTTTGCCCCTCCCGGAGCAAATCTTCAACTGAATCATCCCCGTACACATCGTAGAGAAAAGCCCTGTTGTACTGAGCCGAACGATCCTGCTTAGCCTGAACAAATGCTATGAAATCTTCGATCTGGTACGTCTTATGTTTGAAGTCGCTCATTTTGGACACCCTGTACTTGAATCCAATTTTCCTCGTCGTCCTGGCTCACCGCCGCCCCACTTGTTTCTGCCGCCAGTCCCGTCAGGATGGTAAATGCCATGGTTATCGCGATGATCGTCGAAACTAACCAGATTCAGTTTCCCCGGTTCGTCGTTATGATGCCACGTCATTCCCACAGGACTCTTACTTAAATCTGGGTCCTTCATCCAGTCGGACAAGGCGGGGTTCCGCCCCAACATGTCTCGACGAAATGCAGCATCCGTATTCATCCGGTCGATCAACGCCTTGTTGGCTAAGCGAAACTGCACAGCATCGCTAGCAAAAAACTTGTCTTTCGACAAATCGAAGTCGTGGAATGAGTGAAATTTCCCGGGGCATCCAGGGCGCTTCCGAAGGCCCAGCGGATCAATCCACGCAACCGGGTTCTGTGCGTACTGATAGACGTTGATCCCGCCCGAGAGACCGATCGGGTCCTTGCTGACGAACCGGCCGCTGTTGGGATCATAGTACCTGTGCCGGTTGTAGTGCAGCCCCGTCTCCTCATCTCCCTGCTGCCCCTGAAACCGCAACGGATTCCTGGCGACGATCCCCGCCGCCTTCGACGCCCGCGCGATCACCTCCCGCGCTTCACCCCACGCCTTGTACGAAGCTTCCCACACGACATCGCCATCGTCGTCCGTCAGCAACTGCGGCGTACCGATCTGATCGCAGTGGTAATAGAACACCACCGCATCACCCCGCCGCTCCGGCAGCTTCTGCAGCGGATCTTCCTCCGGCACATAGCGGTCGGTACTCTTCCATTCCGGCGTCGCGATTCCCTCGACCGGCTCCGCCACATACTGCGCCAGCGGCACGAATGTCCCCGGCTCGTACAGATAGTGCGTGCCGCGCTCGCCATCACTTTCGTACGCGAGCGTGTCACCGTCCCACCCGAAGACCGTGCGCTCGCCGTCCACCTCTTTGGCAATCCGGCGGCCGAACGCATCATAGAAATACCGCGCCTGGCTCTGCCGCGACGTCTCCGCAACCCGCGCGGACATCAAGCGATTGAACTGGTCCCACTCGTATTCCTGCTCGCCGGCCGGCGTACGCTTGCGCACGAGATTCCCGCGGGCGTCGTACTCGAAGTGCATCCCCGCATACGCCTTCAGCAGGTTGCCGAGCACCTTCGGCACCTCAACCGGCAACGTGCTGTCCGGCCGCACCGGGCTCGGACGGGAAGCCGGCGTTTCCGTGCTCCGCACCGGATCGATGATGTTGCTCGCAGGATCGAACGCAAACCGTTCCTTCGCGACCGGGCTGATCGCCTCGATCAATCGCCCGACCGGATCGTATCGATAGTCGATCCCGCCTTTGTGACTGTCCTCGATTCGCGACAACTGCCCCGCCGTGTCATAGCGATACCGTCGCTCGGCAAGCGGCGCCGGCGATGTCGCTCGTTGAATCGTCTGCTGCAGCACGCGCCCGGCCGGATCGTAATGCGTGCGTTGCCCGACCTTGCTCGACAGCACACGCACCGTCTCGCGATGAAGATCGTCGCGCTCGAACTGCACACGCTCGTCGCCATCGAGCAGCATCCCGTGCACATGTCCCGAACCATACATGAGCCAATCGACCACATGCCCGTCCGGCCGCACCGTTCTTCGCCGGTTGCCGAGTTCGTCGTACTCGTGATGCCAGACGTAGCTGCGCCGCTCGCCGAACAGATCGTACGCGTGATGTTCGCGCACGAGGTTGCCGGCCGGATCGAAGAAGAACTGCACGCGGCTGTAGCGGTTCACCGCGTCGATCAGCCTGCCGCTTGGGTCGTAGGCGAACCGTTCCTCGCTTTGCCCGGCAACACGCTTCATCAAACGGCCGTTCGCATCGACGTCGATCGCCGTTACGCAGCCGGCTTCATCTACCGAAACGAGGCTGCCGGTCTCCTTGTCGTACTGATAGCGCGTCGACTTGCCGTCGAAGCCGACTTCCTCGATCAGCCGCCCGGCCGGATCGTAATGAAACTGGTACGTCGCAAAGTTCGCATCGGTGAGCGCACTCAGGCGGCCGAGACGGTCATACCGATACGCGAGCGTCTGCCCGAGCGCATCCGCGCGACTCGCAATTCGGCCGACGGCGTCGTAGCCGTATCGCGTCGACCGGTTCAGTTGATCGGTATGCCGTAACAACCGGCCTTCAGCGTCGTATTGCACCTGCTCGACGCCAGCCGGCGAGCGAATCTCGGTCAATTGCCCGTTCGGGCCGTAACGATAAGCGACCATGCCGCCCGACGCATCCTTGCTCTCGATCAGGCGACCGATGTCGTCATAGCGCCACTCGGTCTTCTTGCCCGAGCAATCCGTATAGCTCGCGAGCTGCCCGGCGTCGTTGTATTCGAGGGCCTTCGAGCCGCCCTTCGCGTCGGTAATCTCGGTCGGCAAGCCCTTGCCGTTGTAGCCGTACTTCGTCGCGTGCCCGAGCGGATCGATTTCTTCGACGAGATTGCCGGCATCGTCGTACTTGCGCTCCCACACACTCCCGTTCGGGTCGACGAGCCGGATCATCTGATCCTTGTCGTCGTATGCCATCTCGACGATGCTGCCGTCGGCGCGTTCATGCTGAATCAGATTGCCGCGTGCGTCGTAATCCCGCCGCTCGATGCTGCCGTCCTGACGGATATGCAGAACCAGATTGTGATGCGCATCGCGACGGAACCACTCCTGATTGCCGTCCGGATGGATGATCCGGTACACGTAACCGTGGATATTGAAGTAGTACCGCGTCATCTGGCCGAGCGCATCGGTCACGTAGGTCAGGCGGATATTCGGATGCCATGCGAGCCGGAGATCGAGGCTGCCGTCATCCGCATATTCGCGTATGCATTTGGCATCCGCGTTGTCTTCGGCATCCGCGCCATCCCATTCGAGCGTCATGCCGCGGCCGGTCCGATCGGTATAGCGCGTCACCAGATGGCGGTGATATTGATACGTCCGCGCATTGCCGTGGCGATCGACTGCACGCACGAGATCGCCGTTCGCGTCGTATTCGTAGCTCGCCAGTGCGCGGCGTGCGCCATCCTCGAGCACCTGCTCGATCAGCACGATCCGGCCATGCTTGTCATGCTCGAACGCGAGCACGTTGCCGCTCGCGTCGATCAAGCGCGCCAGTCGATCGACGGCATCGTAGTCGCACGTAATCGTGTTGCCAGCGCGATCCTTTTGCATCGCGAGCCGGAACGCATCTCCACGGCGCTCGTACACGTGCAGTTCGTCATGGCCGTACGCGACCGTCACCCACGTATCGTCGAGTCGCGACAGCGTCAGGTTTTCCGATAGATCGTCGTGCACCGCGCCGACCGCGAGTGCCGGATAGTCGATACTGCGCCCCTCCGCATCGCGATAGATCCATTGACCGTTCTTGACGTCGATGCGTGTCGTATAAGGCGTGATCCATCGCGCACCCAGTTCGCCATTGTCATAGGCCGACAACCGCGAGCGATAAGTGCGTCCCCACACGAGCGGCAGCGCGCCCGGCAGGTCGAAATCCACATGCGAGAACGTTTCGTCGCCGAACGCGAAATCGATGGAAGCCAGCGACGCGCCGACACCGCAAGCCTTGCACGTGCTCTTTCCCGCTCCTTCGGCCGGCGCTTGCGCTTCGGTTTTCTCGAGTCCCTCCTGGCCGCGCGTCTTCTTCGCCTGGCTCTTCCCGGCCGCCTTGACGTCGGCGCTCTGCTCATGAAGCTTCGAGCGTGCCTTGACGCGCCCAACGGCTTCGATCAGTTGCAACACGAGCCACATCATCTTGCCTTCTTCGCTGCCGGCAAGCGAACGGATCGACGTCGCGATCTTCGGCGCTTCGGTCCGCAAGAAGGTCACCGTGCCGCGAAACGGTTCGAGCCACGCATCCGGTGCGAGCTTCGCCACCGTGCCCGCCGTCTTGTTGACCACCTTCTTGCCGAGCGCCTTGGTGCCTTCATATGCGAACTGGATACCGTCGCCGACACGGCTCGGGCTATACCACGGCCGGTTGTCCGCCATCTTCTTCGCAAGCTGCTCCTGGCGCTTCACATTCGCGTTGGCGTCAAACAGTTGGCCATGCAACGCCTTGTCCATGCCCGTCGCCAGCGCGAGCATGATCTCCTCGGACTTGGACGCGCAGCCGTCCAGCAGCTCGACGAGGCCGGCCTTCAGCTTGTTGAGAAAATCTTCGATCTCGGTCGCGCACGTCGCATTGATGTGCGTGACCAGCACGGAGATGATCGCCGCACCGAGGTTGTTGCGCGTCGCCAGCAATTCGTGACGCACGAGCGCGAGCAACGGACGCGCCGACATCCGGAACGGTGCGAGCGTCGGCGGAATCGGAATGATGCCGAGCAGATTGATCGCGAGACTCATGTAGTCGAGCACCTGCCCGCCGCGCTTCTCGACAATCTCGGCAATATCGCCAAGCGCGTCGACCATCGCCATGATGTTGCCGACGATCGGCACCGCGCCGGCAAACGTCTTCACATCCTCGAACGTGATGTGATTGCCGCTGATGCGGCGCAACCATGCGTCGAAGCGGTTGCCGACCGCCGCGACGTCCTTCGGCGAAACATCACTGAGCCAGGTGACGGCCTGTTCCTTCTCGGCGCCCGGTGGAAGTTGTTGTGCCATGTCGTTCTTCGTTCAATTCGTTTTTTTCAAGACGGCTGACAAGCCGCCCTCTCAGGATTTCAGCGGTCCGCCGAACCCGCTCGTCGGCAGTTTCATGCCCGTCGCACCCGCCGCCGACGCCACCGTCGCGGTGCCCTTGCCCGCCATTCCAGCGACGCCAGGCAACGCGCTCTGTAGCGCACCGGACGCCGCATTCGCAGCCGGCGCGGCGAGCGCTGCAAGCCCGCCCTGACGTGCGGCCTGCACCATCCCGGCCACCTGCTTCGCAGCGCCGCCCAGGCTCGAAGCCGTCTGTAGCGCGGAAACGGCGCCTGCCCCACCGAGCGCACTCGCGGCAGCCGGCAATGCGGAACCCGCGAGACCGCCGAGCGCCGCGCCGGCACTGCCACCGCTCACGAGCCCCAACGCCGCCGTGGTCGCAGCGGGCGCCATTCCCTGGAGCTGGCTGGCGAGTTGCCCGCTCGCCGCTGCCTGCGCCGCCTCCGGCGACGGCGCGACCGGCTCCGCCGGCCACTTCGCCTGCTTGAAATAGTTCGCCGGCTGATCCGACTCGCGCGGGTCCTTGCCGAATTCGACCCGTACCGCGCCCGGCGGCAAACCGCTCACGACGGTATGGCCGCTGCTGTCGAGCGCGCCCTTTTTCAGCACGGCGCCGTTCACGTCTCTCACCGTGAACAGCCCGCCCTTCACCGCCTCGCCATTCACGTACTTGTGAAACAGCTCCAGCTGCCCCGGCTGGTCCGGACGCGGGCTCGGCAACGGATACCCCATGCTCGCAGGCCCCGCGAACGTATGCGACGCGCCCTTTACATCTACCGCGCCCGGCGTATGAATCTCGATGTTGCCGTCCTTGATGCGGATATACCCGCCACCGCTCGTCAGCAGAATCCCCTGGTCGGCCGCGATCTCGATCCGCTCCGTTGCGGACACCACCTTCACCGACTTCTGCGCGGTCACCTCGACGTTGTCCGACTGCGCCTGGATCTCGACCTTGCCCTTGCCCGCGAACAGCTTCATCCCCGCGTTCTGCACGAACAGGCTCAGCTTCTGACCGATGCTGCCGATCAGCGACTTGCCCGTCGCGACGTGCACGCTCTGTCCGCTCGCCACGTTCACGTGATCGTTCGCCACCATGTGCAGCGATTGTTGCGTCGACATCCCGATCCCCGACGGGCTGCCGAACAGCATCACCGGCTCCTTGAACGCATTCGCGCTGCCCGTGCCGCCGCCTGCCGTACGCCCGCCGGATGCGTTGCCGGACGCGCTGTCCTGCGTCGCGTCGGTGAACGCGCGCATCGTGTCCTGAGCATCCTTCAGGCTTTCCGCCTGATGCTGCTCGCTCACGCCCGACATCGCCTCGATCAGACTCTCGCCCGTCACGAGCTGCTGCTGCGCTTCCTTCACGTCGAGCGGCTGGCTGTTCGGCGCTTTCGGATGAGTCGTGACGTACAGCCCCTGGCTCGCCCGCACCGCACCATACGCATCAGAGCGCAGATCGAAGCCGCTGCCGAGATACGACCCGCGCGCATTGCCGTTCTGGTCGATGAGGTAACCGAGATGCAACAGGCTGTTCGCACTGCTGCTCATCAGCTGCACGCGGTTCTGTCCGGTTGCGTCGTCCATCACGAGGTGGTTGTAGCCGCTGCCCGAATACTCTTTTGACCGATAGCCGGAGAGAATGCCGTCGCTATGCCACTGCGGCTGGTTCGCGCCGTTGTACACGCGCCCGACCGCGAGCGGCCGATCGCAATCGCCGCCGACGTAGTCGATCAGCACTTCCTCGCCGATGCGCGGCACATGCACGCCGCCGTAGCCCGCGCCGGTATCCGACTGCACGACGCGCACCCAGCACGACGCGTTCTCGTTGCCCGGGTTCAGGCGATCCCACACGAACTGCACGCGAATCCGGTTCAACTCGTCGGTATAGACTTCCTCGCCCTGCGGCCCGACGACGATCGCCGTCTCGAGGTGCATCTTCGGCTTCTCGTGTTCGAACGGGCTGCGATACGGCACGCTCACGCGCTGCGCCTCGACTTCGACCAGATAGAAGCCGACCGAGCCGTCGTCGTGCGGCACGCGAAACGCCGGGTCGGCACCGTAGCCTTCCTGCGCCTGCGTCAACGCTTCGCGCAGGCTGTACGGGAAATCCGCGCTGCTGCTCGCAACCGGCAGGTTGTTCTCGATCCACCACTCGACGCCAATCGCCGCGAATTCGCGCTGGTCGGCCGGATCGCGATCGTGCTCGGGATGATCCGACAGCGTGAAGCGCCGGCCCGCGTCGATCGCACGCACGCCGCCCGCGCCATGGAAGCGCTTTGCCTGCGATTCCCATTCCTCCATCCGGATCTTCGTCAGATGGTCGCCGCGCGTCTGGTCCAGATACGTGTACGCGCCGGTGTACTCGTACACCTCGAGCTGGTCGGGCAATTCGCCCTGACCGGCCATCGTCGGCAGCGTCGTGCCCTTCGGATTCGACGGCTGCGAAGGATTCTTGTAGTCGAACGTGCGCGTCGTGCGCGTCACGCTCTGCAGCGTGCGCGAGCCCGACCATTGCGTGAACCCGTCGGCTTCGCTCGCCGCGCCGCCGCGATAGAAGCGCACCGTTTCCGGCGACAGCGGCGCGAATGCCTGCAGGTTGTCGGTGATCACGAGCGTGTGCGACTTGCCGTCGTCGGCCTGCTGCCATGTGCTGTAGAGGCCTTCGCTCTCCATCAGCCGATGCACGAAATGCCAGTCGGTGTCGTGCTGGCGCGTATATGAACGGCTCGGCAGCGGTTGCGACAGTGCGAAGCGGAAATGCCCCTGCGCCTGCGGATGCTGGTTCAGCACGTCGCTGATGATCTGGTCGACGGTCGTGTCGTTCCAGAGGCGCTGGTCGCGACGAAACTTCAGGAAATGGGTGAAATCGGCGAACGTAAGCTGATAGGTCGTGAGCCCGCCGTCGGCGCCGAGACGGCGCGCGGTGTGGACGTATCCGTTGATCGGCCGGTAGCTGCGATCGCCCCGCTGGATCCACAACGTAACGGGCTGCGCGATCAGCTTTTTAAGTTCCAGATCGCTGTCGGTCGACAGCACGTCGAGCGTGAATTCGTACGCGCGCCCGATGCGCGAACGGCCGACGGCCCGCTGCACGGTCAGCACGTTCGCGCCCAACGGCGTATCGAGCTTCAACAGCCGGTCCTGCTGAAGCAACCCGCCGCGCAAGGCGGCAACAGTGTTCTGCATGTTCATGGCAACGGCCTTTTCTTCTTTTGACGCGCCCTCGGATGGCGCGCTATGCGATTTCGCTCGCGCGATTTTACAGACAAATTACTGCGAGACTCAGAAAAATAACCTGATTTAAAAGAGTTTTTCGTCGCATATTCCGGGCTGTTCGGGCAAATCGTTCGAACGCTTGTTCGACACGCACGCGCCCTGACGTCACGGTGAATTGCTCACCCACGGCCCGCTGAAATCGATTGCAATCAGGGCCAATTCGACTTCCGGCGCGGCCCGGTTGCGAGTAGTGTCTACGTGCCCGTATTCCGGCCCCAGTCCGGGCACGACCGATGCCCGGCGCTCGATTACCACACTGAACACTGGAGATCTGCGATGAAACGTTCGAAGTTCCTGCTGTCGGGCCTGCTGCTCGCGTCGGCCCTCGGTTTCACGGCCGTCGCCGCGCACGCGGAAGACCTGCTCGACTCGGTGAAGAAGGCAGGCGTGCTGCGCGTCGGCCTCGAAGGCACGTATCCGCCGTTCAACTCGCGCGGCACGTCGGGACAGCTCGAGGGCTTCGATGTCGATGTCGCCAACGCCGTCGCCGGCAAGCTCGGCGTGAAGACCCAGTTCATCCCGACCGAATGGAGCGGGATCATCGCGGGGCTGCAGGCCGGCAAGTTCGACGTGATCGTCAACCAGGTCACGATCACGCCACAGCGCAAGGAAGTGCTCGACTTCAGCGAGCCGTACACCTACTCGGCCGCGCAGCTGATCCAGCGCAAGGACGACACGCGCAACTTCAAATCGCTCGAGGATTTCAAGGGCAAGAAGCTCGGCGTGACGCTCGGCACCAACTATGACCAGATGGCCCGCAGCGTGCCGGGCATCGAGGTGCAGACGTATCCCGGCGCACCGGAAAAGCTGCGCGACCTGGCCGCGGGCCGGATCGAGGCGACGCTCGACGATCGCCTGATGCTGCCGTACATGATCAAGACGTCGAACCTGCCGCTGCGCTCGGGCGCGGTGCTCAACGGCGGCAAGCAGGAGATGGCGATCCCGTTCCGCAAGGGCAATCCGAAGTTCGAGAAGGCGATCAACGATGCGCTGGACTCGCTGCGCAAGGACGGCTCGCTGAAGAAGATCTCGATGCACTGGTTCGGCAGCGATGTGACGGTGCCGGTCGCGCAATAAGCGGTTCGCCGCGCTCGTGTTGCGTCACGTCATTCGCTGCGGCGAAGGCGTGACGCCCATCTGCATCACGCTTCCCTTCTCTCAAGCCGCTTCGTCGAAGCGTGCAAGCAGCATCTGGCCGATCGGCGTAAGCGCCGGGCGCGCCGCCACTGCATTCACGCGTACCTGCGTATCGTCGACCAGCCGCTTTTCAACGAGCACGGCGAACGCCGGATTCGACGGGTCGACACTGTCCGGTGCGCGGGCAACGCGCAGCAGCATCGAAAATTCGTGCGGACTCAGCATGGTCCTTGTCTCCTGATCGTCCGCGATCCGGTGTGATCGGCGTCGATCGTGTTTTCGGATGGAGTGGCTCGATGGCATGGGGATGCGGAAATGCGCGGCCGTTTGCGACGAGGGCACGTCGTCGCAAGGAGGCTGGCGCTCCCTGAGCGGGGCGATGTCATCGGATCCGCTGGATGCGTACGCCACCGCTGGGACGTGCAACGTTATTGGGTCATCGTGACGCGGCCGTGACAATAAAAGAGGCGGCGCCAAAGGGGAGTCCGACGGTGCCTACGACGTGTCCAACAACAGTTGCATGATGCACGTGATGGACGTGCTCAACGCCGGCGGAGCCGACGTTCCGGCGCGCGGCAAGCGTGCGTGGGCATTCCTCAACCGTGCTGGCGTCGGCCCACGTACAAAGTAACCGATGACGAGGTAACGACAGATGATGTCTCCAACGTTGTGCGCCAGACATGGCGTCCGGCCGTTCACAGTGGCATCGAAACGTATTGGCGACCGAATTCGCGAGCGAGGACGATTCGAGCGCGAAGAATTGGTGCGGGTGTCGTTGGATCGGCCCAAACGCAGCCAGATTAAATGGATGACTCGCGCGGATCTGGACGAGCATGCGGTAGAGGCCAGCCATGTCGGCGGCGTCGCACATGTCACCGAACTACGAAAGATCGCATTGCTTGACCAGGCGTGCGGGCCTGTTTGCCCGGATTGCCTCGATGAACTGCTCGTGCGTTCGGGCGAACAACCGCACTCGCCGACGCCGGCGTCACGTGCGTTCGACACGGCGATCGTCGCCGAGAATGCGACGGTAAGCGGCCCGCTCGTCAAATGCGGCATTCACGGGATTGTTTTCGGTTCATGCACGTCCCCGGACATGGCAGCCTTGATCGATCTGCGCGACACGCGGCCACCCGGCCCTGTAGTGAAGGTAGTCGTGGTTTCGTCGAAAGCCGAAAACGAATTCTGGTTCGACGAAGCGTTCCTTCGCCGCTCACTCGGAGCAGACGTCGATCTTTCCGACGGCGTCTATCGAATGGAATCGGGCGAGCGCAGCCTCCTTCTGCTCGAAAGCGGAAAATCGGTATGCAGGCACTGCCTGAAGGACTGGCTGCGGCGCAACGGCCTCGCTTAGCGACGTGCGGCAATCTGGCGGATGGTCGGTGCCGGGGCGTGAAGGAAATCCCGCGTGCTCGCGTGCGCACATGCAATACGCTGAAGTGGCTTTGCCGCGCGCCCCGCGTCGGGTTTGTCGGTTCGCGGCGCTGAAACGACGAAGGGCCGGGAGAAAAAATCTCCCGGCCCTTCGTTCAATTTGGTGCCGGCTGCAGGACTCGAACCCGCCACCTGATGATTACAAATCAACTGCTCTACCAGATGAGCTAAGCCGGCGTAAGCCCGAGATTCTACCTCATTTCACGATCTTGAGGCGAGGTCTGCTGCCGCCTTTCGAACCATCGCCGTCGGTTTTTGGCGGTTCGTCGGCCCCCTCGGACGGCTCCTCGTTCGCGCCATGATCCGCAACCGGCGTCAGCACCGCGGGCGACTCGTCGCGTCGCGCCTCCTCGGCCTGCTCGGCATCGTCCTCGAACGCACCCGAATCCTCGCCTTCGCCCGCCACCGCATCGACCTGGAACGCCATTCCCTGCCCGTTCTCCCGCGCGTAAATCGCGAGCACGTTGGCCACCGGAATCTCGATCTTGTGCGCCTTCCCGGAGAACCGGGCAGTGAACTCGATCCACTCGTTGCCCATCTGCAGCTGGCTCGTCGCCTCGAAGCTGATGTTGAGCACGATCTCGCCGTCACGCACGAACTGACGCGGCACGCGCGTCGAGTTGTCGACCCTCACCGCGATATGCGGCGTGTAACCGTTATCGGTGCACCACTCGTACAACGCGCGCAGCAGATAAGGCTTCGTTGAAATCTCTTGCATCACAATCCTCGAACCCGGAGCGGGCACACGGCACGCCGCGCCGCCCGCTCCGTCATGCACTCATTGCACCATCAACGACGCATGACCTTTTCGGACGGCGTCAGTGCTTCGATATACGCCGGACGGCTGAAGATCCGCTCGGCGTACTTCATCAGCGGCGCGGCATTCTTCGACAGCTCGATGCCATAGTGATCCAGACGCCACAACAGCGGCGCGATCGCGACGTCGAGCATCGAGAACTCCTCGCCGAGCATGTACTTGTTCTTCACGAAGATCGGCGCGAGCTGCGTCAGGCGATCGCGGATCGCGAGGCGTGCCTTCTCGTGGTTCTTCTCCGCTGCCTTGCCCTTTTCGTTCTCGAGCGTGCTGACGTGAACGAACAGTTCCTTCTCGAAGTTGAGCAGGAACAGGCGAGCACGTGCGCGCTGCACCGGGTCGGCCGGCATCAGTTGCGGGTGCGGGAAGCGCTCGTCGATGTATTCGTTGATGATGTTCGATTCGTACAGAATCAGGTCGCGTTCGACCAGAATCGGCACCTGACCGTACGGGTTCATCACCGAGATGTCTTCCGGCTTGTTGAACAGGTCGACGTCACGGATCTCGAAATCCATGCCCTTCTCGAACAGCACCAGCCGGCAACGCTGGGAGAACGGGCAAGTTGTGCCGGAATACAGAACCATCATATTTGCGTTTCCTCAAAAAAGCCGAGGGCCGGCACGCAGCGCAACCCCTTTCACGGGTTCCGCCTTGCGCCGGCCCCACGCCGGTCAGGCGTGTTTACTTGATATCTTTCCAGTACGCGGCATTGAGCCGCCAGGCCAGGAAAGTCAGGACACCGAGAAAGACCAGCACCCACACGCCGAGGCGCTTGCGGGTCTGCTGGGCCGGCTCGGACATCCATGTCATATAGGCCACCAGGTCGGCCACGGCAGCATCATAGTCCGGCGACGACAACGTCCCCGGCGTGACCTGCTGGAAGCCGACGAGCGTGTGGACCTTCTCGCCCGTCTCCTCGTCCGTCTTGTCTTCGAATTTGGCAGTGCGCTGCCCCTGCAGTTGCCACAATACATGGGGCATGCCGACGTTCTCGAACACCGCGTTGTTCCAGCCGGTCGGCCGCGTATCGTCGCGGTAGAAACTCCGCAGATACGTGTACAGCCAGTCGCGGCCGCGCGCCCGTTCCTCGACCGACAGGTCGGGCGGCGAGGTGCCGAGCCAGTTCTTCGCGTCTTCGGGCCGCATCGCGACGGACATCGTGTTCCCGACCTTGTCGGTCGTGAACAGGAGATTCTTTTCGATCTCCTTCTGGGATATGCCCAGATCCGTCAGACGGTTGTAGCGCATCAGGTTCGCGCTGTGGCAGTTCAGGCAATAGTTTACAAACAATTGCGCGCCGTGCTGAAGCGAAACGAGATTTTCCGTGTTATCGGGCGCCCGGTCGAGCGGAAAATTACCTTCCGCGCGCACGGCCGGCGCCGCCAGCAGCGCCACGGCCGTCGCCCCGATCAGCGCGAGCGTTGAAAGCAGTTTCTTCATGTCGTTCTCTCCTCGCTCACGTTAATGGGGCTTGAAGCGCACCCGTTCCGGCGGCTGCTTGAACGTGCCAAGCGGCGTCCAGACGGGCATGCCGAGGAAGAACGCGAAGTAGATCAGCGCGCAGCCCTGCGCGATCAGCGTCGCGGCCGGCGACGGCGGCCGCGTGCCGAGGAACGCGAGGGTCAGGAACGCCGCGACGAAGATCCCAAGGAACACCTTGTGGAACAGCGGCCGGTAGCGAATCGACTTCACCGGGCTGCGGTCGAGCCACGGCAGGAAGAACAGCGTGATCACCGCCGAACCCATCACGACGACGCCCCAGAACTTCGATTCCGTCAGGAACATGAATACGACGATCGCCGCGGCCAGCACCGGCAGGCCGACCTTCCACTTGCCGCGCGCGCGGATCAGCGCGAGCACGCCGAGCAGCGCGATCACGATCATCAGCACGATCTTGAACGGGTCGGTGGTCGCACGCAGCATCGCGTAGAACGCGGTGAAGTACCAGACCGGCGCGATCTCCGGCGGCGTCTGCAGCGGGTTCGCCGGGACGAAGTTGTTCGACTCGAGGAAGTACCCGCCCATCTCCGGCGCGAAGAACACGATCAGCGCGAACACCATCAGGAACACGCAGACACCGAAGAAATCGTGCACCGAGTAGTACGGATGGAACGGGATGCCGTCGAGCGGAATGCCATTCGCATCCTTCTTCGCCTTGATCTCGATGCCGTCCGGGTTATTTGACCCGACTTCATGCAGCGCGACGAGGTGCGCGATGACGAGGCCGACCAGCACGAGCGGAATCGCGATCACGTGGAACGCGAAGAAGCGGTTCAGCGTGACGTCGGACACGACGTAGTCGCCGCGGATCCACAACGACAGGTCCGGGCCGACGAACGGAATCGCCGAGAACAGGTTCACGATCACCTGCGCGCCCCAGAACGACATCTGGCCCCACGGCAGCAGGTAGCCGAAGAATGCCTCGGCCATCAGGCACAGGAAGATCGCACAACCGAAGATCCACACGAGCTCGCGCGGCTTGCGGTACGACCCGTACATCAGCCCGCGGAACATGTGCAGGTACACGACGATGAAGAACATCGATGCACCGGTCGAGTGCATGTAGCGAATCAGCCAGCCCCACGGCACCTCGCGCATGATGTACTCGACGGACGCGAACGCGAGCGTCGAGTCGGGCTTGTAGTTCATCGTCAGGAAGATGCCCGTGACGATCTGGTTGACGAGCACGAGCAGCGCGAGCGAGCCGAAGAAGTACCAGAAGTTGAAGTTCTTCGGCGCGTAGTACTCGGAAACGTGCTTCTTCCAGGTGGACGTGAGCGGAAAGCGCTGATCGATCCAGCCGGTGAGACCTGTCGTGGAGACTTCTTTGTTGTCGGCAGCCATCACGCTTCTCCTTTCTCGTCCTTGCCGATCACGAGGGTCGTCGCCGACGTGAACATGTAGGGCGGGATGTCGAGATTCTGAGGCGCCGGCTTGTTCTTGAACACGCGGCCGGCGAGGTCGTAGGTCGAACCATGGCACGGGCACAGGAAACCGCCCGGCCAGTCGTCCGGCAGGTTCGGCTGCGGACCCGGCGTGAAGCGTTGGCTAGGCGTGCAGCCGAGGTGCGTACACACGGCCATCACGACGAGAATGTTCTTGCGATCGGCCCGCGAGCGATATTCGTTCGCGCAATACGCGGGCAGCGGCATCGAATACGGGGATTTCGTGGTCGGATCGGCGACTTCCTTGTCGGCCTTGACGACGTCGGCCAGCATGTCGTCGGTGCGGTTCAGGATCCAGACCGGCTTGCCACGCCACGGCACGGTGACCATCTCGCCGGGCTTCAGGCCGCTGATGTCGACCTCGACCGGAGCGCCGGCCGCTTTCGCTTTCGCGGACGGCGCAAGCGACGCCGCGAAAGGTATGACGGTGGCTACGCCTCCCACGCCACCTGCTACGGATGTCGCAATCAGCCAGGTACGGCGGCCGCTGTCGACGCGTTTCTCTTCCTTGTCTCGCATCACACGCCCCACTTCTGAGTTGGATTTTCCGTCACGACTTTTCATTCCGCCGCTAGTTTGCGCGAATGGAGTCGCCATTTACAAGGCCCGGAGGTGAAAATCCCTTCGAAGTAGTTGATAGTTAAGGGTTTCCCCGCACTATCGGAGCGATTAAATCATTTCACTTTTAAGCATTCGCTACATTGTGAAATCTGGATGCGCCGCCGCAAATCCGTCGCTCAGACCGGATTATGAATATCGATAAAAAGGTGTTCGATATCGAATTCTTCGGATAAATGGGCGCCAAGCGCCTGGATTCCGTAGCGTTCGGTCGCATGGTGCCCTGCCGCAACGAACGCGACGCCGCTCTCGGCCGACGCATGCGTGACGGATTCCGACACTTCGCCGGTCAGGAACACGTCGGCGCCGGCGTCGATCGCGGCATCGAAGTAGCTCTGCGCGGCGCCCGTGCACCACGCGATGCGGCGCAACTGCATCTCCTGATCACCGAGCACGAGCGGCGTGCGGCCGAGCGTACGTTCGACCTTCGCGACGAAGTGCTCGAGCGTGACGGGCATCGGCAGCGTGGCCATCCAGCCGAGGTCGCCGTCGCCGAAGCGCTGTTCACCGATCAGGCCGAGCTTCTGGCCAAGCTGCGCGTTGTTGCCGAACTCGGGATGCGCGTCGAGCGGCAGATGGAACGCGAACAGGTTCAGGTCGTTCGCGAGCAGCAGCTTCAGGCGCCGGTACTTGCGGCCCGTGATCTGCGGCGCCTCGTTGCGCCAGAAATAGCCGTGATGGACGAGCACCGCATCCGCCCCCCATTCGAGCGCGGCTTCGAGGAACGCGACCGACGCAGTCACGCCGGTAGCGATCTTCTCGATCTTGCGGCGGCCCTCGACCTGGAGGCCATTCGGGCAATAGTCCTTGAAGCGCGCGGTTTCAAGGGTATTGTTCAAGTACAATTCAAGTTCGATCCGATCCATATAAACCTCTAATCCATTCAGATGCTTAGACGCTTCTGGCTGTTCTTCGCGCAGGCGGTCACCGTACTGCTCGCGCTGATGTTCATCGTCGTGACGCTCAAGCCGCAATGGCTGCAACGGCAAGGACAGCTCGGCAAGCAGCTCGCCACGCCGATCGTCGCGCTGCGGGAAGTCGCGCCGGGCATCGGCGGCGCACCGGCGACCACGTCTTACGCGGAAGCCGCACAAAAGGCGATGCCCGCCGTCGTCAACGTATTCTCCAGCAAGGACGGCTCGCTGCCGCCCGATCCGCGCGCGAAGGATCCGTTGTTCCGCTACTTCTTCGGCGACCGCAACGCCCGCAAGCAGCAGGACGAACCGGCGGCCAACCTCGGCTCCGGCGTTATCGTGAGCCCTGAAGGTTACATTCTAACGAACCAGCACGTCGTGGACGGCGCCGACCAGATCGAAGTCGCGCTCGCCGACGGCCGCACGGCCACCGCGAAGGTGATCGGCAGCGATCCGGAAACCGATCTCGCCGTGCTGAAGATCAACATGACGAACCTGCCGACGATCACGCTCGGCCGTTCCGATCAGTCGCGGGTCGGCGACGTCGTGCTCGCGATCGGCAACCCGTTCGGTGTCGGCCAGACGGTCACGATGGGGATCATCAGTGCGCTCGGCCGCAATCACCTCGGCATCAACACGTTCGAAAACTTCATCCAGACCGACGCACCGATCAACCCCGGCAATTCGGGCGGCGCGCTGGTCGACGTGAACGGCAACCTGCTCGGCATCAACACGGCGATCTACTCCCGCTCGGGCGGCTCGCTCGGCATCGGCTTCGCGATCCCCGTGTCGACCGCGCGCACCGTGCTCGAGAGCATCATCACGACGGGCTCGGTCACGCGCGGCTGGATCGGCGTCGAGCCGCAGGACGTCACACCGGAAATCGCCGAGTCGTTCGGGCTCCAGCAGAAGTCCGGCGCGATCGTCGCGGGCGTGCTGCAGGGCGGTCCGGCCGACAAGGCTGGCATCAAGCCGGGCGACATCCTGGTCAGCGTGAACGGCGATGAAATCACCGATACGACGAAGCTGCTGAACACCGTCGCGCAGATCAAGCCGGGCACGCCAACCAAGGTTCACGTCGTGCGCAAGGGCAAGGAGTTCGACGTGAGCGTGGTGATCGGCAAGCGCCCGCCGCCGCCGAAACAGACGCTCGACGAGCAGGACAGCGACTCCGAGTAACCCTTGGCCGGCAGCGCGGCGGCTTCGCCCGCCGGCCACGCCGAAAACGCAAATGGGCAGCCGATCGGCTGCCCATTTGCTTTATGGCGAAGATTCTTTCCATCGCGGTGAAGCCGGCGTTCGACCTCACCGTTTGTACCTTGCTGCCGCCAGCCCCGCGTCACCGGCGCGAAGAGGTGATACCGCAGGCGGCCGTCATGCCGGCCCACGTGCACGGCGCTTTCGTTACCCGGCGGCGCCGTTGTTCTCCGCCTCCGGTTCTTCCGTCGCCTTCGGCACGAAGAATCGCGCGGCGAGCAGCCCGACCTCGAACAGCACGACGAGCGGCAGCGCGAGCATCAGTTGCGAGAACACGTCTGGCGGCGTGACGACCGCCGCGACGATGAACGCGCCGACGATCACGTAAGGCCGCATCTCCTTCAGCTTCTTCAGCGACAGCACGCCCATCCGGACGAGCAGCACCACGATGATCGGTACCTCGAACGTCACGCCGAACGCGATGAACATCCCGAGCACGAAGCTCAGATAGTTGTCGATGTCGGTCGACATCTCCGCCCCGAGCGGCGCGTTGTAGTGCGCCATCACACGGAAGATCGTCGGGAACACGAGGAAGTACGCGAACGCCATCCCGCAGAGGAACAGGAAATAGCTGCTGCCCACGAGCGGCGCGACGAGCTTCTTCTCATGCTGATACAGCCCCGGCGCGACGAACGCCCAGATCTGGTACAGCACGACCGGCAGCGCGATCACGAGCGCAACGAGCATCGTGACCTTCATCGGCACGAAGAACGAGCCGGTGACGTCGGTCACGATCATCCTGCCGCCCTTCGGCAGGTTTTCCATCAGCGGCCGCGCGAGCAGCCGGAAGATGTCGGGCGCCCAGTACACGAGCCCGAGGAACACGACGATCACGGCCAGCCCCGCGCGAATGATGCGGTCGCGAAGCTCGACGAGATGGGAGATGAAGGTTTCTTCCGGGGCGTCGCCCGGATTCTGCTGGGGGTCGCTCACACCGGCCCTCGGTAGGATTGACGAGCGAGCATACGCTCGGCTCAGAAGAAGCGCGTCGGCCGGCGCAGGCTGGCCGGCTGGTGGCGCGCGACTCGCGCGGCGCCCGACTGCACGTGTGTGCGGCGGGTCGTCGCGCGCTTGTACCAGACAGGCGTCGCCGCCTGTTTCACACGCCAGTTGCGACGCTTCGGCGCGAGCGCGGCCGTGCTGCCGCGCCACGACGGCGCAGCGGGCGCGTCGGAGCCGTACGTGCCGGCATCGACCGAGCCTTCGCCGAGACCGCCGACCGCGGAATTCCACGTGTCGTTCAGTTCCTTCTCGTGCTCGCGCAGGTTGTCGTGAATCGTCGTCTCGACATTGCGCGCGGCCGCCTCGAAATCGGTCTTCATCGTCCGCAGCGCGTCGAGCTCGATTTCGCGCGAGACCTCGGCCTTCACGTCGTTGATGTACCGCTGCGCGCGGCCGAACAATGCGCCGGCCGTGCGCGCGACGCGCGGCAGGCGCTCGGGGCCGAGCACCACGAGCGCGACGACGCCGATCAGCGCCATCTTCGAAAGACCGAGATCCAGCATCGCGAATGCCTGTCAGCGTGCCGGCGGGTTACGCCTTGTTCGAATCGGAACGCGTCGTTTCCTTCGCGTTGACGTCGACCGTACCCGAACGCGGCAGTTGCTGCGCGTCGGCCGGCGTCTCGCCTTCCTTCATGCCGTCCTTGAAACCCTTCACGGCGCTGCCGAGGTCGTTGCCGATGTTGCGCAGCTTCTTCGTACCGAAAACCAGCGCGACGATCAGCAGCACGATCAGCCAGTGCCAAATGCTCAATCCACCCATGATGAAACCTCTCCTCAACCACGCCGCGTCGCGGCGCAAATCGCCGGCGGCACGCCGGCTTCGACTATCGATGCGGGGAAACGCCCCGCCACGTCAACCCATCCGCAGCCACGGGCGCGGGCCGGCCAGGATATGCGCGTGCAGGTGGTAGACCTCCTGCCCGCCGCCGGGGCCCGTGTTGACCACCGTGCGAAAACCGGTTTCGCCACCCGTGTACGCGACGCCGAGCTGGTCGGCCAGGCGCGCGACCAGCAACATCAGCCGGCCGAGCATCGGCGCATCGTCGTCGGTCGCGGCCGACAGCGTCGGCAGATGCCGGCGCGGAATCACGAGCACGTGCGTCTCGGCCGCCGGGCGGATGTCGCGGAACGCGACGAATTCATCGTCCTCGTGCACCTTCGTGCTCGGGATCTCGCCCGCCGCGATCTTGCAGAACAGGCAATTCGGATCGTGACTCATGTTGCTCCTGCGAAACGCCCGCGCACGCCGGTCAGAACCAGGCCTGCGGATCGAGCGTCTTGTTGTCGTTCAGGTACAGCCAACCCTTGATGATACGGTATAGCGTCCAGATCCATGTGACAAACATGACGACGAACCCCACCACCACGAACATCAGCGCGAAGCCGATCACGTAGGCGATCAGCGCACGCCAGAACGTGCGGATCTGCCACTCGAAATGGTCGGCGTACGGCGTGCCGGCCACGTCGTCGCGCTTCACGTAGTTGATGATGATCGCGATGATCCCGGTGACGCCGCCCGTGAGCCAATGAATCGCATAAAGGCCGTACAACACGTGCGTCAACGTGCGCAGACCTTTCAGTCGCTCGGCGTCCGCTGCGCCCGGCACCGACGGTGTCGGAAACTGGCTCGGCGTATCGGTCATGATGCTACCCCCGTTAGATGACAATTCTTACAGCTTACCGCACTGGCGTCGGCGCGGCAGGCCGCGCATCGTCACCCGCCGTTTTGCTCGCGCTCGCGGCGCTTGCGCAGCGCCTTTTCCTCGATGCCCGACAGCCCTTCGCGGCGCTCGAGTTCGGCGATCACGTCGGCCGGGCTCAGGTCGAAATGCGACAGCATCACGAGGCAGTGGAACCACAGATCGGCCACCTCGCCGACCAGCGCCGTCGGCGCGCCGCCCTGGCGCACGTCCTTCGCGGCCAGCACGACTTCGGTCGCCTCTTCGCCGATCTTCTTCAGCACCGCGTCGTCGCCCTTGTGGAACAGGCGCGATACGTACGATTGTTCGGGGTCGCCGCCCTTGCGGCTATCGATCACGGCCGCGAGGCGCAGCAGCGTGTCTTCGGTCGATTGCGTCATTTGTAGATATGTTCGGGGTCTTTCAGCACCGGATCGACCGCGACCCAATCGCCGCTGTCCACCGTACCTTCGAATTTCTGGAAGAAGCACGAATGCCGGCCGGTGTGGCATGCGATGCCCGACACCTGCTCGACCTTCAGCAGCACGACGTCCTCGTCGCAGTCGAGCCGCACCTCGTGCACGTGCTGCACGTGGCCCGACTCCTCGCCCTTGAACCAGAGACGCTTGCGCGAGCGCGAATAGTAGACCGCGCGCTGCGTCTCGACCGTCTTCGCCAGCGCCTCGCGATTCATCCACGCGAACATCAGCACGTCGTTCGTCGACGCTTCCTGCGCGATCACCGGCACGAGGCCGTTGTCGTCCCAGCGGACCTTGTCGAGCCACGCGGGCAGGGATTTCGTTTCCGTATTCATCACAGCCTCACCGGGATGCCCTGGTCGGCCATGAAGCGCTTCGCCTCGCCGACCGTGTGCTCGCCGTAGTGGAAGATGCTGGCGGCCAGCACCGCGTCGGCGCGGCCCTCCTTGATGCCGTCCGCGAGGTCCTGCAGCGAGCCCACGCCGCCCGATGCGATCACCGGCACCGGCACCGCGTCCGACACGCCGCGCGTGAGCGCGAGGTCGAAGCCGGACTTCGTGCCGTCGCGGTCCATGCTCGTGAGCAGGATCTCGCCCGCGCCAAGCTCGGCCATCTTGCGCGCCCATTCGATCGCGTCGAGACCCGTGCCCTTGCGGCCGCCGTGCGTGAAGACTTCCCAGCGCGGCGCCTCGCCGTCCGCCGACACGCGCTTCGCGTCGATCGCGACGACGATGCACTGCGAGCCGTACTTGTCGGCCGCGTCGCGCACGAGTTGCGGGTTCGCGACCGCCGACGAATTCATGCTGACCTTGTCCGCGCCGGCGTTCAGCAGGCGCCGCACGTCCTCGACGGCGCGCACGCCGCCGCCGACGGTCAGCGGAATGAAGACCTGCGACGCGACGGCTTCGATGATCGGCAGGATCAGGTCACGCTGGTCGGAGGTCGCGGTGATGTCGAGGAATGTCAGTTCGTCGGCGCCCTGGTCGTCGTAACGGCGGGCGATCTCGACGGGGTCGCCGGCATCGCGCAGTTCGACGAAGTTGACGCCCTTGACGACACGCCCGGCAGTCACGTCCAGGCAGGGGATGATGCGTTTAGCTAGAGCCATGATGTTGCGCCAAATGCCGCGATGGGACGGCCGGTTACGGACGCCTCGCGCGAGGCATCCGGTCGGGGCCGCCTGCTGGCGGCCCCGGCGAACGGAACGAACGCGCTCAGGCGTCGTCGAGTTCGCCGTTCAGTTCGTCCGCGCGTTTTTGCGCGGCCGCGAAATCGAGGTCGCCGGAGTAGATCGCACGGCCGCAGATCACGCCTTCGACGCCGTGTTCCTCCACTTCGCAGAGGTGCTCGATGTCGGTGAGGTTCGACAGGCCGCCGCTTGCGATCACCGGAATGCCGACCGCCTGTGCGAGCTTCACGGTCGCTTCGATGTTGATGCCCTGCAGCATCCCGTCGCGGCCGATGTCCGTGTAGACGATCGATTCGACGCCGTAGTCCTCGAACTTGCGTGCGAGATCGATCACCTCATGGCCCGTCAGCTTGCTCCAGCCGTCGGTTGCGACCTTGCCGTCCTTCGCGTCCAGCCCGACGATGATGTTGCCCGCGAACGCGGTGCACGCGTCCTGCAGGAAGCCCGGATCCTTCACGGCCGCAGTGCCGATGATCACGTACGACAGGCCGGCATCGAGATACTTCTCGATCGTCTCGAGGCTGCGGATGCCGCCGCCGAGTTGCACGGGAATTTCGTCGCCGACTTCGTCGAGGATCGCTTCGATCGCGTCGAGATTCTTCGGCTTGCCGGCGAACGCGCCGTTCAGGTCGACCAGATGCAGCCGCCGGGCGCCGAGATCGACCCACTTGCGGGCCATCGCCGCCGGGTCCTCGGAGAAAATCGTGGCCTGGTCCATATCGCCCTGTTTAAGGCGCACACACTGACCGTCTTTGAGATCGATGGCCGGAATCAGCAACATAGCAATCGGGTGTCGTCGTGGAAAATGAAAAGAATCCGGCGCGTACCGGCCAAACCGGTACCGCGCCGTCTCGCTAGTTTAGTACAACTCTTTCGGCGCATAGGCGCGCGAGCCCGGCGCGACGGGCCTTTCCGGCCCGCCGACTGTGGCACGCGCGCGACGTTCACGGTTTCCAGTGTACGAAGTTGCGATACAGACGCAACCCGACCTCCGCGCTTTTCTCGGGGTGGAATTGGGTCGCGAAGAGGTTGTCCCGCGCGACCGCGGACGTAAACGGCGCGCCGTATGCCGTCTCGCCGACCGTGTGCGCCGGGTTGTCCGGGCGCACGTAATAGCTGTGCACGAAGTAGAAATACGCGTCGTCGGGCACGCCGTCCCACAGCGGGTGCGGCTGCGACTGGCGCACGCGGTTCCAGCCCATCTGCGGCACCTTGAAGCGCGAGCCGTCGTCCTGCAGTTGGCCGTCGAGCTCGAAACGCACGACCTTGCCGGGCAGGAGGCCCAGACCCTTCGTGTCGCCTTCCGCGCTCCAGTCGAACAGCATCTGCTCGCCGACGCACACGCCGAGCAGCGGCTTCGTGCGCGACGCCTCGATCACCGCTTCCTGCAGCCCCGATTCGCCGAGGCAGCGCATGCAGTCGGGCATCGCGCCCTGGCCGGGCAGCACGACGCGGTCGGCCGCGCGAATCGCGGCCGGCGTATCGACGATCGCCACATCGGCGGCCGGTTCGGCCTTCTTGAGCGCCTGCGCGACCGAGCGCAGGTTGCCCATCCCATAATCCACAATCGCAATCGAAGTTTTCATCTCAGTGCAGGCAGTAGCGCCCTCAGTCCATTGACGATGAATTCCACCGCCAGCGCCGACAGCATCAAACCCATCAGCCGCGTGGCGATGTTGATGCCGGTGCGGCCGATCCAGTTCGCGATCGGCTCGGCAAGCCGCATCGCGAAGAAACACAGCAGAGCCAGGACCGCGCCGATCGCGACGAGCCCGGCTCGCTCATACCAGTGACGCGAGTTCGCCGCATAGATGATCACCGTGCTGATCGAGCCGGGGCCCGTGAGCAACGGAATCGCCAGCGGCACGACCGCGATGTTGTCCTTCAGCTCGGCCTCGTCGCGCTCTTCCGGGGTCGATCGCGTGTTGCCGATCTGCGCGTTCAGCATGTTGATCGCCATCAGCAACATGATGATCCCGCCGCCCACTTCAAGGGAGCCGACCGAAATACCGAAGAAGTCGATGATCTGCTGCCCGAGCAGCGCCGTCACCGTCATCACGCAGAATACCGACACCGACGCGATCCGGATCGTGCGGCGCCGCTCGATGTCCGACTGCTGCGCCGTGAGGCTCAGGAAAAACGGCACCGCGCCGATCGGGTTGATCAGCGCCAGCAGCGAAATGAACGATTTGAGCAGATCCATCGCAAGCCGGCGCGCCGCGCCGAAGCCGTGAGGTGTCGTTGGCGTCCTGTACGTTCGGCAGTCAGAGGCTGCCCTTGGTCGACGGGATCTGCCCCGCCGCGCGCTCGTCGAGCTCCACCGCCGCACGCAGCGCCCGGCCGAAGGCCTTGAACACCGTTTCGAGCTGGTGGTGCGCGTTGATCCCGCGCAGGTTGTCGATGTGCAGCGTCACGCCCGCGTGGTTCACGAATCCGCGGAAGAATTCGATGGACAGGTCGACGTCGAACGTGCCGATCCGCGCACGCGTGAACGGCACGTGGAATTCGAGACCCGGCCGGCCCGAGAAGTCGATCACGACGCGCGACAGCGCCTCGTCGAGCGGCACGTACGAATGGCCGTAGCGGCGAATGCCCTTCTTGTCGCCGATCGCCTTCGCGACGGCCTGACCGAGCGTGATGCCGACGTCCTCGACCGTATGGTGGTCGTCGATATGCGTATCGCCATGCGCTTCGACCTCGAGATCGATCAGACCATGTCGCGCGATCTGATCGAGCATATGGTCGAGAAACGGCACGCCGGTGGCCAGCTTCTGCCGGCCCGTCCCGTCGAGATCGAGCTTCACACGGATCTGCGTTTCGCTGGTATTGCGAACGACTTCCGCCACACGCATGGCAATTCCTTGAATGAGTCTGATGTAAATGGGGATTGATCGTCGCGCGCCGCCGCGCCCTTGGCTCAATCGGGCAGCGCGAGTTTCAAGGCAGCCAGCAGGCGCGCGTTTTCGTCGGGAGAACCGACGGTCAGCCGCACGCATTCGGCCAGCAACGGATGCATTTTACTCACGTTTTTGACCAGCACCCGCTCCGTGAGCAGCGCATCGAACACGGCCGCCGCGTCCGGCACGCGCACCAGCAGGAAATTGCCGGCGCTCGGGAACACCGTCGTGCCCGGCAGCGCGGCCACGGCCTGCGCGAGACGCGTACGTTCCGCGCGCAGTTCGGCCGCCTGCGCGTCGAGCACGTCGAGGTGGTCGAGCAGGAAATCGGCGGTCGCCTGGGTCAGCACGTTGATGTTGTACGGCGGGCGCACCTTGTCGAACTCGGTCAGCCACGCCGGCAGCCCGGCGAGATAGCCCAGGCGGATTCCCGCGAGGCCGAGCTTCGACACAGTGCGCATCACGACGACGTTGTCGAACTCCGCGGCACGCGGCAGCCACGAGCGCTCCGCGAACGGCTGGTACGCCTCGTCGATCACGATCAGGCTGTGCTGCGCGGCCGCGATGATCCGCTCGACGTCGGCTTCGTCGTACAGCGTGCCGGTCGGGTTGTTCGGATACGCGAGATAGACGAGCGCGGGCCGGTGCTCGGCAATCGCCGCGATCATCGCGTCGGCGTCGAGCGTCAGGTCGGCCTTCAGCGGCACGCCGACGAATTCAAGCTGCGCGAACTTCGCCGACAGTTCGTACATCACGAAGCCCGGCACCGCTGCGAGCACCTTCGCACCCGGCTTCGCACATGCCACCGACATCATGCTGATGATTTCGTCCGAGCCGTTGCCAAGCAGCACGTCGCAAGCGGCCGGCACGCCCATCGCACGGCGCAGCTTGTCGAGCAGCGCGCCCGGGCGCGGCGCCGGGTAGCGGTTCAGCGCGACCTGCGCGAGGCGTTCGCCGAGCGCCGCCGCGAGCGGCGCCGGCAGCGAATACGGGTTCTCCATCGCGTCGAGCTTCACGAAGCCGCTCGCGTCGGGCACCGGGTAGCTCGTCATCGCGAGCACGTCGCGGCGGATGATGTCTTGTGGCGTCGTCATGGTGTCAAGCCGGCGTGCGTCGCACCGGCGTCAAATGGTCGGCAAGGCGGCGGCTGCCGCCCTGCACTGCGTCTCCTCGTCGACCGGAACCGCTGCGCCAGCATCGGCTCCGGCGCGCGTCATCCCTTCATCCGGAGCTCGGCGCTGCGCGCGTGCGCCTGCAGCCCCTCGCCGTATGCGAGCTCGGAGGCGATCTCGCCCAGCGTCTGCGCGCCTTCGGCGCTGACCTCGATCAGGCTCGAACGCTTGATGAAGTCATACACGCCGAGCGGCGACGAGAAGCGCGCGGTGCGCGACGTCGGCAGCACGTGGTTCGGGCCCGCGCAGTAGTCGCCCAGGCTTTCGCTCGTGTAGCGGCCGAGGAAGATGGCGCCGGCGTGGCGGATCTGCTGGCCCCATTGCTGCGGCTCCAGCGCTGAAATCTCGAGGTGCTCCGGCGCGATGTCGTTCGCGATCCGGCACGCTTCGGCCATGTCGCGCACCTTGATCAGCGCGCCGCGACCTTCCAGCGACGCGCGGATCACGTCCTGGCGAGGCATCGTCGGCAGCAGTTCGTCGATCGCCTTCTCGACGCGCTCGAGAAACGCGGCGTCCGGGCACAGCAGGATCGACTGCGCGAGCTCGTCGTGCTCGGCCTGCGAGAACAGGTCCATCGCAACCCAGCTCGGATCGGTCGTGCCGTCGCACAGCACGAGGATTTCCGACGGGCCGGCGATCATGTCGATGCCGACCGTGCCGAACACGCGGCGCTTCGCCGACGCGACGTACGCGTTGCCGGGCCCGCAGATCTTGTCGACCGCCGGCACCGTGGCCGTGCCGTACGCGAGCGCACCGACCGCCTGCGCGCCGCCGATCGTAAACACGCGATCGACGCCGCCGAGCAGCGCCGCGGCGAGCACGAGGTCGTTCTTCACGCCGTCCGGGGTCGGTACGACCATCACGATCTCGCCGACGCCCGCGACGCGCGCGGGAATCGCGTTCATCAGCACGGACGACGGATAGGCGGCCTTGCCGCCCGGCACGTACAGGCCGACGCGGTCGAGCGGCGTGATCTTCTGGCCGAGCACCGTGCCGTCGCTTTCCGTGTACTGCCAGCTATGGGTGCCGCACTCGATCTTCTGTTTCTCGTGGTACGCACGCACACGCGCTGCGGCAGCTTCGAGCGCCGCGCGCGCCTTCGGCGCGAGGCCGTCGAGCGCCGCCTGCAGCGCGTCCTGCGGCAGTTCGAGCGCGGCGACGCTGCTCGCGTCCAGCCGGTCGAAGCGGTTCGTGTACTCGAGCACCGCGGCGTCGCCGCGCGACTTCACGTCGGCGAGAATCTTCGCGACCGACTGCTCGATCGCTTCGTCCTCACTCGCCTCGAACGCGAGCAGCGCACGCAGCGCGGCGTCGAAGCCGTCGCTCGTCGAATCGAGTTTGCGGATGGTGATGGCCATGAGAGTTCCGTTACGGTGATGCGCTCAATTGCCATTCTGCGACGCGCGTTCGAACGCGTCGAGAATCGGCTTGAGCGCCGCGCGCTTCAACTTCAGCGCAGCCTGGTTCACGACGAGGCGCGACGAGATCGCCATGATCTCCTCGACCTCGACCAGATTGTTCGCCTTCAGCGTGCCGCCCGAGCTCACGAGGTCGACGATCGCGTCGGCCAGCCCGACCAGCGGCGCCAGCTCCATCGAGCCGTACAGCTTGATCAGGTCGACGTGCACGCCCTTCGCGGCGAAGTGTTCGCGTGCCGTTTCGACGTACTTGGTCGCGACCCGCAGGCGCGCGCCCTGGCGCACCGCGTTCGCGTAGTCGAAACCGGCCGGCACGGCCACCGACATCCGGCAGCGTGCAATGTTCAGATCGATCGGCTGATACAGGCCCGAGCCCCCGTGTTCGACCAGCACGTCCTTGCCGGCCACGCCGAAATCGGCCGCGCCGTATTCGACGTAGGTCGGCACGTCGCTCGCGCGCACGATGATCACGCGCAGGTTCGGATCGGTCGTCGGCAGGATCAGCTTGCGCGACGTTTCCGGATCCTCGGCCACCTGCACGCCGGCGGCCGCCAGCAGCGGCAGGGTTTCCTCGAAAATGCGGCCCTTCGACAGGGCGAGGGTCAGCGGCGCGGTCATGCTTGGCTCCCGGAGAGGCGGCGCACGTTCGCGCCGACGGCGGTCAGTTTGGTTTCCATGCGGTCGTAGCCGCGGTCCAGGTGATAGATGCGGTCGACGAGCGTTTCGCCTTCGGCACGCAGCCCGGCGATCACGAGGCTCGCCGACGCGCGCAGGTCGGTCGCCATCACGTTCGCGCCGGACAGCTTGTCGACGCCGGTCACGAGCGCCGTGTTGCCGTCGATCGTGATGTTCGCACCGAGCCGGTTCAGTTCCTGCACGTGCATGAAGCGGTTCTCGAAAATGGTCTCGACGACCTGCGCGGTGCCCGTCGCGACCGAATTGAGGGCCATGAACTGTGCCTGCATGTCGGTCGGGAACGCCGGGTATTCCGACGTGCGGATCGTCACCGCCGACGGGCGGCGGTCCATCTTCACGTGCAGCCAGCTGTCGCCTTCCTCGATCGACACGCCGGCCTCGCGCAGCTTGTCGATCACCGCGTCGAGGATGTGCGGCCGCACGCCCGTCAGCATCACGTCGCCGCCCGCCGCCGCGACCGCGCACAGGAACGTGCCGGCCTCGATGCGGTCGGGAATCACCGAATGGCGTGCGCCATGCAGCCGCTCGACGCCCCGGATCACGAGGCGGTCGGTGCCGATGCCGTCGATTTTCGCGCCCATCGCGACCAGCAAGTGTGCGAGATCGCTCACTTCAGGCTCGCGCGCCGCGTTCTCGATCACCGTCTCGCCATCGGCCAGCGTCGCGGCCATCAGCAGGTTTTCCGTCCCCGTCACCGTGATCATGTCGGTCACGATGCGCGCGCCCTTCAGGCGCTTCGCGCGCGCCTCGATGAAGCCGTGCTCGATGCTGATCTCGGCGCCCATCGCCTGCAGCCCCTTGATGTGCTGGTCGACCGGCCGCGCGCCGATCGCGCAGCCGCCCGGCAGCGACACCTTCGCCTCGCCGAAGCGAGCGAGCAGCGGCCCGAGCACGAGGATCGACGCGCGCATCGTCTTGACGAGCTCGTACGGCGCGACGAGGTTGTCGACGCGCGACGCGTCGAGCTGCACACGGCAGCCGTCCGTTTCGCTCTTCACGCCCATCTGGTTCAGCACCTTCAGCGTGGTACGCACGTCCTTCAGGTTCGGCACGTTGTCGAGCTCGACCGGCTCGGCGCTGAGCAGCCCCGCGCACAGGATCGGCAGCGCGGCGTTCTTCGCGCCCGACACGACGATCTCGCCCGACAGCCGGCGACCGCCTTCGATCACCAGCTTGTCCATCCCATGTCCCTGCGATTCCCCGTTGGCGGCCGGGTGTGCCGTGGCGACGCTCTGGACGGCGTCGCGCTCGTTGACGGTGACTTGCACTCAGTGGTTCCGGTTATGCGTTCTGCCATTCGGCGGGCGTCAGCGTCTTCATGCTGAGCGCGTGAATTTCCTGCTTCATGCGATCGCCGAGCGCCGCATAAACGAGCTGGTGCCGCTGGATCGGCCGCTTGCCTTCGAAGGCCGCCGACACGATCGTCGCGAAGAAATGCTGGCCGTCGCCTTCGACTTCCAGATGAGTGCAGGCGAGACCGCCGGCGATGTATTGCTTGACCTGTTCGGGAGTCGGCAACATGAGGGGCTCCTGTCGGCGCGCGCCGCCCGTGGCGGCGGCCGCCGTCGATATCAATGACGCAGTTTGTAGCCGGTTGCGAGCAGCCGCATCGCGAACACCGCGAGCAGCACGAAGAAACCGGTGACGATCGCGAGGCTCGCGAGCGGGTTGATGTCGGACGCGCCGAAGAACCCGTAACGGAAGCCGTCGATCATGTAGAAAAACGGGTTGAGACGCGAGATCTCGCGCCACACGGGCGGCAGCGAGTGCGTCGAATAGAACACGCCGGACAGAAACGTCAGCGGCATGATCAGGAAGTTCTGGAACGCGGCAAGCTGGTCGAACTTCTCGGCCCAGATCCCGGCGATCAGCCCGAGCGTGCCGAGGATCGCCGAGCCGAGCAGCGCGAACGCGATGATGAACACCGGCGCGGCAAAATGCATCGGGATAAACCAGATCGTCACGACGAACACGCCGGCGCCGACCACGAGCCCGCGCACGACGGACGCGAGCACGTACGCGCCGAAGATGTCCTTGTAGGACAACGGCGGCAGCAGCACGAACACCAGGTTGCCGGTGATCTTCGACTGGATCAGCGACGACGAGCTGTTCGCGAATGCGTTCTGCAGCACGCTCATCATCACGAGGCCCGGCACGAGAAAGCTCACGTACTCGACGCCCGGATACACCTCGACGCGGCCCGAGAGCGCATGGCCGAAGATCGTCAGGTACAGCAGCGCCGTCACGATCGGCGCGCACACGGTCTGGAACGACACCTTCCAGAAACGCAGGAGTTCCTTGTAGAACAAGGTACGAAAACCGCTCATGCCAATCCCTCGATCACCTCGGCCCCGTTCATCACCTGGACGAACACATCCTCGAGGTCGGCCTTGCGGACCTCGATCTCGTCGAACGTGCAGCCCGCCGCGCGACACTGCGCGAGGATGCGTTCGACATCGTCGTAGCTCGCGAGGCGCAGCAGATGCTCGCCCGGCGCGCGCGCGGCCGGATCGGTCTCCAGCCCGCGCAGCTCGGCCGGCAGCGCGCCGGTCGCAAGCCGCAAGTACAGCTGCAGCCCGGCGAAGCGGCGCAGCAGCGCGTCGGTGCGGTCGAGCGCGACAACTTCACCGCGGCGGAGCATCGCGATCCGATCGCACAGCGACTCGGCTTCCTCAAGGTAATGGGTGGTCAGGACGATCGTGTGGCCCTCGCGGTTCAGCCGCGAGATGAACTGCCACAGCGTCTGGCGAAGTTCGACGTCGACACCGGCGGTCGGCTCGTCGAGCACGATCACGGGCGGCCGGTGCACGAGCGCCTGCGCGACCAGCACGCGGCGCTTCATCCCGCCCGACAGCGCGCGCATGTTCGCGTCGGCCTTCTCGGTGAGGTCGAGATTGGCCATCACTTCGTCGATCCAGTCGTCGTTGCGGCGCAGCCCGAAATAGCCGGACTGGATCCGCAGCGTCTCACGGACGGTGAAGAACGGGTCGAACACGAGCTCCTGTGGCACGACGCCGAGCGCGCGGCGCGCATTACGGAAGTCCTTGACGACGTCGTGGCCGCGCACCGAGATACTGCCTTCATCGGCCCGGGCGAGCCCGGCGAGGATACTGATGAGCGTGGTCTTGCCTGCGCCGTTCGGGCCGAGCAGACCGAAAAACTCGCCTTCCTCGACCGACAGGCTGACGCCCTTGAGCGCCTGAAGCGATTTGTAGCGCTTCTTGACGTGACGGATTTCTATGGCTGACATGACTGTGCGCGGCGCAAGGACCGCGACGCCTATTCTGTGCTTGCTGCGAAAGAAAATGGGGGCCGGACGCCGATTGGCAGCCCCGCAAAACGCTTGATTATAGGGCAAACCGGCTGGTGGGGCCGGCGCAGGAGGCGCGCGGCCTGAAGCGTGCGCGCGCCGGCTGGCGCGGCAAGCTTCGGTCGGACAGGGTCAATGTCGCCCGGTGCCGTCGATGAGCGCGTCGACGCCGTAGGCGCGCGCGAGGCTGGCGAGCTTCTGCGGGAGATTGAGGATGTCGAGGGTCGCGCCGCGCGCTTTGGCGGCACGTTGCCATGCGAGCAGCACGGCGAGCGCGGACGAATCGAACTGCGTCAGCGCCGCGCAATCGACGGCGGTCGCGCCGGCGCCGATGCGCGCGAGACCGTCCGCGAGCGCGGATTTCGCGCTCGCGACGGTCAGCGAAGAACCTGCTTCGAAGCCGCTCACGACGCCTGCTTGCCGGCGGCGAGTTGCTGGTTGCGCTGCGTGAGGAACTGGATCAGGCCGTCCACGCCGCTTTGCTGGATCTTCTCGTTGAACTGCTGCTGGTACGTCTGGATCAGCCATGCGCCGAGCACGTTCAGGTCATACACCTTCCAGCCGTTCGCCGTTTTGTACAAGCGATAGTCGATCTGGACCGGTTGGCCGTTGTTCATCGCGACCGTTTTCACGACCACGTCGGTGTCGGCCGGATCCGCGCGGAACGGCGGGTACTGGATCTGCTGGTCCGGCTTCAGCTGCGCGAGCGCGCCCGAATACGTGCGGATCAGCAGCAGCTTGAACTGCTCCTGAACCTGTTGCTGCTGCTCGGCCGATGCCGCGCGCCAGTTGCGCCCCATCGCGAGCTGCGTGGTGCGGCGGAAATCGGTGTACGGCAGGATGTCCTTGTTGACGATCGTAATGATGCGGTTGGTGTCGCCCTGCTTGATCGTCTGCTGCTTGACCTCATCGAGGACCTGCTGCGTCGCCGTCTTGATCAGCGCCTGCGGGTTCGACTGGTCGACTTGCGCGTGAGCTGCGCTGCCGAACGAGAACAGCGCCGCGAAAACGGGGATCAGGAACAGTTTTTTCATCATAGTGACCTGCATGAAGAGTCGATGCGAAGGTTGGAGCCGGTAGCTTACGCGCAAGTTCGCGTGCGCTACCGACTGAATCGTTTCCGGCTGTAACGAATGTAAGTCAGTCAGTGCAGCTTGATGCTCGGGAAACGAATCCCGCCCGGTGCGGGCGGCGTCATCTGCATTGCCGGCACGTTCGTCGCGCTGGCCGGGTTCGGTGCTTCTGCACTGCCCGACGCCGGTGCGGCAACGGCCGCGCCCGATGCGCCGGCCGGTGCCGTCGCGCCACCGACTGCCGCCGCGCCCGCCGTTCCGGCCGCGCCGGCTGCCGCCGGTGCCGCGCCGTCGTCCGGCAGGTCGTATTTCGGCAGCGCATCGTTGCTCGACGCCGTCGAGGCCTCGCCGCGCGCGTTGTCGATCAGCATCTGGCGGCGCTGCAGGTAAGCGTTGCGCACGAACGAATACTTGTCGAGCGCCGCGGCATCCAGCACGTCGCCCGCGCCGAGCAGGTTCGCACGCGTGTTGACGAGGTTCACGCCGAACAGGCCCCAGCTCAGGCCGTCCGGCTTCACGTAGGTGAGCGGATTGCCCACGTAGTCGACGCCGAGGCCGGCCGTGTCGCGCAACGTGCTCGGGCCCAGCAGCGGCAGCACGAGATACGGGCCCGACGGCATGCCGTAGCGGCCCATCGTGATCCCGAAGTCGGCCGTGTGCTTCGGCAGTTTCGCGATCGTCGCGACGTCGAACAGGCCGCCGACGCCGAACACCGTGTTGATTACCACGCGCATGATGTCGCCGACGCCGTCCGCGATTCGCAACTGCACGATGTTGTTCGCGGCGATGTAGACGTCGCCGATGTTCGAGAAGAAGTTCGTCACGCTGTCGCGCACTGGCTGCGGCACCACGTACTGGTAGCCCTTCGCGACCGGTTTCAGCGCGTACGTGTCGACCGTGTCGTTGAACTTGTACATCGTCCGGTTGAAACCTTCGAGCGGATCGCCCTTGGTCGGCGTCTGCACGGTCGCGCAACCGCTCAACGCGGCGACTGCCGCCACCGCGAGCGCGGCGTGCCTGATGCGGATCGTCTGCATGGTCATTACCCTCTTGTCTTTCTCTCGTGTGGTTATTGGGCCGCCGAACCGGACACCGCGGACGCCGGCACCGCCACTGGCGCCGGTGCGGCCGGCGCCGCGGATGCGCCGGCTGCAGGCTTCGCGCCGCCCGCGTCGGCCGCCTTGCTGTACAGGAACTGGCCGATCAGATTCTCGAGCACGATCGCCGACTGCGTCATCGTGATCGTATCGCCCGACTTCAGCATTTCGGTGTCGCCGCCCGGATCGAGGCCGATGTACTGCTCGCCGAGCAGGCCGGACGTCAGGATCTTCGCAGACGAATCCTTCGGAAACTGGTACTGGCCGTCGACGTCGATCGTGACGACCGCCTGATAGGTGTTCGTATCGAAGCCGATCGCCTTCACGCGGCCGACCACGACGCCCGCGCTCTTCACGGCGGCGCGCGGCTTCAGCCCGCCGATGTTGTCGAACTTCATCCTCACCGAGTAGGTCGGCTGAAACGACAGCGAGCTCATGTTGCCGACCTTGAGCGCCAGGAACAGCACCGCAAGGAAGCCCACCACCACGAACAGGCCGACCCAGAAGTCTAGAGCAGTCTTTTTCATCGTCATCCCAAAATTTGGCTTGGCTGAGGCTTAGCTGAACATCAGCGCGGTCAGCAGGAAATCGAGGCCGAGTACGGCGAGCGACGCGAACACGACCGTCTTGGTCGTCGCGCGCGACACGCCCTCGGGCGTGGGCTTCGCTTCATACCCCTGAAACAGTGCAATGAAGGTCACGGCGAACCCGAACACGATGCTCTTGATCACGCCGTTGCCGACGTCGGCCCACACCTCGACCCCGCCCTGCATCTGCGACCAGAACGCGCCCGGATCGACGCCGATCAGCACGACCCCGACGAAATATCCGCCGAGCACGCCGACCGCGTTGAAGATCGCGGCAAGCAGCGGCATCGCGATGATGCCGGCCCACAGGCGCGGCGCGATCACCGTCTTGATCGGGTCGACGGCCATCATCTCGAGTGCGGTGAGCTGCTCGCCGGCCTTCATCAGGCCGATCTCGGCCGTGAGCGACGTGCCGGCGCGGCCCGCGAACAGCAGCGCGGTCACGACCGGGCCGAGCTCGCGCACCAGCGACAGCGCGACCAGCAGGCCGAGCGCCTGCTCGGACCCGTAGCGATTCAGCGTGTAATAGCCCTGCAGGCCTAGCACGAAGCCGACGAACAGGCCCGACACGGCAATGATCACGAACGAATAGTTGCCGAGGAAGTGGATCTGCTTCGTGACGAGCCGCGGCCGGCGCAGCAGCGGGAAGAATTCCAGCACGAGGCGCACGAACAGCCGCGTGCCGTAGCCCGCGCGTTCGAGGCCGCCGATGACGTAACGTCCGATCGCGCTGATCATGCGCGCCCTCCGCCGAGCCCGAAATCCGCAGCCAGCGGCGGGCTCGTGTAATGAAATTTGAACGGGCCGTCCGGCGCGCCGTCGATGAACTGGCGCACGCTCGGGTCGGTCGACGCGCGCAGCTCGTCGGGCGTACCCTGCGCGAGCACGCCGCCATTGGCCAGAAAGTACACGTAGTCGGCGATCGCGAACGATTCGGGCACGTCGTGCGTGACGAGGATCGACGTCGCGCCGAGCGCCTCGTTCAGCGTGCGGATCAGGTTCGCCGTGATGCCGAGCGAGATCGGATCGAGGCCCGCGAACGGTTCGTCGTACATGATGAGTTGCGGGTCGAGCGCGATCGCGCGCGCGAGCGCGATGCGGCGCGCCATCCCGCCGGACACCTCGGACGGCATCAGGTCGCGCGCGCCGCGCAGGCCGACCGCGTTGAGCTTCATCAGCACCAGGTCGCGGATCAGGTCTTCGGGCAGGTCCGTGTGCTCGCGCAGCGCGAACGCGACGTTCTCGAACACCGACATGTCGGTGAACAGCGCGCCGAACTGGAACAGCATGCCCATCTTGCGGCGCAGCGCGTACAGGCCGTCGCGCGTCTGCGCGCCGACGTCGGCGCCGTCGAACATCACCTGGCCGCGACGCGCGCGCACCAAGCCGCCGATCAGACGCAGCACGGTCGTCTTGCCGCAACCCGACCCGCCCATGACAGCGACGACCTGGCCGCGCCCGAAGCGCATGTTCAGGTTCGACAGGACGAGGCGGTCGCCGTAGCCAAAGTCGACGTCGCGAAGTTCCAGCAGTGTCTCGGTAGGAGTGGGGCTCACGGAGCTGACAGTCCTTATACGCAGAACGCCAAATTATAGGGCCTGCATTGGAATGATGTCGTGACGCCGTTCCGGACCCTGCGGTCAATGATTGTCAAATTGTCGGGCAAAACATTGCTGCAACGCAACAATCGCCGCCCGATAATCGTCTGCGCCCGTGACCGCACTGACCACCGCGACGCTACCCACGCCCGTCGCCAGGACGTCCGGCAACGCGTCGAGCCCCACGCCGCCGATCGCGACGAGCGGCGCCCGCGCGCCCGCGAAGCGCGCATAGCGCGCAATCCGCGCGAGGCCTTGCGGCGGCGCCGCGACTGCCTTGGTCGCGGTTGCATACACGGGACCCAGCGCCAGATAGCTCGGGCGCTCGTGCAACGCGCGCAACATCTCGTAATAACCGTGACTCGACAGACCGAGCCGCAAGCCGCCGCGCGCGATCGCGGCCAAATCTGCCGTTTCCAGATCCTCCTGACCCAGATGTACGCCGTACGCACCTTCTTCTATCGCGATCTGCCAGTGATCGTTGATGAACACGCGTGCATCGGGATAGCGGCGCCCTGCCGCGACCGCGCGCGCGATTTCGCGGCGCAACGCGTCCGGGGTCGCGCCTTTCACGCGCAGTTGCACGGTTCGCGCGCCGCAGTCGAGCACGCGTTCCACCCATCCGGCATCGGGGACGACCGGATAGAGGCCCAACCGCGGCGGGCACGGCGGGAATGCGGGCTCGGGCGCGGCCGGGAGGCCCGCGACGCGCGGGAATCGCGCGGTCTCGACCGGCCACGCGTCGGCACCGCGCGCTTCGTCGCCGTCCCGCCACGCAAGCGAGAGCACCAGCGCGTCGATCGGCTCGAAACCGCAATCGAGGAACGCCGCGAGCGCCGCGATCCAGTCGTCTGGGAGCGGATGCGCGGCTTCCAGCGCGTAGCGCGCGCCCGCGGCATGCAGCGCCGCGCCGCGCTCGTCGAATTCGATTGCAACCGCGTCCGGCGACGCGGGGCGCGATGCCGCCGACGCGCGCGCCTGCGCGGCACGATCGCCGGCCGACACGATCAGCACGTCGCCAGCGGCCGGCACGTCGGGTGCCGCGACGCACAGCCGCCACGGCGTCGTGCCGGTCGGCCAGTCGCCCAGACGGGCCCGAATCCGCTCGGCCGCTTCGGCCAGCTCGTCGGCCGGCGGCCAGAAAGCATCGGCGAAGCGCACGCTCATGCGCCGCCTCCGTCCTGGTGCCAGAACGGCATCCCGACGACCGGCGTGCTCGCGTGCGCGGTCTCACGCGCATCCATCGGGCCGGCGAGATAGGCCGCACGGCCGGCCTCGACGCCTTGCGCGAACGCACGCGCCATGATTTCCGGATGCGTGGCCTGCGACACGGCCGTGTTCAGCAGCACGCCGTCGAAACCCCACTCCATCACCTGGCACGCGTGCGACGGCACACCAAGCCCGGCGTCGACGATCAACGGCACGTCCGGCAGCCGCTCGCGCAGCACGCGCAGTCCGTAAGGATTCACGACGCCCTTGCCGGTGCCGATCGGCGCGCCCCACGGCATCAACGCCTCGCAGCCGACATCGAGCAGGCGCCGGCCGATCACGAGATCCTCGGTGCAATACGGCAGCACCTTGAAGCCGTCCTTGACCAGTTGCGCGGCCGCCTCGATCAGTCCGACCGGGTCGGGCTGCAGCGTGTAGTCGTCGCCGATCAGCTCGAGCTTGATCCAGTCGGTTTCGAATACCTCGCGCGCCATGTGCGCGGTCGTCACCGCCTCGGCAACGGTTTGGCAGCCGGCCGTGTTCGGTAGCAGCGGCACCGCGTGACGCTTGAGCAGGTCGAAGAAGCCGGCCTCGGCGGTGCCGCCGGTCATCTGACGGCGCAGCGCGACCGTCACCATCCCGGGGCGCGACGCGGCGATCGAATCGGACAGCGACTGCAGCGACGGGTAGCGCGACGTGCCGAGCAGCACACGGCTTGCGAAGGTTTCGCCGTACAGCGTCAGCGCGTCGGCGGAAGTGATGGACGTCATGTCGTTTTCCTGGAAGGGCGGAGGGCGAACCGGCGGCGCTCAGCCGCCCGCGACGGGGTGCACGACGTCGAGCTTGTCGCCCGTCGCGAGCGCGCGCGCCGCATGCTGCGTGCGCGCGACGAAATTGCCGTTCAGCGCGACCGCGTACGGCGGACGCGCGCCATACGCGGCGAGCGCGTCGGCCACCGTCGCGCCGTCGGGCAGCGTCAGCGTCTGTTGGTTGATCTGGATATCCATGAGGCTTGATCGAATTCGGTCGGCGGCGCGCGTCAGGCCGGCTGGCGCGCGTCGTCGCGGTGATGAAGGAGCGTCGGCCAGCGCGCGGCATCGCGCCACGCGGCGAACGCGTCGGCATCGGCGAACTCGCCGCCGAGCGCGGCTTGCGCGAACGCGACCGCCGCATGCGCGACTTCCGGCGCGATCATGAAGCCGTGCCGGTACAGGCCGTTGACGGCCAGCGTCGTCGCGCCGTCCCAGATCACCGCCGGGCGATGATCGGGCAGCGTCGGGCGGCATTGCGCGTTCAGTTCGAGGATGCGCGCCTCGCCGAACGCCGGGTGCACGGAAAACGCCGCGCTCAGCAGTTCGAGCGCCGAGCGCACGCTGACGGGCGACAAGTCCTCGCCCTCCACTTCGGTCGCGCCGATCACATACAGGTCGTCCTGTTTCGGCGCGATGTACAGCGGATAGCGCGGATGCAGCAATCGCACGGGCCGCGTAAGCCCGATGCCCGGCGCGCGCACGCGCGCGACTTCGCCGCGGATGCCGCGCAGCGCGGGCAGCACGGATTTCGCACCGAGCCCGCGGCAATCGATCGTGAAATGCGCGTCGGGCCGGTTCGCGTCGTCGATCGTCGCGTGCCAGTGCAGTTCGACGCCGCGTTGCGTGAGGCCCGCCGCGATTGCGCGCAGCGCCTGCCGGTTGTCGAGCTGCCCTTCGCGCGGCAGCATCAGGCCGCGCGCGAAGCGCCCCGCGAGCGCAGGCTCGGCCGTGTCGACCTGCGCGCCGGCCAATGCGACGAAGCCCCCGTCGAAAAGCTCGACCGGCGCGTTCGCACGCACGCGACGCTCGAACAACGGCGCCTCGGCGCGATCCGCGTGATGCCAGACGACGAGCGTGCCGTGCTGCTGGAAGAACACCGGTTCGGGCAGTTCCGCGAGCCATTGCGGCCAGCGCGCGAGCGATGCGGCGCCGAGCTCGGTGATCAGCAGCTCCGCGCTCGCCGCCTCGGCGAGCGGCGCGAGCATCGCGGCCGCGACCCACGCGGCCGACTGCTCGCCATCCGGGCCGCCGCGTTCGTAGAGCGCGACGCGATGCCCGTCGCCCGCCAGCCGCCAGGCAATCAGGCGGCCGACGAGGCCGCCGCCGAGTACCGCGAAATCCGGCCGGGAAGCGTGGAGGTTCATCGCGCGCCCTCCCCGCGAACCGCGCCGACGCGTGCGACGGATGTCGACGCACGCGCAGCGCCCCGTGCGGACGCACGCGACAGCGGATCGGGAACAGCGCAAAAGACTGAAGATTGAGCGGTCATCATTCCTTCCGTAACGCGCAGCGCGCGTACCCAAAAGGACGAAACCGGCAGCAAAGGCCGGCCGGGCGGGACTCGGGCGCTGACCATGTGGGATGGCGGCCAGCGCGGCCCGGCGGGATCAGAAACTTCCCTCGCCGGTATTACCCGGATCGGGTGCGAAGGGTCTTTCTCAGCCTCGCCGCGTCGCCCGGAATTGTCCGTCGGCCGCGCTCGAAGCACCCCTGTTTCGTCGTCGGCCATTAGACCATAAAAGCGGAAAGCGCCGCAAACTGTCCCCCTGCGGCAAATTCGCCGTCGCGCCGCGCCGCTCTGGCACAATGCCCGCAGGCCGGCCGCGCGAGCGGCCGGTTGCCGCGTCACCGCCGGCCTTAAGTGCCGTTTAAGACGCGCGGGCCACCATCCGGACGCCCGCCGTCAGTCGGCACCGCGCCCCGGCATGCCTTATCGCGGCGCGCGTCCGGCTCCGCCCGGCCCGCGCGCCGGCTACTCATCAGGAAGCACATGACCCAATCGATCGATCCCGTCCGCTCCGCCTCCGACGCGCCGCAGGACGAGCGCCCGGTATCCGCGTGGAGCCTCATCAAGCCCTACTGGGTGTCGTCCGAATGGAAAATCGCGTGGGGGCTGCTGATCACGATCATCGCGATCAACCTCTGCGTGGTCTGGATCAACGTCAAGCTGAACAAGTGGAACGCGCAGTTCTACAACGCGCTGCAGTCGAAGGACGTCCACGACTTCCCGAACCTGCTGATGCAGTTCTCCGCGCTCGCGTTCGGCTTCATCATCCTCGCGGTGTACGGCCGCTACCTGCGCCAGATGCTCGGGTTCCGCTGGCGCCAGTGGCTCACCGACCGCTTTCTCGGCCAGTGGCTCGGCGATCGCGCGTTCTACCGGATCGAACGTGACCGCCTCGCCGACAACCCCGACCAGCGGATCACCGACGACCTCCAGTCGTTCGCGACGACGACGCTCGCGCTGTCGCTCGACCTGCTGTCGACGGTCGTCACGCTCGTGTCGTTCATCACGATCCTGTGGTCGCTCGCCGGCGCGCTGACGTTCTCGCTCGGCGCGACGCCGATCACGATCCCCGGCTACATGGTGTGGGCGGCCGCGCTGTACGCGGTGGTCGGCTCGCTGATCATCCAGAAGGTCGGCCACCCGCTCGTGTCGATCAACTACCAGCAGCAGCGCGTCGAGGCCGACTTCCGCTTCGGGCTGATCCGCGTGCGCGAGAACGCCGAGCAGATCGCGTTCTACGACGGAGAAAAGACCGAGACCGCCAATGCGCAGAGCCTGTTCACGCGCATTCGCGACAACTGGTGGCGCGTGATGAAGTACACGAAGCGCCTCACGTTCGTGCTGAGCTTCTATGGGCAGATCGCGATCATCTTCCCGCTCGTCGTCGCGGCGCCGCGCTATTTCGCGGGCGCGTTCTCGTTCGGCGTGCTGATGCAGATCTCGTCGGCGTTCGGCACCGTCAGCGATTCGTTCTCGTGGTTCATCAATAGTTACTCGACCCTCGTCGAATGGCGCGCGACCGTCAACCGTCTGCGTGAATTCAAGCGCGTGATGGGCACGTCGCACCTGAAGGAAAGCCTGTCGCCCGCGACCGAGCACGGCGGCATCAACCTGCACTACGTCGATGCCGCGAAGCTGTCGACGTCGTCGCTGAAGCTCGCGCTGCCGAACGGCGACGCGCTCGCCAACATCGGCAACGTGACGATCGAACCCGGCTCGCGCTGGCTGGTGATCGGCAAGTCGGGTTCCGGCAAGAGCACGTTCATGCGCGCGCTCGCGGGCCTGTGGCCGTTCGGCGACGGCGCGATCGACGCGCCGGTCGGCGCACGGATGATGTTCGTGCCGCAAACCAGCTACTTGCCGATCGGCACGCTGAAGGCCGCGCTGACCTATCCGGCCGCGCCCGACGCGTTCACCGACGACGCGTGCCGCGACGCGCTGCGTGCGTGCCGCCTCGAAGACTACGTCGGGCGCCTCGACGAGACCGGCCACTGGACGCGCGTGCTGTCGCCGGGCGAACAGCAGCGTCTGGCCGGCGCGCGCGTGCTGCTGCACAAGCCGGACTTCCTGTTCCTCGACGAAGCGACCAGCGCGCTCGACGCCGACAACGAAGCGCGGCTCTATCATCTGTTCGCCGAACGGCTGCCGAAGGCCGCGATCGTCAGCATTGCGCATCGCGAATCGCTCGCCGCGTTCCACGTCGGCACGATCAACGTCGAACGCGTGAACGACAGCGACAAGGTCGCGGCGTAACCGCCAGGCAAAAGGCCGGCGCATACTGCGCCGGCCTTCTCCTCTTCCCCGTCCCTCCCGCCTTCCCGCTACGCCCGCCCGACCGGCACCGACACGATCGGCACATGCGACACGCCGTCGTGCGACAGCCGGCTTTCAAATAACGTCAGCGCGACGAAACGCAGCGCGACCGGCCGCCCGGTCGCGCCGCCGTGCGCGGGCTGTCCGTCCGCGTCGCGCGGCAACCGTGCGAGCGTGACGTGCGGCCTGAACGGCCGGCGGTCGGCCGGCACACCCAGTTCGAGCAGCAGCGCCGACAAGTCGGCGTTCAGCGCCGCGCAGGCGGAATCGGGCGCGAGTTCCGCGACGATCAGTCTCGCGCGCGGCAGGCTCGGCCACCACGCAATCCGCTCGACCGGCTGCAACGGCAGCGCATGCGCGGCCGCGAGCGCCGGCAGGCGTGCGGCCAGCGCATCGCAACGCGCGCGTTCGATTGCACCGATGAACGCGAGCGTCACGTGCAGTTGCGCGGGCAGCGTGCGCCGCGCGCCTCGGGTGACCGGCAGCGCATGCAGCGCGTCGCGCGATGCCGCATCGGGCATCAGCGCGACGAACGCACGGAGCCGGTCGCCGTTCATGATTCGCGCACCGCCACGCGCGCTTCGGCCACCGCATCGGCCGACACCGGACGCTGCGGCAACGGGCCGTCCTCACCCCACACGTCGGCAGGCAGCACGCGCGCGAGCTCGGGAATCGTGTTGCGCGTGAACACCGGATCGGCGATGCCCTCCGCGCGCTGGCGGCGATAGTCGCGCCATGCGGCATGCGCATACTTGCCGAGCGCGAGAATCGCGACCAGGTTGATGATCGCCATCAGTCCCATGCTCGTATCGGCCATCGCCCACACGAGCGGCAGTTGCCCGACGCTGCCGAACATCACCATGCCGAGCACCGCGAAGCGGAACAGCGGCAGCACGCCGCGCCGCTTCGTGATGAAGTCGACGTTGCCTTCCGCGTATGCGTAATTGCCGATCACCGACGAGTACGCGAAGAAGAAGATCGCGACGGCCATGTAGATACCGCCCCAGTCGCCGACGTGGCTCGCGATCGCGCGCTGCGTGAGCGCCGCGCCTTCCATGCCGGTGCCGAGCTCGTACTGGCCCGACAGCAGGATCACGAACGCGGTCGCGCTGCAGATCACGATCGTGTCGACGAACACGCCGAGCATCTGGATCAGCCCCTGCACGACCGGATGCCGCACGCTCGCGGTCGCGGCCGCATTCGGCGCGCTGCCCATGCCGGCCTCGTTCGAGAACAACCCGCGCTTCACGCCCATCGAGACTGCCTGGCTGATCGCGTAGCCGGTCAGGCCGCCTGCCGCCTGCTCGAGCCCGAACGCGCTCTTCACGATCAGCGCGAGCACTTCCGGCACCAGCGCGACGTGCGTCGCGACCGCGTAGACGGCCAGCGCGAGGTAGCCGATCGCCATCACCGGCACGATCACTTGCGCGACCGACGCGATGCGGCGAATTCCGCCGAAGATGAGCGGCGCGGTGAGCAGCACGAGGCCGAGGCCGACCGATTCGCGGCTCCAGCCGAACGATGTATTGAAAGCGTCGGCGATCGCATTGGCCTGCACCGCGTTGAACACGAAGCCGAATGCGAGGATCAGCGACAGCGAGAACAGCACGCCGAAGCCGCGCGAGCGCAGGCCCGTCTGGATGTAGTACGCGGGGCCGCCGCGATAGCTGCCGTCCGGATGCGATACCTTGAAGATCTGCGCGAGCGTCGCCTCGACGAACGCCGACGACATCCCGACGAGCGCCGTCATCCACATCCAGAAGATCGCGCCCGGCCCGCCGACCGTCAGCGCGACCGCCACGCCGGCGATGTTGCCGGTGCCCACGCGGCTCGCGAGCCCGGTCGCGAACGCCTGGAACGACGAGATGCTGCCCGGTTCGCCCTTGCTGCCGACCAGCTTGATGCTGAGGAACAGCGCCTTCAGCTGGATCATCCGGAACCGCAACGTGAACCACGCGCCGGCGCCGAGCAGCAGCGCGATCAGCACGTAATTCCACAGCACGCCGTTGACGGCGTCGATCAGCCCATGCACGAATGCTTCCATTCAGAGTCCTTGTAAATGGGGTCATATAGACGGCCGCGAAACACGGCCGGGGCGACATGATATGACAGTTCTCAAGGATTATTACAAAACGAAAGTTTAGAGATAACGCAATATCGGCGCCCGATGCGATCAGGTTAGGCGATGCTGCGTGAAGATGTGGGGCGCGCATCGAAAGGAGCGGGCGACGAAGGCACGCTCGGAAGTCGACCATTCGCGGCGCTTGCACAATAAAAAAACCGGGCGCCCTTTCGGACGCCCGGTTTTCTTCGAAATCCGCTCGCGCGCTTTTGCTTAGCGCGGCAGTTCCGAATGCCCCATCAAGTACGCATCGACCGAGCGCGCGCACTGGCGGCCTTCGCGGATCGCCCAGACGACGAGCGACTGGCCGCGGCGCATGTCGCCCGCCGCGAACACCTTGTCGACCGACGTGTAGTACGAGCGATCGCCTTCGGTCGCCGCGCGCGCGTTGCCGCGTGCATCCTTCGCGACGCCGAACGCTTCGAGCACGGTGGCCGCCGGCTGCGTGAAGCCCATCGCGAGCAGCACCAGGTCGGCCTTCATCTCGAACTCGGAGCCCGGCACTTCCTGCATCTTGCCGTCCTTCCACTCGACGCGCACCGCGATCAGCTTCTCGACCTTGCCGTTCTTGCCTTCGAGACGCTTCGTCGCGACCGCCCAGTCACGCTCGCAGCCTTCCTCGTGCGACGACGACGTGCGCAGCTTGATCGGCCAGTACGGCCACACGAGCGGCTTGTTTTCCTCTTCGGGCGGCTGCGGCAGCAGCTCGAACTGCGTGACCTGCTTCGCGCCGTGACGGTTCGACGTGCCGACGCAGTCCGAACCCGTGTCGCCGCCGCCGATCACGATCACGTGCTTGCCCTTCGCGACGAGCTGGTCGACGAGCTTGTCGCCCGCGTTCACACGGTTCTGCTGCGGCAGGAAGTCCATCGCGAAATGCACGCCGGCGAGTTCGCGGCCCGGCACCGGCAGGTCGCGCGGCGTTTCCGAACCGCCCGCGATCACGACCGCGTCGAATTCTTCCTTCAGCTTCTCCGGCGAAATGGTTTCCTTCGCGAGATTGCCGATCGACTCGGGCAGCGGATCCTTGCCGATGAACACGCTGGTGCGGAAGGTCACGCCTTCCGCTTCCATCTGGCGCATGCGGCGATCGATCAGCCACTTCTCGAGCTTGAAGTCGGGGATCCCGTAACGCAGCAGGCCGCCGATGCGATCGTTCTTCTCGAACACCGTCACGTCGTGGCCGGCGCGCGCAAGCTGCTGCGCGGCCGCCAAGCCCGCAGGGCCGGAGCCGACGATCGCGACCTTCTTGCCCGTCTTGTGCTCGGCCGGCAGCGGCTTCACCCAGCCCTCCGCCCAGGCCTTGTCGATGATCGCGTGCTCGATCGACTTGATGCCGACCGGATCGTCGTTGATCCCGAGCGTGCAGGCTGCCTCGCACGGCGCCGGGCAGATGCGGCCCGTGAACTCGGGGAAGTTGTTGGTCGAATGCAGGACTTCGATCGCCTGCTGCCAGTCCTGGCGGTAAACGAGATCGTTGAAGTCAGGGATGATGTTGTTGACCGGGCAGCCGTTGTTGCAGAACGGGATGCCGCAGTCCATGCAGCGCGCGCCCTGGATCTTCGCGTCCGCGTCGGTCAGCGCCGCGACGAATTCCTTGTAGTGCTTCACGCGCGTGAGCGGTGCTTCGTACGCCTCGTGGCGGCGTTCGAATTCCAGAAAACCGGTTGCCTTGCCCATAAGGTGCTCTTCTGTTCGGTGTATCGGGTGGGGGAGCCGCGCGCGGCGATCATGCGCGCGCGGCATTCGCTATGTCGTTCGTCGCTCAGGCGGCCAGCACTTCCTTCGCCGCCTTCTTTGCACCAATCTCGCCCAGCGCGCGCTTGTATTCGTGCGGGAACACCTTCACGAACTGGCGGCGCGCCGCGTCCCAGTTTTCCAGCAGCGACTTCGCGCGCGGCGAACCCGTGAACTGGAAATGACGCTCGACGAGCCCCTTGAGCAACGCTTCGTCCGTCGTGCCCTCATGCCAGAGCGCGCGGTCGACCGTGCGCTCCTGCTCGGCCTGCTGCAGCACCGGCTCGAGCGCGACCATCGACTTGTTGCACTTCGCCGCGAACGTGCCTTCCGGATCGTAGATGTACGCGAGGCCGCCCGACATGCCGGCCGCGAAGTTGCGCCCGGTTTCGCCGAGCACGACGACCGTGCCGCCCGTCATGTATTCGCAACCGTGGTCGCCCGTGCCTTCGACAACCGCCGTCGCGCCCGAGTTGCGCACGCAGAAGCGCTCGCCCGCGACGCCGCGGAAGAACGATTCGCCTTCGATCGCGCCGTACATCACCGTGTTGCCGCAGATGATGTTTTCCTCTGACTTGCCGCGGAAGTCGTTGGTCGGCCGGATGATGATCCGCCCGCCCGACAGGCCCTTGCCGACGTAGTCGTTGCCGTCGCCGACGAGGTCGAGCGTGACGCCCTTCGCGAGGAACGCGCCGAAACTCTGGCCGGCCGTGCCCTTCAACTGGATATGCACCGCGTCGTCGGCCAGGCCGTCGTGGCCGTGCTTCTTCGCGATCACGCCCGACAGCATCGCGCCGACCGTGCGGTTCACGTTGCGCACCGGCTGGATGAACGACACGTGCTCGCCGTTCTCGATCGCGGCCTTCGCCTTCTCGATCAGCACGTGGTCGAGCGCGCGCTCGAGGCCGTGATCCTGCACGTCGACATGACGCCGGGCCACCTCCTCGCACTCTTCCGGCTGGTAGAACACGCGCGAGAAGTCGAGGCCCTTCGCCTTCCAGTGCTCGATGCCCTTGCGCGTATCGAGCAGGTCGGCGCGGCCGATCAGGTCGTCGAACTTCGCGATGCCGAGCTGCGCCATGATCTCGCGCACTTCCTCGGCGACGAAGAAGAAGTAGTTCACGACGTGCTCGGGCTGGCCCTTGAACTTCGCACGCAGCACCGGATCCTGCGTCGCGACGCCGACCGGGCACGTGTTCAGGTGGCACTTGCGCATCATGATGCAGCCTTCGACGACAAGCGGCGCCGTCGCGAAGCCGAATTCGTCCGCGCCGAGCAGCGCGCCGATCACGACGTCGCGGCCCGTCTTCATCTGGCCGTCGGCCTGCACGCGGATGCGGCCGCGCAGGCGGTTCAGCACCAGCGTCTGCTGCGTTTCGGCGAGGCCGAGTTCCCACGGCGTGCCCGCGTGCTTCACCGACGACAGCGGCGACGCACCCGTGCCGCCGTCATGGCCGGCGATCACGACGTGATCGGCCTTCGCCTTCGCGACACCGGCCGCGACCGTGCCGACACCCACTTCCGACACCAGCTTCACCGAGATGCTGGAGCTCGGGTTCACGTTCTTCAGGTCGTGGATCAGCTGCGCCAGATCCTCGATCGAGTAGATGTCGTGGTGCGGCGGCGGCGAGATCAGGCCGACGCCCGGCACCGAATAACGCAGCTTGCCGATGTATTCCGACACCTTGTGGCCCGGCAGCTGGCCGCCTTCGCCCGGCTTCGCGCCCTGCGCCATCTTGATCTGGATCTGGTCGGCCGATGCCAGGTACTCGGCGGTGACGCCGAAGCGGCCCGACGCGACCTGCTTGATCTTCGAGCGCAGCGAATCGCCGTCCTTCAGCGGAATGTCGCTGACGATCTCGTCGCCGATCACCGACTTCAGCGTCTCGCCCGACTTGATCGGAATGCCGCGCAGTTCGTTGCGGTAGCGCTTCTCGTCCTCGCCGCCTTCGCCGGTGTTCGACTTGCCGCCGATCCGGTTCATCGCGATCGCGAGCGTCGCGTGTGCTTCGGTGCTGATCGAACCGAGCGACATCGCGCCCGTCGCAAAGCGCTTGACGATCTCCTTCGCCGGCTCGACGTCGTCGATCGGAATGGCCTTGGTCGGCTCCACCTTGAATTCGAACAGGCCGCGGAACGTCATGTGACGCTTGGTCTGGTCGTTGATCAGGTGCGCGTATTCCTTGTACGTCTGGTACGAGTTGCTGCGCGTCGCGTGCTGGAGCTTCGCGATCGAATCCGGCGTCCACATGTGGTCCTCGCCGCGCACGCGGTATGCGTACTCGCCGCCCGCGTCGAGCATGTCGCGCAGGACCGGATTGTCGCCGAACGCGTCGCGGTGCAGGCGGATCGCCTCTTCCGCGACTTCGAACAGGCCGATGCCGCCGACCTTCGAGGCCGTGCCCTTGAAGTACTTCTCGACGAGGTCGCTCGACAGGCCGAGCGCTTCGAAGATCTGCGCGCCCGTGTACGACATGTACGTCGAGATGCCCATCTTCGACATCACCTTCTGCAGGCCCTTGCCGACCGCCTTCGTGAAGTTGTAGACGGCCTTCTCCGGCGACAGGTCGCCCGGCAGGCCTTCCGCCATCTTCGCGAGCGTTTCCATCGCGAGGTACGGGTGCACGGCTTCCGCGCCATAGCCCGCGAGCAGCGCGAAGTGGTGCGTCTCACGTGCAGAGCCCGTCTCGACGACGAGGCCCGTGCTCGTGCGCAGCCCTTGCTGGACGAGGTGCGTGTGGATCGCCGACGTGGCGAGCAGCGCCGGGATCGCGACGTGGTCGGCGTCCGTCTTGCGATCCGATACGATCAGGATGTTGTAGCCGGACTTCACCGCATCGACGGCTTCCGCGCACAGCGACGCGAGACGTGCCTCGATGCCTTCCTTGCCCCACGCGACCGGATAGCAGATGTTCAGTTCGTAGGCGCTGAACTTGCCGCCCGTGTACTGATCGATCGCGCGGATCTTCGCGATGTCCTTGAAGTCGAGCACCGGCTGCGACACTTCGAGACGCATCGGCGGGTTGATGTTGTTCGTGTCGAGCAGGTTCGGCTTCGGGCCGATGAACGACACGAGCGACATCACCATGTTCTCGCGGATCGGGTCGATCGGCGGGTTCGTGACCTGCGCGAACAACTGCTTGAAGTAGTGATAGAGCGTCTTGTTCTTGTTCGACATCACGGCGAGCGGCGAGTCGTTGCCCATCGAGCCGACGGCTTCCTCGCCCTGCTGCGCCATCGGCGCCATCAGGAACTTCAGGTCCTCCTGCGTATAGCCGAACGCCTGCTGGCGGTCGAGCAGCGCGGCGCCCTGCGTGCGGCCGGCCGCGACTTCCTCGGCCTTCGGCTCGATCTCGTCGAGCTTGATGCGCACGGCGTCGATCCAGCTCTTGTACGGCTTCGCGTTCGCGAGGTTGTCCTTGAGCTCCTTGTCGTCGATGATGCGGCCGTGCTCCATGTCGATCAGGAACATCTTGCCCGGCTGCAGGCGCCACTTCTTGACGATCTTCGATTCGGGGATCGGCAGCGTGCCGGCTTCCGACGCCATGATCACGAGGTCGTCGTCGGTCACGATGTAGCGCGCCGGGCGCAGGCCGTTGCGGTCGAGCGTCGCGCCGATCTGGCGGCCGTCGGTGAACGCGATCGCGGCGGGGCCGTCCCACGGCTCCATCATCGCGGCGTGGTATTCGTAGAACGCGCGGCGGTTCTCGTCCATCAGCGTGTGCTGTTCCCACGCTTCCGGGATCATCATCATCACCGCGTGCACGAGCGGGTAGCCGGCCATCACCAGCAGTTCGAGACAGTTGTCGAACGACGCGGTGTCAGACTGGCCCGGGTAGATCAGCGGCCACAGCTTCGGCAGGTCGTCGGCGAGCACGTGCGACGCGATCGCGCCGGTACGCGCGTTCAGCCAGTTCACGTTGCCCTTCACGGTGTTGATCTCGCCGTTGTGCGCGATCATCCGGTACGGGTGAGCCAGTTCCCATGCCGGGAACGTGTTGGTCGAGAAGCGCTGGTGCACGAGCGCAAGCGCCGACACGACGCGCTCGTCCTGCAGGTCGCGGTAATACACGCCGACCTGGCCCGCCAGCAGCAGCCCCTTGTAGACGACCGTGCGCGCCGACATCGACGGCACGAAGTATTCCTTGCCGTGCTTGAGCTTGAGCGCCTGGATGCGGTGGCTCGCGGTCTTGCGGATCACGTACAGCTTCCGCTCGAGCGCATCGGTCACCATGATGTCCTTGCCGCGGCCGATGAAGATCTGGCGAATCAGCGGCTCGCTCGCCTTGACCGTCGGCGAGATCGGCATCGCGTGGTCGACCGGCACGTCGCGCCAGCCGAGCACGACCTGGCCCTCTGCCCGCACCGTGCGCTCGAGCTCCTGCTCGCACGCGAGACGCGACGCGTTTTCCTTCGGCAGGAAGATCATCCCGACCCCGTATTCGCCGGCGGGCGGCAGCGTCACGCCCTGCTTCGACATTTCCTCGCGATAGAACGCGTCCGGAATCTGGATCAGGATGCCGGCGCCGTCGCCCATCAGCGGATCGGCGCCGACCGCGCCGCGGTGATCGAGGTTCTCGAGGATCTTCAGACCCTGCTGAATGATCTCGTGGCTCTTCTTGCCCTTGATGTGAGCGACGAAACCGACGCCGCAGGCGTCGTGTTCGTTTTGCGGGTCGTACAGACCTTGTGCGGCGGGCACCGCGGCGAGCGGCTGCTGGTGGTCGTTCATGGGGACACCGTCGTAAAGGGGCCTCGGGGGCCGTTGAACCATTTTTTGTTGCCGTCGATCCCGCTCCCGACGGGAGACGGCACGGCCGACAGTGGTTGGGCGAACTTCACCCGGGCCACCGGAATTCGGAATATACGCGACGAATCAAAGGAATAGCAACAAAAACCACTTGATAGAACCCCAATTAAATGCATGCGCCGATCTGGTGCCGTTTTATTGGGGACGTATCATTTTGGTGCAAAAAGAAGCGGCGCTGCCAGCGCCGCCTCGTGATCTGCCTTTCCCGCGTTACTGCTGGATCGGCGGGGTGTTTTCACGCACCTTTCTGGGGCGTCCGCGCGGCAGCGGCGACACGCGGCGATTCGCGGTGCGCGCCGCCCATTCGCGGTAATTCTCGCCGCCGAGCACCCAGCCCTTCAGCGTCGCCTGCTGAAGCTGGTCGGCCTGCCGCTCGTCGAGCGGCTGCTCGCAGAGCTCCTTGTACGCGCGCTGACGATCGAACGGCGTGTTGCCGAGCGCCCAGTAGAGCGGATGGTCGGTGATCAGGCTGTCGACGGTGAGACCGACGTGGTGCCGGTAGCTCGACCAGCGATAGGCGTCGGCCGTCGCGACGAGCTGCGAGCGCACCGGGCTCATCTCGACCACGCGGCTCGCGAGCAGGAAATAGCGCTCGCCTTCGATCACGGTCGCTCGATAGCGGCCTTCCCACAAGGTGCCGCGACGCGAATAACGTCGGTTGAAATGCGCAACGTAGCGGCGGCCGACCGCCTGCATCGCCTTCGGCAGGCTCGCCTCGTCGCTCGGCGTCACGAGGAGTTGCACCTGACGCGGAAGCAGCACGTAGGCATGCACCGAAAGGTGATGATCGCGTGCCGCGGCCTTCAGACAATCGATGAAGAGTTCGTAGTCCTGGTCGTCGACGAACGCGGGTTGCTGATCCAGGCCGCGCAGTATCACGTGCTGCGGCTGGTCGGGAACGTAGAGTCGTGCTAACCGTGCCATGCTGAATGTCCGTTTGAACGCGTTAGGAAATACCCGAAGGTCCGAAATTGCGCACTGCGCCGAATGCGTGTCCCGGCGGGGCGCGGAAGCGTACGGTCGTGCGAATCCTAGGGTGAAAACTCTAACTTACGAGCTTGTTTGGTTTTAAACGCAGTCGTCATAATGAGCACGCCTTAGATCGGAGGAGACACAATGAAACGAAAACTGGCCATTACGGGGGCTGCAGCGCTCGCATTCACGTTTGCGGGCGGTACGGCACACGCACAATCCGCAGGTGATTTCTACGTCAGCACCGGCTGGTTCCACCTGTCCCCCCAGGACAGCAGCGATCCGCTTTACGTCTACGGCGTCGGCGGCACGCCCGTCAATCAGTCCATTGCCAACACCGGCGCCGGCATCAACGACGCCGACACGCTCGGCCTCGCGACCGGCTATTTCATCACTGACCACATTTCCACCGAATTCGTTCTCGGTGTGCCACCGAAGTTCGACATTACCGGCAAGGGCCAGTTCTCGAGCTTCGGCGTGCTCGGCCGCGCGTACCAGTGGAGCCCGGCCCTGCTGCTGCGCTATCACTTCAACGATGCCAACGCGAAATTCCGCCCGTATGTCGGCGTCGGCGCGACGTACGTCTGGTTCACCGGTGCGAAGATCACGAACAGCGCATTCGAGAACGGCGTGCTCGGCGGCCCGACCAGCGCGCAGACGAGCAACCAGTGGGCGCCCGTCTTTAACGCCGGCTTCACGTACAACTTCACCAAACACTGGTTCGGCGGCCTGTCGATCTCCTACATCCCGGTCAGCGTGACCGCGACGTTCACGACGGCCCGCCGCACGCCGGTCGGCACGCTCACGGAAACGTCGAAGGCGCACATCTCGCTGAACCCGATCGTCACGTATCTGAACGTCGGCTATCGCTTCTAAGCGTAGTCGAATATTTGGGGAATGGTTAATCCTGCTGCAATTTGTAGCGGAATTTTCCTTGAGTAACGGGTCCGCGATGCAGAACGCCCCGGTCGGAGTCCGGCCGGGGCGTCGTTTTTTCGCGTCAGGCACGTTCCCGCACAGGGTTTTGCCGGATGCGCGCGGCGTTACACGATGTCGTCGAGTGCCGTCGGGCCGATCAGGTCGATCCGGTCCGTGCAGACCGCGTCGACGCCCCAGCGCACGAGTTCGCGCGCGCGGGCGAGGTCGTTGACCGTGTAGACCAGGATGCGCAGCCCGGCCGCCTTGATCGCGCGCACGAGCGGTTCGTCGAGCGCCTTGTGGTTCGCATGCAACGATACGCAGCCGAGCGCGCTGACGACTTGCGCGTGCCAGTCGTCCGGCACAGCGTCGTACAGCATCCCGCGCGGCAGCGCCGGAGCGCTGGCGCGCGCCTGTTGCAACGCGTCGAACGAAAACGACGACAGCAGCGGCGGCACGGCCGCGCCGTGCCAGTATGCAGCCGCATCGGCCGCCACCCGCTGCCCCGTGTCGCGCTCGCGGCCCGGGCACGGCTTGATCTCGACGTTCGCCGCCAGCCCGTGCGCGATGCAGCGTGCCGCCGCAGCCTCGAGCGTCGGCATCTGCTCGCCCGCGAATCGCGCGTCGAACCAGGCGCCGGCATCGAGCGCGGCCAACGCCGCGTAGCGCATGCCCGCGGCCGGCCCGCTGCCGTTCGACGTGCGGTCGACCGTGTCGTCGTGCAACAGGAAACTCACGTCGTCGGCGGACAGTTTCGCGTCGAACTCGACCATCCGGTGACCGCGCCGCGCGCCTTCGTCGAACGCGGCGAGCGTGTTCTCCGGCGCGAGCGTGCCGCCGCCGCGATGGGCGACGACGCGCGGATAGGGCCAGTCGGTACGGGAAGTCATCGTGAGCCTCTCGGCGGGTTCGTGAGGGTCAGCCGGCACGCTTGCCGGTTTCGGGATCGAAGAAATGCAGCCGATGCGCGGGCAGCGCGGCGGCCAGCGCCGTGCCGCGCGCCGGACGATCCGCGTGCGGCAGGCGCACCGCGACGTCGTGGTTGCCCCAGCGGCCGTGCGCGAGGTTGTCCGCGCCGAGCAGCTCGCACGAGTCGACCGGCAGCGTCGCCTGCGCGACACCCGGCTGCGGCGTCATGTGCTCCGGCCGCACGCCAAGCACCCAGTCGCGCCCCGCGGCGATCGCGGTGCCGATGCCCGGCGCGCCGGCAACCGGCAGCGCCGGGCCGCCGCCCGCGACCGTGAACGTCGCGCCATCCTCGGACAGCCGGCCGTGCATCAGGTTCATCGCCGGCGAGCCGATGAAGCCTGCGACGAACACCGTCGCCGGCTTCTCGTACACGTCGACCGGCGCGCCGATCTGCTCCGCATAGCCGCGGTTCATCACGATCACGCGCTGGGCGAGCGTCATCGCCTCGATCTGATCGTGCGTCACGTACACGCTCGTCGTCGCGAGCCGCGCATGCAGCCGCTGGATCTCCAGGCGCATCTGCACGCGCAGCTTCGCGTCGAGGTTCGACAGCGGCTCGTCGAACAGGAACACGGACGGCTCGCGCACGATCGCCCGCCCCATCGCGACGCGTTGCCGCTGGCCGCCCGACAACTCGCGCGGCCGCCGCGCGAGCAGCGGCTCGAGCTCGAGGATCTTCGCTGCCGCGGCCACCCGCGCGTCGATCGTCGCGCGCTCGATGCCGCGGATCTTCAGCCCGTAGCCCATGTTCTGTGCGACCGTCATGTGCGGATACAGCGCGTAGTTCTGGAACACCATCGCAATGTCGCGATCCTTCGGCTCCAGCGTGTTGACCACGCGCTCGCCGATCGCGATCTCGCCGTCCGTCACCGTCTCGAGCCCCGCGATCATCCGCAAGAGCGTCGACTTGCCGCAGCCCGACGGGCCGACCAGCACGATGAATTCGCCGTCGGCGATCTCCACGTCGATGCCGTGCAGCACATGCTGCTTGCCGTCGTAGGATTTCCTGACGCCCTTCAAGCTCAGCGCAGCCATACTTGGTCCTTCTCCCGGTTGCCGTCCGTGGTTCATTTCTCGGAATCGACGAGGCCGCGCACGAACCAGCGCTGCATCGCCAGCACGACGACGAGCGGCGGAATCATCGCCAGCAGCGTCGCCGCCATTACGTATTGCCACTCCGTCGCGGCGTCACCGCTCGCGATCATCGTCTTGATGCCCACCACCGCCGTCGACAGCGACGCCTCCGTCGTGATCAGGATCGGCCACAGATACTGGTTCCAGCCGTAAATGAACGTGATCACGAACAGCGCCGCGATGCTCGTCTTCGACAGCGGCAACACCACGTCCCGGAAAAAGCGCAGCGGTCCCGCGCCGTCGATGCGCGCGGCGTCCATCAGCTCGTCGGGCAGCGTCATGAAGAACTGGCGGAACAGGAACGTCGCGGTCGCGGATGCGATCAGCGGCAGCGAAAGCCCGGCGTAGGTGTTCGTCAGATGCAGGGTCGACACGACCTGCACGGTCGGGAAGATCCGCACCTCGACCGGCAGCATCAGCGTGACGAAGATCAGCCAGAACGCGGTGTTGCGGAACGGAAAGCGGAAATAGACGATCGCGTACGCCGACAGGATCGACACCGCGATCTTGCCGACCGCGATCGCGAGCGCCATCACGAAACTGTTGACGAGCAGCCGGCCGAACGGCGCCGTCGTGCCGCCGCTGCCGTGCCCCCAGATGTAAGCGATGTTCTCCAGCAGGTGTGTGCTCGGCACCAGCGACAACGGGATCGTGAACACTTCCTGCGCGTTCATGGTCGCCGCGCAGAACGCAACGTACACGGGGAACACGATCAGCACGACGCCCGCGATCAGCACCGCGTGGCAGAACAGGTCGAAGCCCTTGCGATTTTCGATCATGCGTATTGCACCCTGCGTTCGACGAAGCGGAACTGAATCACCGTCAGGCCGACGACGATGATCATCAGCACGACCGACTGCGCGCCCGAGCTACCGATGTCGAGGCCCTGGAAGCCCTCCGTGAAGATCTTGTAGATCAGCGTTTTCGTGCTTTGCGCGGGGCCGCCGGCGGTGGCCGCGTCGATCACCGGGAACGTGTCGAAGAACGCGTAGACGAGGTTCACGACCAGCAGGAAGAAGCTGGTTGGCGACAGCAGCGGCAGCACGATATTGAAGAAGCGCCGCACCGGCCCCGCGCCGTCGATCGCCGCCGCCTCGATCAGCGAGCGGGGAATCGCCTGCAGCCCCGCGTAGAAGAACAGGAAGTTGTAGCTCACCTGCTTCCACACCGACGCGAGCACGACGAGAAACATTGCCTGGCCGCCGTTCAGCGCGTGATTCCAGACGATGCCGCCCTTCGCGAGCGCATAGGTGACGAGGCCGATGCTGGGATTGAACAGGAACGCCCAAAGCACGGCCGCGATCGTCGGCGCGACCGCGTATGGCCAGATCAACAGCGTGCGGTACACGCGCGCGCCGCGGATCACGCGGTCGGCGCATGCGGCGAGCAGCAGCGACACGACGAGCCCGCTGACCGTCACGAGCGAGCTGAATACCAGCGTCGTGCGGAACGAATCGAGGTACAGCGGATCGGCGAACAGGTGCGTGAAGTTCGCGAAGCCGACGAATTCACTCGATGTGCCGAATGCATCCTGCATCTGCGTCGACTGCCACAGCGCGACGCCGGCCGGCCACAGGAAAAATACGGCGGTGATGGCGAGCTGCGGCGCGATCAGCAGGTACGGCAGCAGGCTCGTGCCGAAACGGGAACGGGATTGCATCGCGGGCATCCGGTCAAGCGAAACGGGAAAGGAACCGCGCCGCCGGCCGCCCGCTCGCAGAGGCGAAGCGGCGGCCGGCGACACGAACGCGATGCGGGATCAGCTGCCCGACTTCTCGAAGCGGCGCAGCAGCTCGTCGCCGCGCGACGCTGCCGAATCGAGCGCGTCCTTCGGCGACTTCTTCTGCGCCCAGACCTGCTCGAGTTCCTCGTCGACGACCGTGCGGATCTGCGGCATGTTGCCGAGACGCAGCCCCTTCGTGTAAGGCAGCGGCGGCTTGTTCATCATCTGCTTGATCGCGGTTTCCGCGCTCGGGTTCTTCGCATAGAAGCCCTGCTGGCGCGTGAGCTCGTACGCGGCCGTCGTGACCGGCAGGTAGCCCGTTTCCTGGTGCCACTTGGCGGCGATCGGCGGCGAAGCCAGGAACGCGAGGAATTTCGCGACGCCCTTGTAGGTCACCGGATCCTTGCCGGCCAGCACCCACAGGCTCGCGCCGCCGATGATCGCGTTCTGCGGCGCCCCCTTCACGTTCGCGTCGTACGGCATCATGCCGGTGCCGTAGCTGAACTTCGCGAACTTCTGCACGTTCGCAAGCGCGCCCGATGAGGTCGTCAGGATCCCGCAGTCGCCGCTGTAGAACTTCGCGGACGCTTCGTCCTTGCGGCCCGCATACGTGAACGTGCCGTCCTTCTGCATCTGCTGCAGGAACGCGATGTGCGCGACCTGCTGCGGCTTGTTGAATTCGAGCACGGCGTCGGCGCCGTCGAAGCCGTTGTTGCGGCTCGCGAACGGCAGCGCATGCCATGCGCTGTAGTTCTCGAGCTGGATCCAGCCTTGCCAGCCGGTCGTGAAGCCGCACGTCATCCCGGACTTGCGCAGTTTCTCCGCGTCGGCCTGCACGTCGGCCCACGTCTTCGGCGGCTGGTTCGGATCGAGCCCGGCCTTCTTGAATGCGTCCTTGTTGTAGTACAGCACGGGCGTCGAGCTGTTGAACGGCATCGACACGAGATGGCCCGTCTTCGCATCGCTGTAGTAGCTGGCGATGGTCGGCACGAACGCCTTCTCGTCGAGCGGCACGCCGGCCTGCTTGAACACGTCGTACACCGGCACGACGGCCTTCTTCGCCTGCATCATCGTCGCGGTGCCGACTTCGTAGACCTGGAGAATCGCCGGCGCATTGCCGCTGCGATAGGCGGCGATGCCCGCCGCGAGCGCCTGGTCGTAGGTGCCCTTGAACACCGGCACGATCTTGTAGTCGCTCTGCGATGCGTTGAATTGCGTGGCAAGTTCATTCACGCGCTCGCCGAGCGCCGACTCCATCGCATGCCAGAACTGGATTTCCGTCACGGCGAACGCCGCATGCTGCACACCGAACATCAACGCGCCGCCCAGCGCGATCGAGCGAATCATGGTCCCCGCGGGCTTCTTCTTCATCGACCTCTCTCCTGTGAAAACGTTACCAACAGCGTGTGCAACATTCCCGTCGCCATTGAACCGGCGAAGTCTAGTGATCGTTTGTGACAGTCAGTTGTCGTTGACAACGAACAGGCGCTGATATTCCTTCAGCGCAAAGCGGTCGGTCATGCCGGCGATGTAGTGCGCGACGAGGCGCGGCTGCTGCGCGTCGTCGTCCGACTGGTACGGCGGCGGCAGCAACCGCGGATCGTCGATGAACGCGTCGAACAGCCCGGTGACGACGCGCTGGGCCTTGTTCGCCATGCGCATCACCTTGTAGTGCCGATACAGGTTCTTGAACAGGAACCGCTTGAGGGCGGCCGCCTGCGCGGCGACCGCCTCGCTGTGCGCGACGAGCTGCGGCGCGGCGCGCACGTCGTCGAGCGACGCGGGCGCGACGCGCGCGAGATTGCGCGTGGTCTCGTCGATCAGGTCGACGATCAGCGTATTGATGATGCGGCGCACCGTCTCGTGCACGAGGCGGCGGCCTTCCAGATGCGGGAATTCGGCGAGCGCGGCGTCGTAGTGGCGCTGCCACAGCTCGACTTCGGCGAGCTGCTCGATCGTGATCAGGCCGGAGCGCAAGCCGTCGTCGACGTCGTGGTTGTTGTACGCGATTTCGTCCGCGATGTTCGCCAGCTGCGCTTCCAGCGATGGCTGACGGCCCTGCAGGAAGCGCTCGCCGAGCGCGCCGAGCTTGCGTGCGTTCTCGCGCGAACAGTGCTTCAGGATGCCTTCGCGCGTCTCGAAGCACAGGTTCAGGCCGTTGAACGCGCCGTAATGCTCCTCGAGCTCGTCAACCACGGCCAGGCTCTGCAGGTTGTGCTCGAAGCCGCCGTGCTCGCGCATGCACGCATTCAGCGCGTCCTGCCCGGCATGGCCGAACGGCGTGTGCCCGAGATCGTGCGCGAGCGAGATCGCTTCGACGAGATCCTCGTTGAGCCGCAGGTTGCGCGCGACCGAGCGGGCGATCTGCGCGACCTCGAGGCTGTGGGTGAGGCGGGTGCGGAACAGGTCGCCTTCGTGATTGACGAAGACCTGCGTCTTGTATTCGAGCCGGCGGAATGCGGTCGAATGAACGATACGGTCGCGATCGCGCTGGAATTCGGTGCGCGCCGCCGGCGGTGTTTCCTGATGGCGACGGCCGCGCGACTGCGACGCGTGGGCGGCATACGGAGCGAGATGGGCTTCCAGCGCCGCCAGCGTCGGCGGCTCGGCCAGCGCCGCGACGGATGCGCGACCGGCTTCGGTCGGTTTGCTGCTGGATGTCTCGCTCACGTCTCCTCCATGTCAGGGGCGCCGGGCCATCCGGGGCGCCGTTACCGGGTTGTCTGCGCCAGCGTGGCGAACACGGCTTCGTCGGGCGCCTGGGTGATCAGCGTATCGCCGAATCGCTTCAGCAGGATGAACTTGATCGCACCGGCTTCCGCCTTCTTGTCGACGCGCATCAGGTCCATGTAGCGCGCATCGCCGAGCGCCGGCCCGCGCACCGGCAGATGCGCGGCGGCGATCACCGCGTCGAGCCGCTGCCGCGACGCTTCGTCGAAGAGGCCGAGCCGCACCGACAGGTCGGCCGCCATCACCATCCCGCAGCCGACCGCCTCGCCGTGCAGCCACTCGCCGTAACCGAGCCCGGCCTCGATCGCATGACCGAACGTATGGCCGAAATTCAGGATCGCGCGCAGACCGCCTTCGCGTTCGTCGGCCGCGACCACGCTCGCCTTGATCTCGCACGAGCGCTTCACCGCATGCGCAAGCGCGGCCGGCTCGCGGCGGTTCAGCGCATCGACGTTCGCCTCGATCCAGTCGAAGAATGCCGCATCGGCGATCGCGCCCGTCTTGATGACCTCCGCCACGCCGGCCGCCAGCTCGCGATCGGGCAGCGTGGTCAGCGCGCCGATATCGGCGATCACGGCCTGCGGCTGGTAAAACGCACCGATCATGTTCTTGCCGAGCGGGTGGTTGATGCCCGTCTTGCCGCCGACCGACGAATCGACCTGCGACAGCAGCGTCGTCGGCACCTGGATGAACGGCACGCCGCGCATGTAGCATGCGGCGGCAAAGCCGGTCATGTCGCCGATCACGCCGCCGCCAAGTGCGACGAGCGTCGTCTTGCGGTCGGCGCGCTCGGTCAGCAGACCGTCGAAGATCAGGTTCAGCGTTTCCCAGTTCTTGTAGGCCTCGCCGTCCGGCAGCACGACCGTCGAGACGCGCTTGCCGAGCGGCGCGAGCGCTGCTCGCAGCGCGTCGCCGTACAGCGGATCGACCGTCGTGTTCGTGACGATCGTGATCGACGAGCCGGTGATGTGAGGAGCGAACAGCTCGGTGCGGCCGATCAGGCCGGCACCAATGTGAATCGGGTAGGCGCGGTCGCCCAGATCGACGTTGACGGTAATCATGCTTGTAGCGGCTTGGCGACGACGCCTGCCAGTTCGAGTTGCATCAGCACCATGTTGACGAGGCCGTTGACCGACGGACGGCCGGTCTCGATGATGAAGTCCGCGCATTCGCGGTACAGCGGGTCGCGTACTTCGTAGAGCGCTTCGAGACGCGCCTTCGGATCGTCGGTCTGCAACAGCGGGCGGTTCTTGTCCTTGCGCGTGCGCAACCACAGATCGTGCGGATTGGCGCGCAGATAGATGACGATGCCGTGGCCCTTCAGGCAATCGCGATTTTCGGGACGCAGCACCGCACCGCCGCCCGTCGCGAGCACGATGTTCTCGCGCTGCGTCAGATCCGCGATCACCTGCGATTCGCGGTCGCGAAACCCGGCCTCGCCCTCCATCTCGAAGATCACCGGAATGCGCGCACCCGTGCGGGCCTCGATTTCGTGGTCGGAGTCGAAGAACGTCCTGTCGAGCCGGCGCGCGACCGCACGGCCCACGGTGGTCTTACCCGCTCCCATAAGGCCGACGAAAAATACGTTTGCGTGTGGGTCCCGCGCTTGCAACGGCTTCCTCTGCTTGAATCTTGCTGGTGTGTGGCGCAGCTTACTGGCAAAGCGGCTGCCTTGTCGAGCCTGCACCACCGGCTTCCGGCCCCGTTTTTCCCGCATCCGAGTCGCCCGCGCCGGCCGTTTCACAACGCGCGCCGACGACCGTCGGCGTGATGAAGACGACCAGTTCGTTACGCTGGTCGCGCCGCGCGCGGTGCCGGAAAAGCGCGCCCAGAACCGGTATTTTGCCCAAGAGCGGCACCCGCGTCACATCGTCCCGGTTCAACTGCTCGTAAATCCCGCCGATCGCGACCGTTCCGCCGTCCTCGACCTCGACGCGCGTCTGGACGTGCTTGGTATGAATCGCCGGGCCGGCGGCCGTTGGCTCGCCGATGCTGTCCTTCGTCACATCCAGGTCGAGCACGACGCGCCCGTCGGGCGTGATCTGCGGCTCGACCTCGAGCTTCAGCGTCGCACGGCGGAACTGCACGCCGCTCACGCCGTTGCCGACTTTCGCCTGGTAAGGCAGCTCCGAACCCTGTTCGACGATCGCCTTCACGCGGTCGGCCGTCACCACGCGCGGGCTGGAAACGATCTGGCCCCGCCCCTGCGCCTCGAGCGCGCTCAATTCGACGTCGAGCACGCGGCTGAGCGGCGCGGCGAACAACGTGAAGCCGGCCGTCGCCGCCTCGAAGCCGCCAAGCGGCCGCGCGGCCAGATCCAGCGCGTTGCGCGTGTCCGTTGCGGACGCCGCCCCGTCCGCGACGGGCGCCCGCCCCTGGGCGCGCAGCGCGACGCGTGCGCCGAGGTTGCGCGAGAAGCCCTGTTCGCCCTCGACAATGCGCGCCTCGATCCGGACTTGTCGCGACGGCCGGTCGATCGCGTCGATCAGACCCGCGATCTGTTCGATGCGCGGCGCCAGATCGGTGACGAACAACAAGTTCATGCGCGGATCGGCCGCCGCAGCGCCGCGTTTCGACAGCAGGCGCTGGCCGGTCGCCCCCGCCAGCAGCCGCTGCACGTCCTGCGCGCGCGGATAATGCAGCGCGAAGGTTCGGCTCGCGAGCGGCTCCAGCTCGGCCGCGCGTGCATGCGTTTCGAAGCGCTCGCGCTCACGCGCCGCGAGTTCGACCGCCGGAGTGACCCAGATCACGTTGCCGCGCCGGGACATCGCCAGCCCATGTGTGTCGAGCAACGTATCGAATGCATCGCGCCAGCGCACATTGTTCAGACGTAATGTCACGGTACCGCGCACTTGCTCGCCGACGATGACGTTCAGCCCGGTGAATCGCGCGAGCGCGTCGAATGCGGCTGCGAGCCCGACGCCTTGCAGATTCAGCGAGATTCGCCGCGCGTCGTCCACATCGCCTGGGCGCCGCGCCGAGGCGTCGCTCATGCGCGTCGGGGGAGGCAAGGGGATCGGCGGCCCTTCCAGCCGGGGCAGCGGTGCCGCAGTGTTTGCCTGAAGCGCTGCGCGCGCCGCCTGGTCGAACGGCAGTGGACCGTCGTGCGCCGGCGCGTCATCGTCCGCGCCGTCCATTCCGTCGGGCGCACCCTGCGGCAGCGGCGTGTGCTGGGAATATGCCCGTATCGATCCGATCGGCCCGCCGGCCGGCGGTAAAGGCGGTAGCGCGGCGTTCACGGCGGCCATGCTCGATCCGACCCAGAATGCGATCACCCACCATCCGTACTTCGTCATGAGCGGCCTCCGTCGTCCACGACAAACCGGCGAGCGCCTCCGGCCGTCGCGACTGTCACGGCACCGGCATCGATGCTCACCACACGCGACAACCCGAACACTTCGCCCGGCGCGACGGTAGCGAATGCGCCGTCGCCAGCGTCGAACAGCGCGAGCCCGGTGCGTCCGTCACGAATGGTGCCGGCCAGGCGCGGCGTCATGTCATCGGCCACCGTCGGCGATCCGGCGTCGCCGAATGGATCGTCGCTCGGCGTACCGGCAAGCACCGCCTCCGCGCCATCGGGAACCCATGCCCCCGACAGCGCTGGAAACACGTCGATCGTCATCTCCACCCGCGACGCGGGCGCTTTCCGCTCGATATGCAGCCCCGACGGCACCACCAGCGCGGGAAAACTCGCCAGCCCGCCCATCAGGCGCAGCAGCGCCGGAAAACCGCCATCGGCGACGATCCGCACCGTGCGCCGGCCATCCGGCACTGCATCGTCAGTGCGCCGTGGTTCGATCGACACAACCCTCAGTCCGCTTCCTCGGACCAAGTCAGCCAGCTCCAGCATCAACGCCGGCCACCCCGGCGCAGGCCGCGAGCTGGCGTTGCGCCCGGCAGCCGGGCCCATATCGCGCTGCGGCGCGGCGGTCGCGAGCAGCCGTTGCGCATCGGCGGCCCGTATCTGCGCCGTTGCCAGCAACGCCCGACTGCGTGCGAGTCCGCTTCCATCGACGGCGTTTGTCAGATGAATGCCGCCCGCCATCACGAACGCGAATGCCAGCACACAGCCAACGGCGTGCATTGCGGCCGGCGACATTCGCGTCACGCGGCCGAGCCACTCAGCACCGTCAGGCATGGATTGATGCACGATCGCGGTCATGCGCCGCCTCCCGCTGCCTTCTGTCGCGGCGGCGCGTCGTGCCAGCGCACCTGCACGGAAAAACGGAACGGCACGGCCGAACCCTCGACCGATGTGGCCGAAGCCGGTGTCAGCGCACCGATGTCGAATCGCCAGTCGCGCTGTTCGGCCGCGATCCGCGCGAGCCACCGCGCTGCCGTCCGGTAACTCGTCGCGCGTGCGTCGAGCTCGGCACCCGACGATGTCGTACGCAATGCGTCGAGCCGGACAGTGTCGTCGCGCACCTGCGCCAGCGTCGCGAGCAGCCCGCCAACTCGCCGGTAAGGCCCGGCAAGGGCGACTGCCCGCGCATCGCGCTGTGCGAGATCGGCGGCCGCGCCGGCGGCGCGCCGTGCGGCATCGACCTGCGGCTGCAATTGCCGCAGCTGCGCCTCCACTCGCGTGCGTTCGGCATCCACGCGCCATCGCCACGCTGCCGCCGCCCCTGTCCACACGCAGGCCCCCAATGCGCCGAGCACGATCGCCACCCCGCATTGCGTGGCACGGCGCCGCCGCAGCGCCCGCGTCAGCCGCTCACGGTACGGCAACAAATTGAAGCCGCCGAGCGTGACATGGCCAGCGACAGCGCGCCCGAAACTCATATCGGCCGTCATTCCCACACCCCGCGCAGCGCCAGCCCGATCGCGAGGGCAAACGCCGGACCACCCGGTGCGCCAACGGGTACACCACGCAGCCCATCCCATCCGGTGCAATCGAACGGCATCACTGCCACCCCGAGGGCATCGCCGATATCGGCGGCCGACGTGCCGCAGCGAGCGATACAGCGCTCGTCGCCGGCTACGAGCACGCAGCGCACCGGCTCGAATACGCACTGGCGCAACGCGTCAGGCAACGCCGCACGCACGTCGCCGGACACCGCGAGCACCGGCGCGGCGATCGTACCGTCGATCCGCCAGCCGCGCACGCCTGTGTCGCTGAACCAGAGCGCGGCATACGGGCCATGCGCGTCCGGCTCGAACTGCGCGGCATAGCGCAACGCGCGCAGTGCGGCAGCTGACTCGCCGTCGACGGCCGTCAGATCGATGCCGGCCTGCGCGGCCACGTCGATCCGCCGCTCGAGCAATGCCTGCGGGGCCACGGCGACTGAAATTTCACCCTGGCACGCATCGTCGTCCTGTCGCCAGTCGAACGCGAAGTGGTCGGGCGCCAGCCCCGAGATCCGTTCGGCAGCCTGTCGGGCAGCGTCCGCGATGTCGTCGCGCCCGGCCAGATCGAGCGTCGCGGTCCGCATCTCGTCATCGCGCAGCGCCATCACGCCGCGCGCGTCACAGCGCACGCCCGCCCCAGCCAGCCGCGACACGGCCGCCGCCAACGCACGTGCGACAGCAGCCCAGCGCGCGTCCTCCGGCCCGTCGGCCAGTCCGACCGGCTCCCGCTCGAGTCCTTCGACCCGCACATCCGCGATCCGGCCGCGCCGGCTCAGCACGGCTACCCTCACCTCGTCCGCCCCGACGTCGATGCCCGTCGAACGGTGCCTGCCTGGCGCGAACCGCGCCGCCCATCGTCCTGCCATCCCAGCCTCCCGCGATCGTCGCGGCCCACGCCGCGTTACCGAGGCCTGATTCTGCAAAGCGGCGCGTGCGCCCGACAGTCGGCCGAACGGCCAGTCGTGATTCGAAACGGGCCCGCGGACGCCATACTGGCGGCACCGCGATTCGCCGCGTTCCGGCGGACGCCCCCGCGTCAGGGCCGCCTTACCGGGCAGCTATAATCGCGGGACTGTTTTCCGGTATGCCTATGCAATCCACGTCTCCTACGTCCCCGCCTCCCGCGCCCGAGCCGAAGAAGCGGTCCTGGTGGCTGAAAGTCCTGATCGGCCTGGCCGCGATGTGCGTGGCCCTCGTCGTGGCCGGCGGTCTGGTGCTCGGCTACGCGCTCGTCGTTGCGTGGCCGAACATGCCGTCGCTCGACGCGCTGACCGACTATCGTCCGAAGGTACCGCTGCGGATCTACACGTCGGATCACGTGCTGATCGGCGAATTCGGCGAGGAACGCCGCGACATTGTCCATTTCAAGGACGTGCCCGACTCGCTCAAGAAAGCGATCCTCGCGATCGAGGACGCGCGCTTCTACGATCACGGCGGCGTCGACCTGACCGGCATCGCGCGCGCCGGCTTCGTCGCGCTGACGAACGGCCACGCGTCGCAGGGCGCGAGCACGATCACGATGCAGGTCGCGCGAAACTTCTTCCTGTCGAGCGAGAAGACCTACACGCGCAAGATCTACGAGATGCTGCTTGCTTACCGGATCGAGCGCGCGCTGACGAAGGATCAGATTCTCGAGGTCTACATGAATCAGATCTATCTCGGCCAGCGCGCGTACGGCTTCGCAAGCGCCGCGCGGGTCTATTTCGGGAAGGATCTGAAGGACATCACGCTCGCGGAAGCGGCGATGCTCGCGGGGCTGCCGAAGGCGCCGTCCGCATATAACCCGGTCGTCAATCCGAAGCGCGCGAAGGTACGCCAGGAATACATCCTGCAGCGGATGCTCGAGCTGAACTTCATCACGCGCGAGCAGTACGACGCAGCCGTCGCGCAGCCGCTCGTCGTCAAGGGCGCGGGCCGCGAGTTCAGCGTGCACGCCGAGTACGTCGCGGAAATGGTCCGGCAGATGATGTACGCGCAGTACCGCGAGGAAACCTACACGCGCGGCTTCAACGTCATCACGACGATCGACTCCGCCGACCAGCAGGTCGCGTACACCGCGCTGCGCAAGGGCATCATGGATTACGAGCGCCGCCACGGCTATCGCGGGCCGGAAGGCTTCATCGAGCTGCCGGCCGGCGCCGACGACCGCGAGCAGGCGATCGACGATGCGCTGCTCGAGCACCCCGACAATGGCGAACTGGTTGCGGCGGTCGTCACCGCCGCCACCCCGCGCCAGATCACCGTCGCCTTCATCGACGGCAGCAGCGCAACGATCGAAGGCGACAACCTGCGCTTCGCGTCGGGCGCGCTCTCGGCCAGCGCGCAGCCGAATCGGCGCATCCGTCCGGGCGCGATCGTCCGGGTCGTGAAGAACGATGCAGGCAAGTGGGCGATCACGCAGTTGCCGCAAGTCGAAGGCGCGTTCATCTCGATCGTCCCGCAGGACGGCGCGATCCGTTCGCTTGTCGGCGGCTTCGACTACAACAAGAACAAGTTCAACCACGTCACGCAGGCGTGGCGGCAACCGGGTTCGTCGTTCAAGCCGTTCATCTATTCGGCGTCGCTCGACAAGGGCCTCGGGCCAGCCACGGTGATCAACGACGGCCCGCTGTATTTCAGCGCCGCGGAAACCGGCGGCCAGCCGTGGGAGCCGAAGAACTACGGCGGCGGCTTCGAAGGCCCGATGTCGATGCGCACCGCGCTGCAGCGCTCGCGCAACCTCGTGTCGATCCGCATCCTGAACCACATCGGCACGAAGTACGCGCAGCAGTACATCACGCGCTTCGGCTTCGACGCCGAGCGTCATCCGGCCTACCTGCCGATGGCGCTCGGCGCGGGCCAGGTCACGCCGCTGCAGATGGCTGGCGCGTACTCGGTGTTCGCGAACGGCGGCTTCCGCGTGAATCCGTACCTGATCGCCGAAGTGACCGATCCGAATGGCGCGATCGTCGCCCGTGCGCAACCGCTCATCGCCGAGCAGAATGCGCCGCGCGCAATCGACGCGCGCAATGCGTACGTGATGAACAGCCTGCTGCAGAGCGTCGCGCAGCGCGGCACGGGCGCGCGCACCAACGTGCTGAAGCGCACCGACCTCGCGGGCAAGACCGGTACGACGAACGATTCGCACGACGCATGGTTCGCCGGCTACCAGCACACGCTCGCGGCGATCGCGTGGATCGGCTACGACAACCCGCGCAGCCTCGGCGATCGCGAAACCGGCGGCGGCCTGTCGCTGCCGGTCTGGATCGACTACATGGGCGCGGCGCTGAAGGGCGTGCCGGAGTTCAAGCCGACGATGCCGGACGACGTCCAGGCGCTCGGCAGCGAGCTGTACTTCACCGAGTTCACGCCGGGTCACGGCTTCGTGTCGACGGTCGGCGTGCCGCAGGCGCCGGCGGTGCAGAACACCGACGAACCCGTGCCGCACGTCGACGAGCAGGAGAAGCAGGACATCATGAACCTGTTCCGCGGCCACTGACACGAACGGCCCGAGCATGAAAAAAGCGCCCGCCAGGGCGCTTTTTTCTTGTGCTTCGATCGGGCGTATCGGGGTCCGGCGGGGCGTGCGCCCGACGTTACGCGCCGAACGTGATCGGCAGGCCGGCTTGCTGGGTCGCGTAGTCGGTGAGCGCCGAGAAGAACTCGGTGCCGGTGCGCGTATCGCGCCATTCGCCGTCCACGAAGCGGTAATGGAATCCGCCCGCCTTCGCGGCGATCCACAGCTCCTTCATCGGCGGCTGGAGATTGATGATGATCTTCGAGCCGTTCTCGAATGTCAGCGTCAGCACGCTACCGTTGCGCTCCAGATCGATGTCGTGATCGCCATCGTTCGCGGCATCCACGGTACGCTCGACGGCCGCCAGCACGGCCTCGGCACGGGCCAGGTATTCAGTATCGGACATGCTAAACTCTATCGGTTAAATTGTTCAGGGACGATCATGCGAGTCGTTTTCCGGATGAGCGCGATTGTAGCGGCTTTGGCGATACTTGCCGGCTGCGGCCAACGCGGCCCGCTCTATCTGCCCACCGTGCCGCCGTTGCCGGCAAAGCCCATCCAGCAGCAGGACACGCCGCCGTCGGACGTCACGCCGACCGATGAAAACGCGTCGTCCGAGAGCATTCCCGATTCTTCCGGCACACCGCTCACGCTGTCGCCGGAACTGTCGAGCGATGCGTCGAGGGCCGCGACGCCCGCATCCGGCCCGGCTATCGCGCAGTAATCGCACACCGCCGCTCACGCGGTTTCGGTCGCTACAAAGGCGATGACTTCCCGTCATCGCCTTTTGTTTTTTTCAGGCCCGCATCGTCATGCACGGATGCGTCGCCGACTCCATTCAAGCAGCCGCCAGCCGAGCAGCACCGCGACGATCGTCGCGTAGAGCTTCGGCTGCGCGAGATTGTGCTTGCCGGCCCTCATCCACCAGAAATGCAGCACGCCGAACAGCGCAATCGCATAGATTGCGCGATGCAGCGTCGCCCAGTGACGGCCGAGCCGGCGCACCATCGCGCGCGGCGACGTCGCGGCGAGCGGAATCAGCAGCACGAACGCGGCGAAGCCGACCGTGATGAACGGACGCTTGCCGACGTCCTTCAGGATCGCGAGCACGTCGAACCACTTGTCGAACCACAGATACGTCGTGAAATGCAGCGTCGCGTAAAAGAACGCGAACAGACCGATCATCCGGCGAAAGCGCAGCAACGCGGGAACGCCCGTCACGCGCCGAAGCGGCGTGACGGCGAGCGTGATGCAGAGCATCACCAGCGTCCAGAGGCCCGTCGAACGCGTGATGAACTCGATCGGGTTCGCGCCGAGCCGGTCGGTCAGCCCGAACAGCACCAGGCGCGCGAGCGGATAGAGGCCGGCCGCGAAAACCAGCACCTTGGCGGGGGCAAGCCAGCGCGACGAAGCGGTACGCGCCGCGCCGGACGCGGAAACACCGGCGGCAGCCGCGCGCATGCCGGACGCGCGCGTGGGCGTCAGCGTCGAAGGAGTGATGTCGTTTCTCACCGGCGCGCTCAAAAGTTCTTTTTCAGGTCCATGCCCTGATACATCGACGCGACGAGATCGCCGTAACCGTTGAACATCAGCGTCTTGCGCTTCGGCGTGAAGAAGCCGTCCTCCCCGATCCGTCGCTCGGTCGCCTGGCTCCACCGCGGGTGATCGACGTTCGGGTTCACGTTCGAATAGAAACCATATTCATTCGATGCATACGTGTTCCAGCTGGTCTTCGGCTGCTTGTCGACGAAGCGGATCTTCACAAGCGACTTCGCACTCTTGAAGCCGTACTTCCACGGCACGACGATCCGCACCGGCGCGCCGTTCTGGTTCGGCAGCACCTGGCCGTACACGCCCATCGTGAGCAGCGTCAGCGGGTTCATCGCCTCGTCCATCCGCAGTCCTTCCGAGTACGGCCAGTCGAGCACCGGCGTCGACAGTCCCGGCATCTGCGACGGATCGGCCAGCGTGATGAACTGCACGTATTTCGCGTTGCCGGTCGGCTGCACGCGCTTGATCAGCTCGGACAGCGGCACCCCGATCCACGGAATCACCATCGACCATCCTTCGACGCAACGCAGCCGGTACACGCGCTCCTCGAGCGGTGCGAGCTTCAGCAGTTCATCGAGATCGAATACCTTCGGGTGCAGCACCTCGCCTTCGACGCTTACGCGCCACGGGCGCGGCCGCAGCGTGCCCGCGTTCTGGGCCGGGTCGCTCTTGTCGGTGCCGAATTCGTAGAAGTTGTTGTAGGACGTGATGTCCTTGAACGGCGTCACCTTGTCGGCCGCGACGAACTTCGGGTTGGTTTTCGCCGCGAGCTTCGCGGCCCGCGCGTCCGGCGACGCATAGGCCGCGAACGCCGCGCCGCTGCCGCCGAGCAATCCGCCCGCCGCCGCCAGGCCGGCGGCCTGCAATACGCGCCGCCGGTTCTCGAACACCGCGCGCGGCGTAATCTGGCTCTGCGCGATATCACCGCCTGTCAGTACGGTGCGCAAAGAGTGTTTGATCCACATCGTGCTGCTCCTCCTGCATGCGCGGCGCGCACGCTTCATGAGCGTTCGACCCGCCCTGCCCGGCGCCGTTCGACGCCGGACCGTCCGCCCGTTACAAAAGAAAACCGCCGGGCACGCAGTGCGCCGGCGGTCTTTTGTCGGGCCAATGTCGGAAATCTTACAGCTTGCCGTAGCTGTGCAGCCCGGACAGGAACATGTTGACGCCGAGGAACGCGAACGTCGTCACCAGCAGGCCCGTGAGCGCCCACCATGCGGCGACCGCACCGCGCAGGCCCTTCATCAAGCGCATGTGCAGCCAGGCCGCGTAATTGAGCCACACGATCAGCGCCCAGGTTTCCTTCGGGTCCCAGCTCCAGTAGCCGCCCCATGCTTCGGCCGCCCACAGTGCGCCGAGGATCGTCGCGATCGTGAAGAACGCGAAGCCGACTGCGATCGACTTGTACATCACGTCGTCGAGCACCTCGAGCGTCGGCAGGCGATCGGCGAGCACGCCGCGCTCCTTCATCAGGTACGCGACCGACACCATCGCCGACAGCGCGAAGCTGCCGTAGCCGATGAAGTTCGCCGGCACGTGGATCTTCATCCACCAGCTCTGCAGCGCCGGCACGAGCGGCTGGATCTGTTGCGCGTCGCGCGCGACCGAATACCACATCAGGAAGCCGACGGCCGCGCTGATGACCAGCAGCACGAACGCGCCGAGCGAGCGCGTGCCGTAGTGGCCTTCGTAATACAGGTAGAGCAGCGCGGTAATCAGGCTGAACAGCACGAATACTTCATACAGATTCGACACCGGGATATGCCCGACGTCCGCACCGATCAGGTAGGACTCGTACCAGCGCACCATCAGGCCGGTGAAGCCCATCAGCACCGCGACCCACGTCAGTTTCTGGCCGATCGCGGAGCCCGACTCCGAGCGTGCGAGCAGGCCGATCCAGTAAAAGATCGTCGCGAGCACGAACAGCGCGCTCATCCACAGGATCGCGGACTGGCTCGACAGGAAGTACTTGAGGAAGAACGCCGAATCGGCGCGCGCGAGATCGCCCTGGTAGATCTGGATCGACAGCAGCGACAGCACCGCGATCGACGCCATCATCAGCCGCGCGGGCTTCCAGCGCCAGCCGAGTGCGACAAGCGCCGGCACCGTGCCGATCATCACCGCCTTGTCGTAGTAATTCATGTGTTCGTTGTAATGCACGAACGCATAGCCCGCGCCGACCACGAGTGCCAGAGCGAACAGCCAGTCGATGATCGACAGGCGCGCGAGGAACGGACGGTCGTCGAACAACGGCGCCGGATTCGGCGCCTGGACTGGCCCCGAGCGGGAAGAGGAGACTTGAGTGAGATCCATGATGTTACCGGGTGGAATTCTCGGAATCGGAACCGTCGCCTGCGGGCGGACGGGCAGTCGCTGCCGCACCGACCGGTGCGGCGTCGCGTGGCGTGGCGCGCAAGGCGGCGCCGGCCGCGTCGCGCGTCTGCACGAATTCTTTCTCGAAATCGAAGGTCTTGCGGGCCGTGGACATCGCCATCACCACATCGACGCCCGAACCGGCGTCCTTGAGCCAGAACCAGAGGCGCCGCTCGCGCACGTAGAACATCGAGAAGATGCCGGCGACCAACAGCAGGCTGCCAAGATACACCAGATTCTTGCCGGGCGCGCGCGTCAGCTGAAATACCGAAGCTTGCACCTGCTTGAAGGAGTCGAGCTGCAAATAAACCGGCGATCCGTACAAGAAGCTGTCGGATAGTGCATTGATCGCGTTCTGCACGAAGCGGATCGTGTCGGTGCCCTGTTGCGCTGCCGGCTCGCCGGCACGCTCGCGCGCGATCTGCCAGACTTCCCACATCGAACCCTCGAGCATGCGCAGCAGCAGGCTGGCCGCCTTTTCCTGCTCGGCCTTCGGCACCGAACGGTCGATGAACGTCGCCACCGCCTGGAAGCCGCCGACCGGCTGGCCATCGGCACCGCGGCCGATGCTGTCGTCGCTCGCCGCAAAAAGGGTCAACACCTTGAAAGCGCTGTCTTGCAGCCGGCCGCGCAACGAGGCTTCGGTCGTCGGCAGCGAACGCTGCGCGAAACGTGCAGCGGCGTCGGCGCGCACGGCCGGGTCCTCGAGCGCGGCGCGCAGGCGCATCCATTCGCCGATCGAATCCTGGCTGTCGGCCGGAATCCGCATGTAGCGGAACGGATCGTTCGGGCTCGCGCGCACGCCGGCGAGGAACACGCGCGTGCCGCCCATGTCGACGGGCAGCATGTAGTTGTTGAATTCGCGCGCCTGGCCGTCCTTGCCGCGAATCTTGTACTGCACCGACGGGCCGATGTTGTGGAGCTGCATCGGCTTCGACGTCTTCGCGCCGGAACCGAGCCGCTCGTCGAACGCTTCCTTGAGCGACTCCGTCTTCGCGACACCGCGCACGTCCGGCTTGCCGTTCGCGTCCGCCATGTTCTCGACGTTGATCGCGCGGAAGTCGGAGAATTCGATCGTGTCGCCGTCGCTGCCCGGCATCTGCAGCGGCGCCGTGCTTCCGATCGTGCCCTTCACCGCGAAGGTCTTCGCGTTGCCGCCCGTCATCGGGTAGGCGGTCATCTCCATCTGCGAGCCGCCGTCCTGGAAGCTCGACTGGTAGATCGACACGCCCTTGTACGTGAACGGCTTGTTGACCTCGACGCGCGCCGGGATTTTCTGGCCCGTCTCGCGATCGATCACGACGATGTCGCTCGCGAACAGCTTCGGCATCCCCGTCGTGTAGTAGTCGACGATGAACTTGTTGAGCTGGATCGAGAACGGCAGGTCCTGGATCAGCGAGCCGCTCGGCTGGTTCAGGATAGCGGTCGACACGAACTGGCCTTCCGGCACCCACGCGTAGCCGCGGAACGTCGGGTTCGACGCCGACAACCGATGGTCGGGCGAGATCTCGCTGATCGTCGCGCTCGTGTTGACCGGGCTCTTGCCGAACATCCACATCTGGAATTTGATCGGCAGGTTGCTGTCCAGCAGGCCGCCGATGCAGATCACGACGATCGCGAGGTGCGCGGAGATGTAGCCCCACTTCGTCAGCGCGCCGCGTTTCGCGGAGATCAGCGTCGCGCCGTCGGATTCACGCACGATGTGCTTGTAGCCGGCCTTGGTGACGAACGTGGCGAGCGTGGCGGCGACGCTCGCGCGCGTGCCCGACGCCGAGTACTCGGCCTTGTGGTGGAACGCGCGCAGGCTGCCTTCGCGGACCTTGTCCTTCCAGCTCTTCGCATCCGCGAGCATCTTCGGCGCGTTGCGGATCACGCACAGCGAAATCGACACGACGAGGAAGATCAGGATCAGCATGAACCACCACGCGCTGTACACGTTGTACAGGCCCAGCGAGCGGAAGATGTCCGCCCAGAACGGCCCGAACTGGTTCACGTAGTTCGGATACGGGTCGTCTTGCGTCAGAACCGTGCCGACGATGCTCGCGATCGACAGCACCACCAGCAGCGCGATCGCGAAGCGCATCGAGCTCAGCAGCTCGACCGCGCGCCTGGACGCACTTTGACCCGACTTCGACTGCAACCCCGACGTGGTAACGCTCATTCAAACTCCGACTGACAACAAAAAAGGGCAAGGCGGCCGCAATCACGCGGCGCCCCACCCTTTTCTTGTTCTGACTCCGGCCGCCCCTGTTCGGGCGCCCGGTCATTCCATTCGCGACCGTCCGGTCAACGCAGGCCCGCGATGTAATCCGCGACGGCCTTGATCTCGTTGTCCGACAGACGCGATGCGATCTGATGCATCGCCTCGTTGTTGTTGCGCGCGCCGACACCCTGCTGGAACGCGGTCAACTGGGCAACCGTGTAATCGGCCCACTGCCCCGACAGACGCGGGTACTGGACCGGAATCCCCTGCCCCGTCGGCCCGTGGCAGCTCGCGCAGGCGGGCACACCCTTTTCCGCGATGCCGCCGCGATAGATCTTCTGGCCGATCGGCACGGTCGCCGCATCGCGTGCGGTGCCGAGCTTCGTCGTCTGCGATCCGTAATACGCGGCGACGTTGCGCATGTCGTCCGCGCTCAACGCGCTCGCGAACCCGACCATCACCGGATTGGTCCGCGCCGGCCCCTTCGCGCCCGGCTGGGCCTTGAAGTCGTTCAACTGCTTGACCAGATATTCGGGATGCTGACCAGCGAGCTTCGGGAAACTGCCCGATGCGCTGTTGCCGTCGGCGCCGTGACACGACGCGCAGACTTGCCCGGCAATCGCCTTGCCGCGGTCCAGATCCGGCTTTGCCGCATCCGCCGCGTTTGCCTCCGCTACGAAACCTACGAACCCTGCTGCAACCTGAAGCACCATCAGAGACTTGCACAGTCGATTCATTCGCACACCCTGTTTCGTCTTGTGGGAATTTGAGGTTCTGCAAAAAACGACGTCGACCAGTCTACCGCAGAAGCTGCATAAAAGCGCGAGGCAGGCGCCCGCAGTCCTTCGGCAAAACCGGCGTATTGTACAATATCGCGCTGAAAGCTCCCGCGCCTATCGGGGCTACCCCGCCTCCACCAAGCGGCTCGCGCCGCCCCGTCCCTCCGGTTTCCCCCATGGCCTTTTTGCTCCATCAAGCCCGTTTCTACACGACCGTCAACCATCTGCGCGACCTCCCGCCGACGGTGCAGCCGGAAATCGCGTTCGCGGGCCGCTCGAATGCCGGCAAATCGACGGCGATCAACGTGCTGTGCAACCAGAAGCGGCTCGCCTTCGCGTCGAAGACTCCCGGCCGCACCCAGCACATCAACTACTTCTCCGTCGGCCCGGCCGCCGAGCCCGTCGCGAACCTCGTCGACCTGCCCGGCTACGGCTACGCCGAAGTGCCGGGGGCCGCGAAGGCCCACTGGGAAATGCTGCTGTCGTCCTATCTCGCGACGCGTTCGCAGCTGTGCGGGCTGATCCTGATGATGGATTCGCGCCGCCCGCTGACCGACCTCGATCGCCGAATGATCGAGTGGTTCGCGCCAACCGGCAAGCCGATCCACACGCTGCTGACGAAGTGCGACAAATTGACGCGCCAGGAAAGCATCAACGCGCTGCGTAACACGCAGAAGGGGCTCGATGCGTATCGCGACCAGGGCGTGAAGGGCAAGCTGACGGTCCAGCTGTTCTCGGCGCTGAAACGCACGGGGCTCGACGAGGCTCATGAACTGATCGAGAGCTGGGTGCGGCCGTCCGTCGCCGACGAAAAAGGCGAGCCTGTAGCACAATAAGCGGGCAACGCGCGGCCGGGATCGGCCGGGCGCACCTGGCGGCACCTGCGGATTCGGCCGGCTCATAAAAAAACCCGCCGTTGAACGGCGGGTCAAACAGCCTAATCGAATAACGACAGGCACCCGCTCAGGGAGGAGAAGCGGGGAGTTGCACGCGACGCGTGCCGCTCGATCGCTATCATATACCAACGATCTCGAAAATGACCTAAGGGTTCCGTAAGGTCCTTCTTGCCCTGATTTCTGCCAAATCGCCATGAGCTTCCATCCGCTTCATCGTCCGCGCCGGATGCGCCGCGACGACTTCTCCCGCCGACTGATGCGCGAAAACCGCCTGACCACCGACGACCTGATCTACCCGGTGTTCGTCGTCGAAGGCACCAACGAACGCCAGGCCGTGCCGTCGATGCCCGGCGTCGAGCGCGTGTCGGTCGATCTGCTGATGCATGTCGCCGAGCAGTGCGTCGAACTCGGCGTGCCTGTGCTGTCGCTGTTCCCGGCCATCGAGCCGTCGCTGAAGACGCCCGACGGCCGCGAAGCGGCCAACCCGGAAGGCCTGATCCCGCGCGCGGTGCGGGAGCTGAAGAAGCGTTTCCCGGAACTCGGCGTGCTGACCGACGTGGCGCTCGATCCGTATACGAGCCACGGCCAGGATGGCGTGCTCGACGAAAACGGCTACGTGATCAATGACGAGACGATCGAGATCCTGGTCGACCAGGCGCGCGCGCAGGCGGAAGCCGGCGTCGACATCGTCGCGCCGTCGGACATGATGGACGGCCGCATCGGCGCGGTCCGCGAGATGCTGGAAAGCGACGGCCATATCCATACGCGCATCATGGCCTATTCGGCCAAGTTCGCGTCGGCGTTCTACGGCCCGTTCCGCGATGCGGTCGGCTCGGCCTCCAATCTGGGCAAGGGCAACAAGATGACCTACCAGATGGATCCGGCGAACAGCGACGAAGCGTTGCGTGAAGTGCGCCTCGACATCGACGAAGGCGCCGACATGGTGATGGTCAAGCCCGGCATGCCGTATCTCGACATCGTGCGTCGCGTGAAGGACGAGTTCCGCTTCCCGACCTACGTGTACCAGGTGAGTGGCGAATACGCGATGCTCAAGGCCGCCGCGATGAACGGCTGGCTCGACCACGACAAGGTCGTGCTCGAATCGCTGCTCGCGTTCAAGCGCGCAGGCGCCGACGGCGTCCTCACGTACTTCGCGCTCGATGCCGCCCGTCTGCTGAAAGCGCAGCGCTGAGCCGCACGACGGCGAGTATCAACAAAAACGGCGGGACACTTCATCGGTGTCCCGCCGTTTTCTATTTGCCGACCGGCCGGCGCGGCGCAGCCAGCGCCCATGTGCGCGAATGCGCGCGCCTTACACCGTCGGCACCGCCGCGCGATCGAGGCTGCGCAGGAACGTCTCGGCTGCCTGATAGCCGACCACGCGGCCGATTTCGTTGCCGTTGCGATCGAAGAAGATGATGCCCGGCGGCCCGAACAGGTTGAAGCGCTTGAGGAGCGCCTGGTCGTCCGGATTGTTCGCGGTGACATCCGCGCGCACCAGGTGAAGCTGCGCGAGCCGCGCCTGCACGCGCGAATCGGTGAACGTCAGATGCTCCATTTCCTTGCAGCTCACGCACCAGTCTGCGTAGAAGTCGAGCATCACCGGCCGGCCCGACGTCTTCAGCAGCGCGTCGAGTTCGCCACTGGAGCGCACCGACGCGAAAGCGGGGCCCGCCTGTCCGGGAGCCGCGCCCGCTGCCGACGCATCGCCCGACGCAACCGTGCGCGCCGCGAGTACGGCCAGCGGCTTCACGGGGTCGTTGGAGCCTGCCGCAAGACCGACGAGCAGCGTCGCTGCCCAGATCGCGAGCGCCGCACCCAGGCCGCGACCGAGACGGCGCCAGATCGACGCGGCGCCTGCATGCGGCGTGAACAGGCCGAGCGCCGCAGCCGCGACGAGCAGCCACAACGCGACGAGCACCATCTTGAGCCCGCCCGCGAGCACCGGCCACACGATCCACAACGCGGCCGCGAGCAGCACGATGCCGAAAAACACCTTCACGCCATCCATCCATGCGCCCGCGCGCGGCAGCACCGTGCCGGCACCGATGCCGACGACGAGCAGCGGCACGCCGAGCCCCAGCCCCATCGCGAAAAGCGCTGCGCCGCCGAGCCACGCATTGCCGGTGTGCGCGATGAACGCGAGCACAGCGAACAGCGGCGCCGTCATGCATGCGCCGACAACCAGCGCCGACAACGCACCCATCGCAGCGACCGCGACGAAGTGACCGCCCTGCCGCGCGCGCGAGGCTTCTGCCGCGCCGTTCTGCCAGCGCTCGGGCAATGCGATGTCCTTGCCGGAAATCAGCGACACTGCGAATGCCGTGAGCAGCACGCCGAACGCGCCGAGCACCCACGGGTTCTGCAACCAGGCGCCAAGGCTCTGGCCGACCAGCGCCGCCGCGATGCCCAGCACCGTATAGACGAGCGCCATGCCGACCACGTATGTCAGCGACAGCGCAAAGCCGCGCGCATGCGTCGCCCGCGTACCTTGGCCGATGATGATCGCGGACACGATCGGAATCATCGGATACGAACAGGGCAGGAGACTCAGCACGACGCCCGCGACGAAATACAGCGCGACGATCGTAAAGAAGCCGTGCCCTTCGAGCAGCGACCGCGCGAAATCCGCGCTCGTGACCTTGTCGAACCAGTTGTCCGAGGCCGATCCGCCGTTGGCCGGCGCAGCCGCGCCCAGCGCCGCGCCGTCGACCTTCACGACGTGTTCCGCGGGCGGATAGCAGATCCCTTCGTCGGCGCATCCCTGCGACGTCACCGCGAGCTCGAACGGCCCCGCCGCATGCTTGACCGGCACGTGAATCACGACCTCGTCGCGATAGGTCTCGACCTCCTTCTGGAACGTCTGGTCGAACTTGACGTGACCGGCCGGAAACTGAGGATCGCCGAGCGTCGCCTGCCCGCTCTTCACCGCGAACGCGAACCGCTCGCGGTACAGGTAATAGCCATTGGCGACCTTGAAGCGGACGTCCACCTGCCCCGGCGCTTCGCTCGCGCTGAACTTGAATGCGACCGACGGATCGAGAAAATCGTCGGCCGCGCGCGCGGCCGACAGGCCGCCCAGCATGAACATGAACGACAACAGGACTGCGAGGACCCGCAGCGCGCGCACGCGCACGGAAAGCGCCATACCGTTAAACATGAAATAGACGTTGAGTTTCGCTGGTCACCCACTGGCCGTACGCGGCCGAAGCCGTCGCCTGCCACGAGACGACTTCCGGCGTCTCGTATGGATGATGCGCGAGGATAAATCGCTCCAGTTCGAGCGAGCGCACGGGGCTCGTCTTGAACAGCAACTGGATCTCGTCGGCCGTCTCGACCTTGCCCTGCCAGTGGTAGCGCGACTTGACCGCACCGAGTTCCGACACGCACGCGGCAAGCCGCGCATCGAGCGCGCCATCGGAGAGCGCCGTGGCCGTCGCCGCGTCCGGCACCGTCGTGAGCATCAATACCACCACCATACGCGCCCTCCTGGCTGGCTTTTACCGGCTTCCGCCGCCACGAATCGCCCATCGAAAGCCCGCGCCGGCAGTTCCGTATCGTAGCGCAGCCCGCGCGACACTGCCCGCCCCCGGTTGCGACAATCGATCGCAGCCCGAAGCGTGACGAAAAACAAAAAGGGCCAAGCAATTGCTCGGCCCTTTTCAGATACTGCTGCGTACTGGAAGCTTACTCGGCTTCTTGCACGTTTTCCGTTTCGTCGACTTCCGGACGATCGAGCAGTTCGACCAGTGCCATCGGTGCGTTGTCGCCGACGCGGAAGCCGAACTTCAGCACGCGCAGGTAGCCGCCCGGACGGTTCGCGAAACGCGGACCGAGCACGTCGAACAGCTTAGCCACCGAGTCACGATCGCGCAGGCGGTTGAACGCCAGGCGACGGTTTGCCAGCGACGGCTTCTTGCCGAGCGTGATCAGCGGCTCGACGACTTTACGGAGTTCCTTCGCCTTCGGCAGCGTCGTCTTGATGACTTCGTGCTCGATCAGCGAGTTGGACATGTTACGGAGCATAGCCAGACGGTGGCTGCTCGTGCGGTTCAGTTTCCGCAGACCATGACGATGGCGCATTTCAGTTTCCTTGATTCAAAGTTTTGATCCAGCTCTTCTATCGCACCGCTGGGGTGCACGGGCCGGTAACGAAAAAAGCAAGATGCGGATTTTAAAGGAAAATCCGCATCTTTGCCAACTACAGCAACACTTGGGCTTACTTGTCGAGACCAGCCGGCGGCCAGTTTTCGAGCTTCATGCCCAGCGTGAGACCGCGCGAAGCGAGCACTTCCTTGATCTCGTTGAGCGACTTGCGACCGAGGTTCGGCGTCTTCAGCAGCTCGTTTTCCGTGCGCTGGATCAGGTCGCCGATGTAGTAGATGTTCTCGGCCTTCAGGCAGTTCGCCGAACGAACCGTCAGCTCGAGATCGTCCACCGGACGCAGCAGGATCGGATCGATCTGCGGTGCGCGCGACGGTGCCTCTGCAGCCGTTTCCGTGCCTTCCAGTGCCGCGAACACAGACAGCTGGTCGACCAGGATGCGGGCCGATTGACGGATCGCCTCTTCCGGGGTGATCACGCCGCTCGTCTCGATGTTCATCACGAGCTTGTCGAGGTCGGTACGCTGCTCGACACGTGCGCTTTCAACTGCGTAGCTCACGCGGCGAACCGGCGAGAACGATGCGTCGAGAACGATGCGGCCGATGATCTTGGCCGTGTCTTCGCCATAGCGACGGACGTTGCCGGGCACGTAGCCACGACCCTTTTCGATCTTGATCTGAACGTCGAGCTTGCCGCCCTTCGACAGGTGTGCGATCACGTGATTCGGGTTGATGACTTCGCAATCGTGAGCCAGCTCGATATCGCCGGCCGTGACGACGCCTTCGCCTTCCTTGCGCAGGGTCACCGTCACTTCGTCACGGTTGTGCAGCTTGAACACCACACCCTTCAGGTTCAGCAGCAGGTTGACGACGTCTTCTTGCACGCCATCGAGCGTCGAATACTCGTGCACCACGCCGGCGATCGTGACTTCGGTCGGCGCGTAGCCAACCATCGACGACAGCAGCACGCGGCGAAGCGCATTGCCCAAGGTGTGGCCGTAACCGCGTTCGAACGGTTCCATGACCACCCTCGCGTGGTTCTCGCCCAGCGATTCCACGGCGATGATCTTGGGTTTCAGCAAACTGGTTTGCATGGGCTTTCCTTTTCAATACCCTCGGCTCGTTACACCGATAAGGCTGACCGGTAACAACCAGAAAATAAACAGCCGAGGCCCCTCCTTGCATGACGCAATCGGGGTACCTCGGCCGTCAATCGGATTAACGCGAATACAATTCGACGATCAGGCTTTCGTTGATGTCGCCTGCGATGTCAGCGCGTTCCGGCATTTGCTTGAACGTGCCTTCGAACTTCTTCGCATCGACTGCAACCCAGCTCGGCATGCCGCCTTGCTCGGCCAGCGACAGCGCTTCGACGATACGCGCCTGCTTCTTCGCCTTTTCGCGGATCGCGACGACGTCACCCGCCTTCACTTGCTGCGACGGCACGTTCGCGACGACGCCGTTCACGGTGATCGACTTGTGGCTCACCAGCTGACGCGCTTCAGCGCGGGTCGAGCCGAAGCCCATGCGGTACACGACGTTGTCGAGACGCGACTCGAGCAGTTGCAGCAGGTTTTCACCCGTGTTGCCCTTGCGGCGGTCGGCTTCAGCGAAGTAGCGGCGGAACTGACGCTCCAGGACGCCGTAAATACGCTTGACCTTCTGCTTTTCGCGCAGCTGCGTACCATAGTCGGACGTACGTGCGCCCGAAGTACGGCCGTGCTGACCCGGCTTGCTGTCGAGCTTGCACTTGTCGGCGAGCGAGCGGCGCGCGCTCTTCAGGAACAGGTCGGTGCCTTCACGGCGGGACAGCTTGGCCTTAGGGCCGATATAACGTGCCACTTTGCATTCCTTTATCAATCAGTCACGCGGATCGAAATCCGCGCTAGTTCGCGCCCTTTGGGGCGAACGGTGGGCTTAGTCAATCAAAAAAGCAACGCCCGTCGACGCTACGCGGCGACAGGCAAATGCGCCAGCACGAACGTGCCAGCACATTCTTAGATACGACGGCGCTTCGGCGGACGGCAGCCGTTGTGCGGAATCGGGGTGACGTCCGAAATCGCGGTGATCTTGATGCCGAGGCCATGCAGTGCGCGCACTGCCGACTCACGACCCGGGCCCGGGCCCTTGATCCGCACTTCCAGATTCTTCACGCCGTATTCCATCGCCACGCGACCGGCCGACTCAGCAGCAACCTGAGCAGCGAACGGCGTCGACTTGCGCGAGCCCTTGAAGCCCTGGCCGCCCGACGTCGCCCATGCCAGTGCATTGCCCTGGCGATCGGTGATCGTGATGATCGTGTTGTTGAACGACGCGTGAACGTGAACCACGCCTTCAGCGACGTTCTTCTTAACCTTCTTGCGAACGCGTTGCGCCGCGGTGTTCGAAGCCTTAGCCATTACGTTTTCCTGTAACTGTCAGTTCCGCTTACTTCTTCAGCGCTTGCGCTGCACGACGCGGACCCTTGCGGGTACGTGCGTTCGTACGCGTACGCTGACCGCGCATCGGCAGGCCCTTGCGATGACGAACACCACGGTAGCAACCGAGGTCCATCAGGCGCTTGATGTTCATCGTCACTTCACGGCGCAGATCGCCTTCGACGATGAATTTGCCCACTTCTTCACGCAGCTTTTCGAGGTCTGCGTCGGTCAGATCCTTGACCTTCTTCGAGAATTCCACGCCAGCTGCCGTGCAGATGCTGCGCGAGCGCGTGCGGCCGATACCGAAGATTGCCGTCAGGCCGATCTCGGTATGCTGGTGATTCGGGATGTTAACCCCTGCGATACGAGCCATTGTTTTTCCTCAAACAAAAAGCGCAAACAAACGCGCGGTCAGCCTTGGCGCTGCTTGTGGCGCGGATCCGAGCTGCAGATCACGCGAACGACGCCTTTGCGCTTGATGATCTTGCAATTGCGGCAAATGCGCTTAACCGATGCCATCACTTTCATGATAATACCCTTTTTTCAAATCACTTCGCCCGGAACACGATCCGCGCACGAGACAGATCGTAAGGCGTCAATTCAACCGTCACCTTGTCGCCCGGCAGGATGCGGATGTAGTGCATCCGCATCTTCCCGGAGATATGCCCCAACACGACATGGCCGTTTTCCAGCTTCACACGGAAGGTCGCATTCGGGAGGTTTTCGATCACCTCACCCTGCATCTGGATTACATCGTCTTTGGCCATAGTCCTTAATTAACGCATTGGGATGTTGCCGCCCTTGAAGTTTGCCTTCTTGAGCAGCGACTCATACTGTTGCGACATAACGTACGACTGCACCTGCGCCATGAAGTCCATCGTGACGACGACAATGATCAGCAGCGACGTTCCACCAAAATAAAACGGCACGTTCCAGCGCAGCACCAGGAATTCCGGCAACAGACACACGAAGACGATGTAGATCGCACCGGCCAGCGTCAGACGCGTGAGGATGCGGTCGATATATCGCGCGGTCTGATCGCCCGGACGAATGCCCGGAACAAACGCACCGCTCTTCTTCAGGTTGTCCGCGGTTTCCCTGCTGTTGAACACCAGTGCGGTGTAGAAGAAGCAGAAAAACACGATTGCCAGCGTGTACAGCAGCACATAGACCGGCTGACCCGGCTTCAGCGCCTCCGCGACGTTATGCAACGTGTTGGAGATCCAGCTTCCCGACGGCTGACCCGTGCTGAACCAGCCGAGAATCGTGGCCGGGAACAGGATGATCGACGACGCGAAGATCGGCGGAATCACGCCCGACATGTTCAGCTTCAGCGGCAAGTGCGACGACTGGCCACCGTAGATCTTGTTGCCGACCTGGCGCTTCGCGTAGTTCACGAGGATCTTGCGCTGACCGCGTTCGATGAACACGACCAGGTAAGTCACCGCGGCAATCAGAACGACGATGATGATCGCCGAAATGATGCTCATCGAACCCGTACGCACCAGCTCGAACAGCCCACCGACGGCATTCGGGAACCCTGCTGCGATCCCGCCGAAGATGATGATCGAGATGCCGTTGCCCAGACCACGCTCGGTGATCTGCTCACCCAGCCACATCAGGAACATCGTGCCGGTAACCAGCGTCACGACCGTCGTCAGCCGGAACAGCATGCCGGGGTCGATCACGAGGCCGGGCTGGTTTTCCAGCGCAGCCGCGATACCGAACGCCTGGAAGGTCGCGAGCACCACGGTGAAATACCGCGTGTACTGCGTGATCTTCCGTTGCCCTGCCTGCCCTTCCTTCTTCAGCGCCTCGAGCTGCGGCGAGACGATCGCCAGCAACTGCATGATGATCGACGCCGAGATGTACGGCATGATCCCCAGCGCAAAGATCGTGAAGCGGGAAAGCGCGCCACCCGAGAACATGTTGAACATGCCCAGGATGCCGCCCGCCTGACTCTGGAACAGCTTCGCCAGTTGATCCGGATCGATGCCCGGCACGGGGATGTGCGCGCCGATGCGATAGACGATCAGCGCCAGGAGCAGGAACATCGCTCGCCGGCGCAGATCGCCGAATTTCGCCGTGCTTCGACCGGGTTTTGCAAGACTCGGGCTGTTAGCCAAGTACCTTCTCCGATGAATGCAAGTAACGACGCGCTACGCGTGTCACTCGGCGAACGAACCGCCAGCCGCTTCGATCGCAGCGCGCGCACCCTTGGTGGCGCCCAGACCCTTCACGACGATCTTGCGCTTCAGTTCGCCCGTCGCGATGATCTTCGCGCTCTTCGTCAGCTCGCCGACCAGGCCGGCTTGCTTCAGTGCGAGCAGATCGATTTCATCGACCGGCAGCTTCTCGAGGTCGCCCAGGCGCACTTCACCGACGAATTCCTTCGTCAGCGACGTGAAGCCGCGCTTCGGCAGACGACGTTGCAGCGGCATCTGACCGCCTTCGAAACCGACTTTGTGGAAGCCGCCCGAACGCGATTTCTGACCCTTGTGACCACGGCCAGCCGTCTTGCCGAGGCCCGAACCGATGCCGCGGCCGACGCGACGCTTGGCATGCTTTGCACCAGCGGCCGGCTTCAGGTTATTCAATTCCATATCAACTCCTTGATCCGTAGGGCCGCTTACGCGATGACCTTAACGAGGTACGAGACCTTGTTGATCATGCCGCGGACCGCCGGCGTATCCTGCAGCTCGCTAACCGAGTTGAGTCGGCGCAGGCCCAGGCCACGCACGGTCGCACGGTGCGATTCGCGGGTCCCGATCAGGCTCTTGACGAGCTGAACCTTGACAGTTTTTTCAGACATGGTGACCACCCGGGCTTAGCCCAAAATATCTTCGACGGACTTGCCGCGCTTCGCCGCGATGTCTGCCGGGGTCGACTGCTTGCGCAGACCGTCCAGCGTGGCGCGAACGAGGTTGTACGGGTTCGTCGAACCGTGGCTCTTTGCCACGACGTTCTGAACGCCCATCACGTCGAACACTGCGCGCATCGGGCCGCCGGCGATCACGCCCGTACCCGCCTTCGCCGGAGCGAGGAGGACAGCGGATGCGCCATGCTTGCCGTGCACTTCGTGCTGCAGCGTGCCGTTCTTGAGCGGCACCTTGAACATGTTGCGGCGAGCTTGTTCCATTGCCTTCTGGACAGCGACCGGCACTTCCTTCGCCTTGCCCTTGCCCATACCGATGCGGCCATCGCCGTCGCCAACCACGGTCAGTGCGGCGAAGCCGAGAATACGGCCCCCCTTCACGACCTTGGTCACGCGGTTGACCGAAATCATCTTTTCGCGAAGGCCGTCGTCGCGCTCGTCAGCCTGAACTTTCGCTTGCATCTTTGCCATGACGAATTCCTTCCTTAGAACTTGAGCCCAGCTTCGCGAGCTGCCTCAGCCAGCGCCTTGACGCGGCCATGGTAGCGGAAGCCCGAGCGGTCGAAGGCGACGGATTCGATGCCGGCAGCCTTTGCCTTCTCGGCAATACGCTTGCCGATCAGCGTCGCGGCATTAACGTTGCCGCCCTTGCCCGACTTGTCGGCCAGTTCAGCGCGCACTTCTGCTTCGAGCGTCGACGCGCTGGCGAGCACCTTGGTGCCGCACGGCGAGAACACTTGAGCGTAGATGTGCGTGTTCGTGCGATGCACGGCGAGACGCGCGACCTGCAGCTCAGCGATCTTGATACGCGTCTGGCGAGCGCGGCGCAGGCGAGATTGAGTCTTATCCATGATTGCGCACCCTTACTTCTTCTTCGTTTCTTTGAGGATCACAACCTCGTCGGAATAGCGCACGCCCTTGCCCTTGTACGGCTCCGGCGGACGGTAACCGCGGACTTCCGCAGCCACTTGACCGACTTGTTGCTTGTTGATCCCCTTGATCACGATTTCGGTTTGCGTCGGGGTTTCAGCCTTGACGCCTTCCGGCATCTGGTGCACCACCGGGTGCGAGAAACCCAGCGACAGGTTCAGCTTGTCGCCTTGCGCTTGCGCACGATAACCGACGCCAACCAGCGTCAGCTTGCGCTCGAAACCCTTGGTCACGCCGTGCACGGCATTCGCGATGATCGCGCGCATCGTGCCCGACAGTGCGTTTGCTTCGCGGCTTTCGTCGACCGGCGACAGATTCAGCGTGCCGTCGTTGTTCGCCACGTTCACGAGCGGATTGATCGCTTGCGTGATGGTGCCCAGCGGGCCCTTGACGGTGATCGCACCGTCGGCCAGCTTGACTTCCGCGCCTTGCAGCGCGATCGGGCTCTTACCTACTCGAGACATGTTTCTCTCTCCTCGGCTTTAAGCGACGTAGCAGATGACTTCGCCGCCGACGCCGGTAGCGCGCGCCTTGCGGTCGGTCATCACGCCCTTCGGCGTCGACACGATTGCCACGCCCAGGCCGTTCATGACCTGCGGAATGTCGTTACGGCCGCGGTACACGCGCAGACCAGGCTTCGACACGCGCTCGAGGCGTTCGATGACCGGGCGACCTGCGTAGTACTTCAGCGCGATATTCAGTTCGGACTTCGCACCTTCCGCCTTGACGGCGAAATCGTCGATATAACCTTCGTCCTTGAGGACTTGCGCGATTGCAACCTTGACCTTCGACGAGGGCATCGCGACCGATACCTTCTCGACCATCTGCGCGTTGCGGATGCGAGTCAGCATATCGGCGATAGGATCACTCATGCTCATTTACGTTTCTCCTATTACCAGCTCGCCTTGGTCAGGCCAGGAATCTCGCCACGGAATGCGATTTCACGAATCTTGTTACGCGCGAGGCCGAATTTACGGAACGTGCCACGCGGACGGCCCGTGATCGCGCAGCGGTTACGCTGGCGGGTCGGGTTTGCGTTGCGGGGCAGTTGCTGCAGCTCAAGGCGTGCTTCGTAGCGCTCTTCTTCCGACTTGCTTTGGTCTTCGACGATCGCCTTCAGCGCTTCGCGCTTTGCTGCGAACTTCGCGACCAGGCGGGCGCGCTTCTTTTCACGTTCGATCAGTGCCAGTTTAGCCACGGTAACCTCAGTTTCTGAACGGGAACTTGAAGCTGGCGAGCAGAGCCTTTGCTTCGTCGTCGGTCTTCGCAGTCGTCGTGATGCTGATGTTCAGCCCACGCAGTGCGTCGATCTTGTCGTAGTCGATTTCGGGGAAAATGATCTGCTCTTTCACACCGATGTTGTAGTTGCCGCGGCCATCGAAAGCACGGCCCGACACACCGCGGAAGTCACGCACGCGGGGCAGGGCAACGGTCACGAAACGGTCGAGGAATTCGTACATCGCACGGCCACGCAGCGTCACCATCGCGCCGATCGGGTAGCCCTGGCGGATCTTGAAGCCTGCGATTGCCTTGCGCGCCTTCGTGACGACCGGCTTCTGACCAGCGATCTTCGTGAGGTCGCCAACGGCGTTCTCGATGATCTTCTTGTCAGCGATCGCTTCGCCAAGACCCATGTTCAGCGTGATCTTGGTGATGCGCGGCACTTCCATGACCGACTTGTAACCGAACTTCTCGATCAGGCCGGGCACAACCTTTTCTTTGTAAAACTCTTGAAAACGAGCCATTTTTTACTCCGCTGCGTCAGGCGCTCAGTACGGCACCGGTCGTCTTCAGGAAGCGAACCTTCTTGCCTTCCTCGACCTTGATGCCAACACGCGACGCCTTGCCATTCGCGTCGACCAGTGCGACGTTCGAAATATGCAGGGGCATCGTCTTCGCTTCCACGCCGCCCGTCGTACCCTTCATCGGGTTCGGCTTCACATGCTTCTTGACGAGGTTGATACCTTCAACCGTCACATGTTCTGCACCGACAGCCAGCACGACGCCGCGCTTGCCCTTGTCCTTGCCAGTGACGACGATAACTTCGTCACCTTTGCGAATCTTGTTCATCGCGACTCCTTACAGCACTTCCGGCGCCAGCGAAACGATCTTCATGAATCGTTCGCTACGCAGCTCACGCGTCACCGGCCCGAAGATACGGGTGCCGATCGGCTCAAGCTTGTTATTCAAAAGCACAGCGGCGTTGCCGTCGAACTTGATCAGCGAGCCGTCTTGACGGCGAACACCCTTGGCGGTGCGGACCACCACGGCGTTGTAGATTTCGCCTTTCTTCACGCGCCCGCGCGGCGTTGCTTCTTTGACGGTCACCTTGATGATGTCGCCAATGCCGGCATAACGACGCTTCGAGCCGCCGAGCACCTTGATGCACATGACTTCACGCGCACCCGTGTTGTCGGCTACTTCGAGCCGAGATTCGGTCTGGATCATGGTTTGTCTTTCCCAACTTAATCCGGATGCACCACCATGATGCATTCGGTCAGTCTTGGTCCCGTCAGCCAATCGGCTGCTTGGGTTGGAACAGCAGCGACGGCAAACGAAACCCGCCATCGCAATTCGGTGAATCTTTCGGACAGGCTGGCGCCAGTCCGCTTCCCCCACCAACTTCGCCCGCGACGGGGCTCCCATAAAGAGGGAAGACCGGGATTATAACAAATAATCCCGGTCACGCAAGCAAAAACTTTGCGATTTCAAGCACTTCGTGGTGAAGCGCCTGTTACTGCCTACTGCTCTGCCCGCTTAGATGACGCGAGCTGCTTCGACGAGGCGCGACACCGTCCAGGCCTTCGTCTTCGAAACAGGACGGGTTTCCTGGATTTCGACGAGATCGCCTTCGTTGCAGGTGTTCGCTTCATCATGCGCGTGGTACTTCTTCGAGCGCACGACATACTTGCCGTAGATCGGGTGCTTGACGCGGTGCTCGATCAGCACGGTGACGGTCTTGTCCATCTTGTTGCTGACGACCCGACCGACCAGCGTCCGCTTCAGCGAGGTTTTCACGCTATCGTTCATTTCTGGTTCGCCTTCTGAGTCATGACGGTCCGCACACGTGCGATGTCGCGACGAACCTTCTTCAGCTGGCTCGTGTTCGTGAGCTGCTGGGTCGCGAGTTGCATGCGCAGGCCGAATTGCGCCTTCAGCAGGTCCGCCAGCTCCTTGTTGAGCGCGGCCTGGTCTTTCTGGAGAAGTTCGGAAGCCTTCATGTTTTCTCCTTAGGCGCCGAGCTGGCGCACGATGAACGTCGTCTTCAGCGGCAGCTTCGCTGCAGCCAGACGGAACGCTTCGCGTGCCAGTTCTTCGGTTACGCCGTCCATTTCATAGAGCATCTTGCCCGGCTGGATTTCGGCGACGTAGTACTCCGGGTTACCCTTACCGTTACCCATACGCACTTCTGCCGGCTTTTGCGAAATCGGCTTGTCCGGGAAGATCCGGATCCAGATGCGGCCGCCACGCTTGATGTGACGCGTCATTGCACGACGCGCCGCTTCAATTTGACGTGCGGTCAAACGACCGCGACCGATCGCCTTCAGGCCGAATTCACCGAACGACACGGCGTTGCCGCGCGTCGCCTTGCCGGTGTTACGACCCTTCTGCTCTTTGCGATACTTCCTGCGTTTCGGTTGCAGCATCGTTATTCTCCAGTCTTGCCGTCTTCCGGCTTGCCGGCGCCACGGCGCGGTGCGCCACGACGAGCACCCGGAGCGCCGCCTTCGCCGTCACGGCGCGGACGACGGTCGCCCGGACGCGCATTGCGACGCGGACGCTTGTCTTCGGCTACTTCTTCGACCACCGGCGCGTCATTGCGGCCGAGCGTGTCGCCCTTGTACACCCACACCTTGACACCGATGATCCCGTAGGTCGTCTTCGCTTCCGAGGTTGCGTAGTCGATGTCGGCACGCAGCGTGTGAAGGGGCACGCGACCTTCGCGATACCACTCCGTACGTGCGATTTCGATACCGTTCAGACGGCCCGCGCTCATGATCTTGATGCCTTGGGCACCCAGACGCATCGCGTTCTGCATCGCACGCTTCATCGCGCGGCGGAACATGATCCGGCGCTCGAGCTGTTGCGTGATCGAGTCAGCGATCAGTTGCGCATCGGTTTCCGGCTTGCGGATTTCTTCGATGTTGACGTGAACCGGCACGCCCATGCGGCGTTGCAGCTCCGTCTTCAGCTGTTCGATATCCTCGCCCTTCTTGCCGATGACGACGCCCGGACGCGAGCTGTAAATCGTGATGCGCGCGTTCTTTGCCGGACGCTCGATGACGACCCGACCGACCGAAGCGTTCTTCAGCTTCTTCTTCAGGTATTCACGAACACCGATGTCTTCCTGCAGCATCGCCGCGAAATTGTTGTTGTTCGCGTACCAACGCGAAGCCCAATTGCGGCTGACAGCCAGGCGGAAGCCAGTCGGATGAATTTTCTGTCCCATCGTATGGCTCCTTAATTCCCGACCGTCACAGTGATGTGACAGGATTGCTTCTCGATGCGGTTACCGCGGCCCTTGGCGCGCGCGGTAAAACGCTTGAGCGATGCAGCCTTGTCGACGTAGATGCTCTTGATCTTGAGCTCGTCGATATCAGCGCCTTCGTTGTGCTCCGCATTCGCGATTGCCGACAGCACAACCTTCTTCACGATGCCAGCCGCCTTCTTCGGCGAGAACGTCAGAACGTTCAGCGCCTTGTCGACCGGCAAACCGCGGATCTGGTCAGCCACAAGGCGCGTTTTTTGCGCCGAGATGCGGGCACCGCGATGAATTGCTTTCACTTCCATCTTGATTGCCCCTTATTTCTTGGCCTTCTTGTCGGCCGCGTGACCCTTGAACGTACGGGTCAGTGCGAACTCGCCAAGCTTGTGGCCGACCATGTTTTCCGAGATGTACACCGGAACGTGTTGACGGCCGTTGTGAACAGCGATCGTCAGGCCGATGAAATCCGGCAGAATCGTCGAGCGACGCGACCAGGTCTTGATCGGCTTTTTGTCGCGCGAAGCTGCAGCCGCCTCAACTTTCTTCAGCAAATGGGCGTCGCAGAACGGACCTTTTTTTACAGAACGTGCCATTGCCTACTCCTTAACGCTTGTGACGGCGCTGGACGATCATCGTCGTCGTGCGCTTGTTGCTGCGGGTGCGGTAACCCTTAGCCGGCGTACCCCACGGGCTCACCGGGTCGCGACCTGCAGCCGTCTTGCCCTCACCACCACCGTGCGGGTGATCAACCGGGTTCATTGCAACGCCACGCACCGTCGGGCGGATACCGCGCCAGCGGTTCGCGCCAGCCTTGCCGATCTGGCGCAGGCTGTGCTCTTCGTTGCCAACTTCACCGATCGTTGCACGGCACTCGATGTGCACGCGGCGGATTTCGCCCGAACGCAGACGAACCTGCGCGTAGACGCCTTCACGTGCCAGCAGCATGGCCGACGTGCCAGCCGAACGCGCCATTTGCGCGCCCTTGCCCGGCAGCATCTCGATGCAGTGGATCGTCGTACCGACCGGAATGTTGCGGATCGGCAGCGTGTTGCCTGCACGGATCGGCGCTTCCGAACCCGACATCAGCTGTTGGCCGACGGTCAGGCCCTTCGGGGCGATGATGTAGCGACGCTCGCCGTCTGCGTAGAGCACCAGCGCGATGTTCGCGCTGCGGTTCGGGTCGTACTCGAGACGCTCGACCTTTGCCGGGATGCCATCCTTCGTGCGACGGAAATCGACGATACGATAGTGCTGCTTGTGACCACCACCCTTGTGACGGGTGGTGATGCGGCCGTTGTTGTTACGGCCGGCGGTCGAGCTCTGCGAGTCGAGCAGCGCCGCGTACGGCTTGCCCTGATGCAGATTCTTGTTGACCACCTTGACCATCGCGCGGCGACCCGGCGAAGTCGGTTTAACTTTCACGATTGCCATGATTACTTGGCCTCCGCTTCAAAGTTGATTTCCTGGCCGGGCTTCAGGCAAACGTACGCCTTCTTCACGTCCTTGCGGCGGCCCATCGAACGGCCGAAGCGCTTTTGCTTGCCCTTCTGAACCAGCACGTTGACCGAATCAACTTCAACCTTGAACAGCAGCTCGACAGCCGCCTTCACTTCCTGCTTCGTGGCATCCGGTGCGACTTCGAACACGACTTGCTCGTTCTTGTCGGCAACCAGCGTCGCCTTTTCGGAAATCACCGGTGCGAGCAGGACCTGCATCAAACGATGATCGTTCTTGCGAATCTCGCTCATGACAGCAACTCCTCGATCTGGGCGACCGCAGCCTTCGTGACCAGCACTTTCTTGAAGTAGATCAGCGACAGCGGGTCAGCGTAGCGCGGCTCGACAATCGCCACGTGCGGCAGGTTGCGCGAAGCCAGGTACAGGTTCTCGTCGACCGTGTCCGTAATGATCAGCACGGAATCGAGACCCATGGTCTTGAATTTGTCAGCCAGCAGCTTGGTCTTCGGCGCTTCGAGGATGATGTCCTCGACGACCGACAGACGGCCTTCACGGGCCAGCTGCGAGAAGATCGAGCAGAGACCTGCGCGATGCATCTTCTTGTTGACCTTGTGCGAGAAGTTTTCTTCCGGCGAGTTCGGGAAGATGCGACCACCGCCACGCCACAGCGGGCTCGACGACATACCGGCACGAGCGCGGCCCGTACCCTTCTGACGCCACGGCTTCTTGGTGGTGTGCTTGACTTGCTCGCGGTCCTTCTGTGCGCGGTTACCCTGGCGAGCATTCGCCTGGTACGCGACGACGACCTGATGGATCAGCGCTTCGTTGTAGTCACGACCGAACACGACGTCCGACGCGTTGACCACTGCACCTTCCTGACCATTTTCGTTCAGGAGCTTGAGTTCCATTATTTCGCCCCCTTGGTCTTGACGGCCGGCGTCACGAAAACCTTGCCGCCCTTCGCGCCCGGAATCGCACCCTTGACGAGCAGCAGCTTGCGCTCTGCGTCGATACGAGCGATTTCGAGGTTCTGCACCGTCACCGTAACGTCACCGAGGTGACCCGTCATGCGCTTACCCGGGAAAACGCGACCCGGATCCTGCGCCATACCGATCGAGCCCGGCACATTGTGCGAGCGCGAGTTACCGTGGGTGGCACGGCCGGAGGAGAAGTTGTAACGCTTGATCGTACCAGCGTAGCCCTTACCGATCGACACGCCTTGCACGTCGACCTTCTGGCCCACTTCGAAAAGATCAGCACCGACCACGGCGCCATTCGACAGCTCAGCTGCCTTGGCCGCATCGATGCGGAATTCCTTGAGGATTTCACCGGCTTCGACGCCGGCTTTGGCGAGATGACCTGCCAGCGGCTTCGTCACGCGCGATGCGCGGCGGGAGCCGAATGCAACCTGCACGGCCGTGTAGCCGTCGGTTTCAACAGTCTTGATCTGCGTCACGCGGTTGTCCGACACGTCCAGCACGGTGACGGGAATCGAATCCCCTTCAGCCGTGAAGATACGGGTCATGCCAACCTTGCGACCTACGAGTCCAAGGCTCATCATTTTCTCCATTCCCGACTGCGATTGGTCGGGGCTGATTTACAAAATGCCGGGCACGCAAGGCCCAACTTTTTTACGCGAATACGCGAAAAGCCAAGCAGTATAGCCCGACTTCTCGATTTCCGCAAGCAATACAAAGACTTAGCACCACCCAGCACGCCGGGTGGCGCCGAAACCCTTACTGCAGCTTGATTTCCACGTCGACGCCAGCCGGCAAGTCGAGCTTCATCAGCGCGTCAACCGTCTTGTCGGTCGGATCGACGATGTCCATCAGGCGCTGGTGGGTACGGATTTCGAGCTGATCGCGCGACGTCTTGTTGACGTGCGGCGAACGCAGGATGTCAAAACGCTGAATGCGCGTCGGCAGCGGCACCGGGCCACGGACGATTGCGCCAGTCCGCTTCGCGGTATCGACGATTTCGGCAGCCGATTGATCGATCAGACGATAGTCGAAAGCCTTCAGGCGAATGCGGATTTTCTGTTGCTGCATGACGATTCCTTGAAAAGAGCGAGGCGATGTTGCATCGCCGGACACTAAAAGAACGCGAAACCTGTTGCCTGCGGGGAGCGAGGCGCCAGATTCCGAACGGCACTTCCACTGCTAAGCCCGCGATTCTACACGAAAAATCAAAGTGGTGGCGTGCGTTTGTCAATGCAGCAACGCGCACGCCACAAATACAAAACCGGGTGCCAGATCAAACTGGACACCCGGTTTCGACGGTACGACTGCCTACCGTGGAATCGCGGACTCCGGAGGAGTCCGCGGATCGTCGATCTTACTCGATGATCTTGGCGACGACGCCGGCGCCGACGGTACGGCCGCCTTCGCGGATTGCGAAGCGCAGACCTTCTTCCATCGCGATCGGAGCGATCAGCTTCACCGTGATCGACACGTTGTCGCCCGGCATCACCATTTCCTTGTCCTTCGGCAGCTCGATCGAGCCCGTCACGTCCGTCGTACGGAAGTAGAACTGCGGACGGTAGTTGTTGAAGAACGGCGTGTGACGACCGCCTTCGTCCTTGCTCAGCACGTACACTTCAGCCGTGAAGTGCGTGTGCGGCGTGATCGAACCCGGCTTCGCCAGAACCTGGCCACGCTCCACGTCTTCACGCTTCGTGCCGCGCAGCAGGATACCGACGTTGTCGCCTGCCTGACCTTGGTCCAGCAGCTTGCGGAACATTTCAACGCCCGTGCAGGTCGTCTTCACCGTCGGCTTGATACCGACGATTTCGATTTCCTCGCCGACCTTCACGATGCCACGCTCGACACGACCCGTCACCACCGTACCACGGCCCGAGATCGAGAACACGTCTTCCACCGGCATCAGGAACGCGCCGTCAACCGCACGCTCCGGCGTCGGGATGTACGTGTCCAGTGCGTCTGCCAGGTTCATGATCGCCACTTCGCCCAGCTCGCCCGTGTCGCCTTCCAGCGCCAGCTTGGCCGAACCCTTCACGATCGGCGTGTCGTCGCCCGGGAAGTCGTACTTCGACAGCAGTTCGCGAACTTCCATCTCGACCAGCTCGAGCAGTTCTGCGTCGTCCACCATGTCGCACTTGTTCAGGAACACGATGATGTACGGAACGCCAACCTGACGCGCCAGCAGAATGTGCTCACGCGTTTGCGGCATCGGGCCGTCTGCTGCCGAGCAAACCAGGATCGCGCCGTCCATCTGCGCCGCGCCCGTGATCATGTTCTTCACATAGTCAGCGTGGCCCGGGCAGTCGACGTGTGCGTAGTGGCGGTTTGCCGTTTCGTACTCGACGTGTGCCGTGTTGATCGTGATGCCGCGCGCCTTTTCTTCCGGTGCCGCGTCGATCTGGTCGTAGGCCTTCGCTTCGCCGCCGAACTTCTTCGTCAGAACCGTCGTGATCGCTGCCGTCAGCGTCGTCTTGCCGTGGTCAACGTGACCAATCGTACCAACGTTGACGTGCGGCTTGGTCCGCTCAAACTTTTCTTTTGCCATGATTCTCTTCTTTCAAAAAATATCGGTTGGTAGCTACAGATTTACTTCGACTTCGCGCTGATGATCGCTTCAGCAACGTTGCGCGGAGCTTCAGCGTAGTGCTTGAACTCCATCGTGTACGTTGCACGACCTTGCGTCAGCGAACGCAGCGACGTCGAGTAACCGAACATTTCCGACAGCGGCACTTCGGCGCGAACGATCTTGCCGCCGCCAACCATGTCTTCCATGCCCTGGACGATGCCGCGACGGCCCGACAGGTCGCCCATCACGTTGCCCATGTAGTCTTCCGGCGTCTCGACTTCAACAGCCATCATCGGCTCGAGGACGACCGGGTTCGCCTTGCGCATCGCTTCCTTGAACGCCATCGAACCGGCCATGCGGAACGCGTTTTCGTTCGAGTCAACGTCGTGGTACGAACCGAACGTCAGGTGAACCTTCACGTCGACGACCGGGAAGCCCGCGAGCACGCCCGACTTCAGCGTGTCCTGGATACCCTTGTCGACCGCCGGGATGTATTCACGCGGAATCACACCACCCTTGATCTCGTCGAAGAACTCGTAGCCCTTGCCCTGTTCGTTCGGCTCGAGCGTGATGACCGCGTGACCGTACTGGCCGCGACCACCCGACTGCTTGACGAACTTGCCGTCGACGTCCTTCGCCGTCGAACGGATCGTTTCGCGGTACGCAACCTGCGGCTTGCCGACGGTTGCTTCCACGCCGAATTCACGCTTCATCCGGTCGACCAGAATTTCGAGGTGGAGCTCGCCCATGCCCGAGATGATGGTCTGGCCCGACTCTTCGTCGGTCTGCACGCGGAACGACGGATCTTCCTGCGCCAGGCGGTTCAGCGCGAGGCCCATCTTTTCCTGGTCAGCCTTGGTCTTCGGCTCGACGGCCTGCGAGATCACCGGCTCCGGGAACACCATGCGCTCGAGCACGATCGGGTGTGCCGGATCGCACAGCGTGTCGCCCGTGGTCGCTTCCTTCAGGCCGACCGCAGCAGCGATGTCGCCTGCGCGAACTTCCTTGATTTCTTCACGCTGGTTCGCGTGCATCTGCAGAATACGGCCGAGGCGTTCCTTCTTGCCCTTGGTCGAGTTCAGCAGCGTGTCGCCCGAGTTCACGACGCCCGAGTACACACGGAAGAAGATCAGCTGACCGACGAACGGGTCGGTCATGATCTTGAACGCGAGCGACGAGAACTTCTCGTCGTCCGACGCCTTGCGCTCGGCTTCCGCGCCATCTTCGAGCTCGCCCTTGACCGGCGGGATGTCGACCGGCGACGGCAGGAAGTCGATCACGGCGTCGAGCATGCGCTGCACGCCCTTGTTCTTGAACGCGGTACCGCACAGCATCGGCTGGATTTCGCACGCGATCGTACGGTCGCGCAGCGCCTTGACGATGTCGGCTTCCGGCAGATCGCCTTCTTCCAGGTACTTGTTCATCAGGTCTTCGCTGGCTTCAGCAGCCGCTTCGACCATCTTTTCGCGCCATTCCTTGCAGGTGTCCGCGAGCTCGGCCGGGATGTCGACGTAGTCGAACTTCGTGCCTTGCGACGCTTCGTCCCAAATGATCGCCTTCATCTTGATCAGGTCGACCACGCCCTTGAAGTTTTCTTCCGAGCCGATCGGCACCACGACCGGAACCGGGTTCGCCTTCAGGCGCAGGCGGAGCTGGTCGTAGACCTTGAAGAAGTTCGCGCCGGTACGGTCCATCTTGTTGACGAACGCGAGACGGGGCACCTTGTACTTGTTGGCCTGGCGCCACACCGTTTCCGACTGCGGCTGCACGCCGCCCACTGCGCAGTACACCATGCACGCGCCGTCGAGCACGCGCATCGAACGCTCCACTTCGATCGTGAAGTCGACGTGGCCCGGGGTGTCGATGATGTTGATGCGGTGTTCCGGATAGTTGCCGCCCATGCCCTTCCAGAAGGCCGTGGTAGCAGCGGACGTGATCGTGATGCCACGCTCTTGTTCCTGCTCCATCCAGTCCATCGTTGCTGCGCCGTCGTGGACTTCACCGATCTTGTGGTTCACACCGGTGTAAAACAGAATGCGCTCGGTCGTCGTCGTCTTGCCGGCGTCGATGTGAGCGCTAATACCGATATTGCGGTAGCGCTCGATAGGAGTCTTGCGAGCCACTTTGATCCTCTACGGGGATGACACGATGCAGCCCTGCTGCATCGCGCTTCAACACAAACGGGCGAGGCGCCTGAATAGCGCACCCGCCCGGAATTTATTTCCGCAAACAGCCCAGCCAGGCGCTTAGAAGCGGAAATGCGAGAACGCGCGGTTGGCTTCTGCCATGCGGTGAACTTCATCGCGCTTCTTCATCGCGCCGCCACGGCCTTCGGCCGCTTCGGTGAGTTCGCCTGCCAGACGCAGAGCCATCGACTTCTCGCTGCGCTTCTTCGCAGCCTCACGCAGCCAGCGCATCGCCAATGCCATACGACGCGACGGGCGCACTTCGACCGGAACCTGATAGTTGGCACCACCAACGCGACGGCTCTTCACTTCGACCACCGGCTTCACGTTGTTGAGCGCAACGGTGAACACTTCCAGCGGGTCCTTGCCACCCTTGGTCTGGATTTGTTCGAATGCGCCATAAACGATGCGCTCTGCGACCGACTTCTTGCCGGACAGCATCAGCATGTTCATGAACTTGGCTACATCAACGTTGCCGAACTTCGGATCCGGCAACACTTCCCGCTTGGGGACTTCGCGACGACGCGGCATGATTCTTCCTTTACCTGTTCAGTTGGAGCTGCATCCAGCCCCACGGTCACCAACAAACCCGATCACATCTTCACGACTAACCAGCTTGGCCGGGTGACCACTTACTCGACAGCACCGGCAATCCGGTACTCCCGCCTTGACCGCCCTGCGGCGATCCCTGGTCAAAAACTGCTTACTTGGCAGCCTTTGCACGCTTCGCGCCGTACTTCGAGCGCGCTTGCTTACGGTCCTTGACGCCCTGGGTATCCAGCGAGCCGCGAACCATGTGGTAACGCACACCCGGCAAGTCCTTCACACGGCCGCCGCGGATCAGCACAACCGAGTGTTCCTGCAGGTTGTGGCCTTCACCGCCGATGTACGAAATCACTTCGAAGCCGTTCGTCAGACGAACCTTGGCAACCTTACGGAGTGCCGAGTTCGGCTTCTTCGGCGTCGTCGTGTACACACGGGTGCACACGCCGCGACGCTGGGGGCAGTCCTGCAGGGCCGGGCTCTTGCTCTTCGTCGTTTCCGACTGACGGCCTTTGCGAACCAGTTGGTTGATGGTTGGCATTGTTTATTCCTGAAATTGAACAAAATCTGCACACCGATTTCGGGCAAAGCGAGAATCGACGCACAGTTGACTTCCGAACCGGCGATACGGACACGAACCTGCGAACAATCTTCGACGCGACTCGGCCCACCGAATACCGGAACCCAGCATGATATTCCGGAAATGCCAACTAAGTCAACGGCTTGCGTGATCTGCCGGCCGTGCGGGGGATTTACCGGAAGGGTCCGAACCCCTGTGTCATGCCGATTCGACGACGTCGATGATCTCGTCGCCGAAGCGTTCGAGCTTGCGCACACCCATGCCGGGGATATGGCGCAGATCGTCGATAGTCTCCGGCGCGTTGCGCGCGATTTCGGCCAGCGTCGCGTCGTGGAAGATCACGTAGGCCGGCACGCCGTCGGACTTCGCGGTTTCCGCGCGCCACGCGCGCAGCGCGTCCCAGCGTGCCCGCTCGCGGGTGCCCATGCCGGCCGTCGGGTCGACCCGCGTACCGCTGCGGCTCGACGATTGGCGCGTGCGCTGCGGCTTTACGTAGCGGCGCAGCGTGACCTTCTCCTCGTTCTTCAGCACCGGCTTCGCGGCCTCGGTCAGCATCAGCGCGCCGAAGCCACCATGGTCGACCGCCAGATAGCCGTACGCCACGAGTTGCCTGAATATCGCGCGCCATTCAGGCTCGGACAGCGATGCGCCGATCCCGAACGTGCTGAGCTGGTCGTGGCCGCGCTGCAGCACCTTCTCGGTGCGGCCGCCGCGCAGGATTTCGATCAGATGGCTCGAGCCGAAATTGAAACCACTCGCGCGCTGCGCGCGGAATACGCACGACAGCGCCATCTGCGCCTCGCGCGTCGCGTCCCATGAATCGGGCGGCTCGAGGCACGTGTCGCAGTTGCCGCACGGCTGGCTCGCCTCGCCGAAGTAGTTCAGAAGCCGCACACGCCGGCACGAGATCGTCTCGCACAGCCCGAGCAGCGCATCGAGCTTCGACGTCTGCACGCGCTTGTGCGCATCGTCCGCATCGGATTCATCGATCATCTTGCGCTGCTGGACGACGTCGCCGAGCCCATACGCCATCCACGCGTTCGCCGGCATCCCGTCGCGGCCCGCCCGGCCGGTTTCCTGGTAGTAGCCTTCGACGCTCTTCGGCAAATCGAGGTGCGCGACGAAGCGCACGTCGGGCTTGTCGATGCCCATGCCGAACGCGATGGTCGCGCACATCACGATGCCTTCCTCGCGCTGGAACATTTCCTGATGCTTCTGCCGCACCTCGAACTCCATCCCCGCGTGGTACGGCAGCGCGCGCACGCCCTGCGCCTTCAGCCATTCGGCCGTTTCCTCGACCTTGCGGCGCGACAGGCAGTAAACAACGCCCGTGTCGGTCGTGCCGTCCGCGTTCGTGTGCTCCGCGCGGATGAAGTCGAGCAGCTGCGCGCGCGCGTTGTCCTTCTCGACGATCCGGTAACGGATGTTCGGCCGGTCGAAGCTCGATACGAACACTCGCGCGTCGTCGAGCGCGAGACGATGGATGATCTCGTCTCGCGTGATCGCGTCGGCGGTGGCCGTCAGCGCGATGCGCGGCACCGACGGGAAGCGCTCGTGCAGCACCGACAGCTGGATGTATTCGGGACGGAAGTCGTGCCCCCACTGCGACACGCAATGCGCCTCGTCGATCGCGAACAGCCCGATCTTCGCGCGCTCGAGCAGCTCGAGGAAGCGCCCAGTCATCAGCCGCTCGGGTGCGACGTACAGCAGGTCGATCTCGCCCTCGCGCAGCGCGCGCTCGGTCGCCGCAGCCTCGGCGCCCGACAGCGTCGAGTTCAGATAGGCCGCCCGCACGCCGACCTCGCTGAGCGCGGCGACCTGGTCCTGCATCAGCGCGATCAGCGGCGACACCACGATGCCGGCGCCCTGGCCGGCTTCGCGGCGCAGCAGCGCCGGAATCTGGTAGCACAGCGATTTGCCGCCGCCCGTCGGCATCAGCACGAGGCAATCGCCGCCGCCGGCGACGTGTTCGACGATCTCGCCCTGCTGGCCGCGAAATGCGGAATAACCAAAGACTTCGTCGAGGATTTCGAGGGCGCGGGACATGAATGATGAGAACGAGGACGGCAGGACGATGACCGCGATTTTAACAACCCGCTCGCGCAGCGCGCGGCGAATCGTGCAACGTTGGCCAATCGGACAGGGTTCGTGCGCGCGCATGACGGGCCTGCGCAAACGTGCGGCAAGCCCGTCATGCACGTGAACGACGGACAAAAAAAACCGCCCGGCGAACCGGGCGGTTTCGATGACAGCGAATACGCAGCGTGAGGCGGCTCGCGCCGCCCGCGCTTATTCGGCTGCCGGGTGTTGCGGCTCTTCCGCAGGCGCGCTCGGCGTGCCGAAGTCGAATGCCTCTTCCGCTGCGATCTGATCGAAACGCTCGCGGTCGGACATCTCCTTCGCCTTGCGTGCCTTGTGGAACGCGAGACCCGTACCGGCCGGGATCAGGCGGCCGACGATCACGTTTTCCTTCAGGCCGCGCAGATCGTCGCGCTTGCCCATGATCGCCGCTTCGGTCAGCACGCGGGTCGTTTCCTGGAACGATGCCGCCGAGATGAACGAGTCAGTCGACAGCGACGCCTTCGTGATACCGAGGAGCACGTTGTCGTACGAAGCCGGGCGCTTGCCCTCGGCGATCATGCGATCGTTCTCGTCCAGCATGTCGGAACGCTCGACCTGTTCGCCCGGGATGAAGCGCGTATCACCGTTGTCGGTGATCTGCACACGACGCAGCATCTGGCGAACGATCACCTCGATGTGCTTGTCGTTGATCTTCACGCCCTGCAGACGATACACGTCCTGCACTTCGTCGACGATGTAGCGCGACAGCGCCTCGATACCCTGCAGACGCAGGATGTCGTGCGGATCGGCCGGGCCGTCCACGATCATTTCGCCCTTGTTGACGACCTGAGCATCGTGGACCAGCACCTGCTTTTCCTTCGCGATCAGGAACTCGTGCTGATTGCCTTCGAGGTCCGTGATGACGAGACGCTGCTTGCCCTTCGTGTCCTTGCCGAACGACGTCGTGCCGGTGACTTCCGCGAGAATGCCGGCATCCTTCGGCGAACGCGCTTCGAACAGTTCCGCCACCCGCGGCAGACCGCCGGTAATGTCACGCGTCTTCTGCGCTTCGG